>CALEMP010000131.1 GCA_937910685.1 uncultured bacterium
TGCTTTGTGCCCGCTACCGTACTTGCGGATTCAGATCACTGGAAGGTGATCGAGATTCCGTCGGTGGTGTTGGAAGTCGGGTTCAGGACGTTGTCTCGGTACCACAGCTGGAAGTTCCAGGTGTCGCCCGGCAAGAACACGGTGTTCTGGGGCAGGTTGGTCAGGTCCGGGGAGAAGGCCGCGGTGCCATTGTTGCCCATGTTGAGCACGTTGCCGGAGAAGCGGATCATGGGTGAGCCGAGGCAGAGAACGCCCATGCTGCCGCCGAAGCCGTTGGTGTTGCCTTGGTTTAGGCTCATCAAGAGGTAGCCGAATTGGTTCAGGGCTGCGTCATTCACCGTGAAGGTCAAATCGTTGTCGGACACGGTGGGACTGCCGGCCACGTCCAGGGTTGCTCTGAGCCCGCGGCTGTTGAGGTTTGACTGGCAGTAGCTTGTGCCAAGGCCGCCGCCGCCCACCGGCTGCGCGAGGTTCGGGCGATAGTGCTGCAGGGTGCAGCGCATGCGCCGGGTTTGCTCATTGGTGAACACGTTCATGCACTGGTCGTCGCTGTAGTCCATGTAGTTGTCGGTCGGGTCTGAGCTGCCGCAGCTGTTGGCGTTGCCGCAACCGAAATGGGGACTGGACTCGGGGTTCGTGTCGCAGATGCGGTCGCCCGAGGTGTAGCAGTTGCCGCCGCCGCAGCCACCGTTGAAGGTGTGATGCAGGCCGAGGTAGTGCCCCACTTCGTGGGTGACCGTCCGCCCCTGGTTGTAGGGCGCACCGATCGGGGCGTTGCGGCCTACTGCGGACCAAAGAGCCACGACCCGGTCCGAGTTCGAGCCCGGGGTGCCGGACTGGGGCAACCAAGGCACGTAGCCCAGGGATCCGCTGGCTTCGTTGCAGTAGATGTTGAGGTAGTTGTGCGGATCCCAAGCGAGGGAGTTGTAGTAGTTGCCCCCGTCGTTGTGCCAAGTGCTATTGGTGTGGCGGTTGATGCCGGTGGTGGTGTTGCCCGAGGGGTCCACCGTTGCCAATTTGAACTGCACCATGGTGTCGTAGCCCGGAGATCCCGGGGTGCCAGCCATGGCCTGGAAATCCTCGTTCAAAATGTCGATCTGCGAATTGCAGCGGGCGTTGGTCACGTTGCCGCTGCCGTTGGTGTCACGCAGGATGTGAAAGACGACGGTGATCTCCCAAATCTCGGTGGGCTCATAGGCCGCCGTGGGATTGGTGCTGTTGAGGTTGCAGTCGCTGGGGGGATTGAAGTTCCAGGAGCCCGGAATCATGTTCGGTGTGCCGCAGCGCACGAGGCCTCTGCGCGCGAGGAACGGGGTGGTTGTGGACCCGTTGGATTGGGAAGTGGGCGGGGCTTGTTGGGCCAGGGCGCTGGCGCTGCAGAGAGCGGCCATGGTGAGGGTCAAGAGGATTCGCATGGGACAGGTATTTTCTAGGGAGAATGGCGCGGGTAGCCGCGCCGATAGGGGTGTTCGGGTGTGTTCTGCCCCTGTGACGCAGGGGATGCACTATCTAGTTCCAGTATGACCCGAAAAACCGTTTCGGGGATCGGTTTCCGCTTCCCCATTGAGATTGGACCCAATCCGGCCATGAACTCTCGATTTGGGGCTAATCGCGCCTCCTCAAGGGCCTAGAGTCGAATCAAGCCGGCCCCTTTGCGCCAGACTCGGGCCACCTGAATGGTCGCAGGGCCGTCCTGCCGTTCGAGCTCTGCCGCCATGGCTAAGGCCACTTCCTCGGCCTTCTCGCGGGGGGTGAGGGCCAGCATGCCAGATCCCGCGCCGGAGAGGTTTGCGGTCCAGGCCCCAGCTCTCCGGGCAGCCTTGAGGGCCTCTACGCCCCCAGGGATCAGAGGCAATCGGCAGGCCTCATGCAGGTGATCGACTCCGCCCAGGGCCAGCAACTCACCGTTCCCTGTGCGCAGGCCCTCCAACAGAAACGCAAGCCGGCGGGGCTGGTCCGCTGCCTCCTGGAACGGGATCACGGAGGGCAGTGCCAGCCGGGCCTCTGCGGTGGAGAGGGGCGTGGCTCCCCAGGCCAGGGCGATGCCGATGGACTCGGAAACCGGGGGCTCCAGCACCCGCCAGCTGGATTTTTCTGCCAGGGCCAGGGTGCAACCTCCATAGAGAGATGCGGTGCTGTTGTCCGGATGCCCCTCGATTTCTGCCCCGAGGGTCACGAGTTCCTGGCGTAGGGTTTCCCCTTGGGTCCGTCCCGCCACCTCCGCAGCGAGGGCCAATCCCGCGGCCACTGCGGCTCCGGTGGAACCCAATCCGCGCCCCACGGGGATCTGGCTGGTGACCTCGAAGGCGTATGGAATCAAGGGCGCGGCATAGTGCTCGAGGGCCCGGTCGAAGGCCACGAGGAATGCGTTGGCATCGGAATTACGTGCCTCTGGGGACCCCGGAGGGGCTTTCGGGGGAGGAGGCCAGGAATGCGCTTCTCCTCCTAGGCTAAGAAACTGATGGCTCTTACCCGTGGCCGGACCCACCAATGTGACTTCAAGCAACAGGTCCAAACAGAGCCCAAGGCAATCAAATCCAGGGCCCAGATTTGAGGTCGAGGCGGCGACGGTGATGCGCAGGTTTTGCATGTGCCCCCAGTTTCCCATCCACAGCCCAAAAACCCAACTGATTCTGTTCTTGTCCTTGGCACTTTTTGTTTCTACTTTTGGTTCATGCGCAGCAGTCCGGATTTTTTTCTGTTCCCAAGGGTCACCACCGCCGTGTGCCCTTGGAGCAAAGGGGAGAGCGTCTCCCCACCTGACCGTTGCCAAACCCTCTGGACCGACTCCGCACAGTCGCCTGGAGACTCATCGAATCGAGGAGGGATCGATGCCATTTGAAAATTCACCCGAGAAGGACCGTTTCTTCTCACGCCTGACAACTATTCCTGGAATCAAGCCCATGCCATCGGTGGGGGATTGGATTCTGATCCGAGTGGACAATCCGTCTGACTTGGCCCGCAAGGTCAACCGCCGCCTGGAGCCCGGAACCATGAGGGTTCCGCGCGGTGTCGACGGTGCCGTGCGCGTTCAAGTGTCCCATCCCAGGGACAACGAACGCCTATTCCAAACCCTGAGGGATGTGACCCAGCCTGATCGCCGGGCCGTATAGCCTGGCTCGGAATCCGGTTCACTTAGCAGCCGAGCTCAAAGTAATTTGAGCCCTTGGCACCTCATCAGCGGGGTTCTCCAGTGATGGGGGACCCCGCTGTGGTTTTGGCTGGGGTGGGGGAACTCAGGCACGGGATCCTCGGGTACCCTGTTCCCCATGAAGACCCCGTTCCTTTGCCTCGGTTGTTTATTTCTGATTGCCGCGGGGGCTCAAAAGCCCGCGCAGGACTCCGTGAAGAGCGTGGAGTTCCCTCCGCTGAATCCGGCGATCACCCAAGAAGCCCTGCGCCATCATCTGGCCCACTTGGCTTCCGACGAGATGCAAGGGCGCAAGGCTGGCAGCCCGGAATCTGTTTTGGTTTCGGATTATCTCGGGCGTGCGCTGGCCCATGTGGGCGTGCAGCCCGTGGAATCTTTAGGCGGTATGTTTCAACCGGTGCCCTTGGTCAGTCAGCGCTTTGATGCTTTGCCCGAGTTGACCTTGATCGATGGGGATGGCGCCGAAGTCACAGTCGGGTACGGAGTGGAATTTCTCGTGCGTATGTCTGGCAAGGCGGGGCAGCGTGGGCCATGGGACATCGTGCATGTACAGAAGGGGGATGAGTTGCCCGGATCCATGGGCCCGAACACTTGCCTCATGTTTCACACCAGTGCTGGAGAACAGCGCCGCATGTTGAAGGCGGCGGGTCATGAGCGCGGCAGGGGTTTGGGTTTGCTTCTGCGTGGAGCGGGTTCTCGTTCCGGCAGCAAGTTGGGGATTCCCAAGGGAGGGGGTTTGAGTTTGCCGAGCAAGGAGCAAGATGTTCGTGCTCCTGACATCACCCTGCGTGGGGACGCGGGGGTGCGGGCGGAAGAGTGGCAACGAGCGACTTTTGATCCCCATGGGGGAGACGTGATCGTGGCCGAGCGCAACGTGGTGGGCGTGATACCCGGGCGCGGTACAAAGGAACATCCCGAGGCGGCGGACGAGATCATTGTGCTCTCGGCGCACTTCGATCACATGGGCGTGGGGGGCGCAGGCAAGGATGCGGAGGACCGCATCATGAACGGCGCCGATGATGATGCTTCGGGGGTGGCCATGGTGATGGAGCTGGCCGAGGCCCTCGCAGCTGGGGAAGCCCCTGTGCGTACGGTGGTGATCCTCTTGGCTGCCGCTGAAGAAGTGGGCATGTTGGGCACCCATTGGTTCGTGGATCACTGTCCAGTGGACCTGGGAAAGGTCGTCTGCAACCTAAACTTCGAGATGCTCGGCAGGCCCGATGAGCTGGTGGGTGGACCGGGAAAATTGTGGTTTACCGGCTGGGATCGCACGAATCTGGGGCCTCTGATCGCCGCAAGCGGCGTGGAAATCGTCGCCGACCCACGGCCGGACCAGCGCTTTTTCATGCGCTCTGACAACATCGTCTTCGTGCAGGCGGGCATCGTGGGGCAGACCCTATCGAGTTATAACATGCACACGGACTACCATCGGGTGACTGATGAGCTCGAGACCATCGACTTTGATCACATGCTGGCGGCAGGCCAGGCTTGCTTGACCGCAGTGCGAGCGGTGGTGGATGGGGATTTGACACCCGCTTGGGAAGAAGGAGAGCCGAAGCTGGGTCGCTGAATTCTGGTCGAGGGGCGAATACGCGGGTGCAAGCTCTTGCGTTCTTTTGCTTTTCACTGGAAGCCCCTGCCGTTAGCATTCAGCGCTCTCTTGAGCATTCGAGTATTCATCCCTACCCCCAGCAGCGAACATGTCCCAGCAATCGAACGGATCCGCCCTGTCTCCCGAAGAGGCGACTGTCATCATTTCTAACGGAACCGCATCCACCGAAACGAGTGCTGCACCCGTGACCGATCCGGCCTCTACGCCCAAGCAAAAGGGCAAGAACAAGAACAAAGAGAAGGGCAAGGGTAAGAACAAAAACAAGCGTAAGAACAAACTCAAAGGCAAGAAACGCGGCCTGACCGCCAAAACCGCGGACCGTTTGGATCTCTACCAGCGCTCGGTGAACTCGCCGGAGACCGACGTGGATTTTGCGTTGAAGGTGTTTGAGGACCTGCGCGAGCGTCCCCTGCGTCACTTCCGCGAGGACTTTTGCGGAACCGCTTCCATGACCGCCGAGTTCTTGAGCCGGAATGAGCAAAACACCGCCGAGGGTTTCGACCTTGATTCGGATCCCATGGACTGGGGCCGTGAGCACAACTTCAGCAAGGTCTCGGATGGAGATGACCGTATGACCTTCCATCTGGCGGACGTGCGCGAACCCTCCGACAAGCGTCCGGACATGACCGTGGCCCAGAACTTCTCTTACTTCTGCTTCAAGCAGCGCGAGGAGTTGCTCAACTACTTCCGTGGCATCCACAAGGATCTAGCCGCCGACGGCATTTTCATAATGGACATTTATGGGGGCCCCGATGCCCTGATGGAGCAGGAAGAAGAGCGCGAGATTGACGACAACGCGTTCACCTACGTCTGGGACCAAGTCGAGTACTGGCCCGGCACCGGCGAATACAAATGCGCGATCCACTTTCGCTTCAACGATGGCACGGAGATGACCAATGCCTTCACCTACGACTGGCGTCTGTGGGGTTTTGCAGAGGTGAAAGACATCCTCTTCGATGCGGGCTTCAAAGCTGTGCGCCCTTACTTTGAGGGCACGGATGAAGACGACGAAGAAGAAGGCAACGGCGAGTTCGACTTCGATGAGAAGGGCGAGAACTGCATTGCCTGGATCGGGTACCTAGTCGCGCTCAAGTGAGACGGTACTGGCCCCTTTCAATGTTGAAATTCGTGAAATTTAGGGTGTAACCAGAGG
>CALEMP010000132.1 GCA_937910685.1 uncultured bacterium
GAGCGTTGGCCTCCGCCACCTTGGTAACCACCGCCACCGCCTTGGTAACCGCCGCCGCCAGCGTGTTCATAGCCACCACGGCCATGCTCGCGATCGAATCCACCACCACTAGGATGCCTGGAATCACCGCGGCCGGGAATCGAGCGCTGGGGCCCGTCTTCGTACTGGCCTGCCGTGGCGCCCACCAAACAGCGCACTAGCATGGTGGCGTAGGCACCCCGAGGCAGATCGAAGCTCAACTCCGCCACATGGTCGTCCTCTCCACCTTCCCCTTGTCCTGCGGAACGGACCTTGAGGTTTTGGGGCATGATCATCAACGGTCGCTCCTCGTGCTTCAGGCCAAAGCCGGGTACACCCTCAACGATCAAATCATCGGGACTCAATTTGTGTTGAGCCAAAGCAAGTCGCAAGTGCCGCAGCTGCTCGGGATCTTTGACCTCCGAAAGGCGCGGACCGGGCAAGGGGAAAGTGCCGTTCCAAGCCTCGGGGAAATCTACTTTTTGTCGAGGGAAAATCAAACGGCTCTCGCGTGATTGCACCGCGAAGCGCTCCCGTGGGTTGAGTGTCTGTTCGAACCATGACTCCAACGCCGTGTTCCAAAGGTGCGACTGGAAGGCATAGAGGTGAATCAGCCGCTCGCGGGTCGCAACCCGATGGAAAGCACCGGCCCAGTCCCCGTCGTAACGCCGGAGGTGCTCGAAGACCGAGTGGTGTTTGCCGTAACGGCCCGCATGGTCGCGACAGGCACCCCAGTTACCCCAGCTGCGCCAAATCGCCTCCTTGGCGTCCCTAGAGGCAGCGGAATCGAAAGGCGAGAGCGAGGCCAAGAGCCGCTTGAGTCCGTCCTCCAAGTCTCCGCTAATCAAATCGAGCATGATCCAGCCCTGACGGTGGCGCAGGTTGCCAAAGCGTTGATCGTCAAAGTAGTTCGGATAGCCGTGATCTCGAACCAGGGGCAAGCTCTCGCGCATACGCGTCACTTGACGCGCTGAAAGCTCGCGAACAATGATGCTGAAAGAGTTGCCCAGGGAGGCGGCGGGGCTCAGAGGCTCGCTGCAGTGGCCAACCGTGTCAATCTTCAGATCGGGCTGACGGATCTCCACGTCCTTACCCCGGGGCACGCTCATGTGCTGAACCGTCACTCCTTGGCGGTCCTTCAGTCCGGCCATGGAAACGTCAGCAGGGGTTACCCCGAGGATCCGTGCCAGGTCGGCAGCAGCCTCAAAAGAAGTGATCTTCTTCTTCTGCACCCGGTACACGCGATGGGGTCCGGCGGGCTTGATGATGTCCTCGCGCAAGAGCTCCTTGACGCGAAAATCCTGAGGTTTAGATTTTAATTTCATGATCGCCACTTCTTGGCCGGTCGTACCCGGCTGAGTTGTTTGATAAGTCGGGTATAGTCGGCGGGCAAAGGCGCTTCGGCGAAGCGCTTGGTTGCACCGTCCTTTGGATCGGTCCAAGCGATGGACCGGGCATGCAGGGTCAAGCGAGCAATCAACGGACGCTCGCTCACCCCGCGCTTAGGCCGGTAGCCGCGCTTGATATTTGAAAGGAGTAAGGTATCCCTGCGTCCATAAGAGGGGTCCACCATCAAGGGGTAACCCGCCCAAGAGAGGTGTACGCGAATCTGATGCGTGCGCCCGGTGACGGGCTGACAACGCATAAGGGTGTAGCCTTCGAAGCGTTGCTCCACAGTGACACGGGTACATGAGGGCTTGCCCTCTTGCTCGTCCACCTGCATACGCCCCGCCTTACGCGGATCGAGGCCGATGGCAGCACTGATTTCGTCCCATTCGCCATCCGGGAGCGGGTGTTCCCCTTCGACCAGGGCCAAGTAGTCCTTCTGGATGCCGCCCGTATCAAAAGCCGTGCGCAAGGAACGTTCGGCTTCGAGGTTCTTTGCCACCAATAGGGTCCCCGAAGTGTCCTTGTCTAGGCGATGCACCAGCCGGGGCCTAAAATCCAGCATTCCCGTACCCGTTTCGTCCGGATCTTGATTCGCAGCGCTGCTTTCCACCGCAGCCTGCAGCAAAGCGCCACTGACACAGCTCGCATCCCGCTTCCAGCGCTCGGGTTCCACCGCCAGGCCCGCAGGCTTGTTGGCAACCAAGACATCATCGTCCTCATAGAGGATTTCCACGGGCTCGGCGGGGGCCACCGGCTTACGAGGCATGTCCTCCTTAGAGAACTGAATCGAAATCACTTCGCTTCCGCACAAGTGGTAGTTGGGCTTCGACATCCCCCCATCCACAAGCACAGCGCCCTCGCGTACCTGGGTACGCAGGAAGCCTTTGTTGACGAAGGGATAGATCAGGCACAGGAACTCATCGAGTTCCAGCCCGACCCTATCCTCGGGCACGGTCAGATGTTCCACGGGGAGCTCGGGCTAGGCAGATGCTGACTGGGCGATGCGCGCTTCTTCAGCACTGCGCGCGACTCGCTCTTGGGCCTCTGGCTGCAAAACTCCCACGTAGGGCAAGTTTCGATAACGGCCAGCAAAGTCGAGGCCGAAGCCTACAACGAAGAGATCTTCCACCTCGAAGGCACGGAAGTCCGCATTGAACTCCACCGCTCGACGAGAGGGCTTGTCCAGAAAGACACAGGACTTGACGATGGCAGCACCCCGGGAGGTGAACTCATCCTTTAGGGTGTGCATGGTGCGGCCCGTGTCCAGGATGTCATCCACAAGCAGGATGTTACGCCCTTCGATCTCGTTCCCGGCGGGCAGGAAGTTAACCTTCAGCTTACCGGCCTCGGTTCCATCTCCATAGCTGGAGGCACTGACGAAGGCCAGTTCCAGGGGAATGGGAATGCGTCGAATCAGATCCGATGCGAATATACAGGAACCTTTCAAAATCGAAACCACGGTGAAGTCCATGCCTTCAAAGGCTGTGGTCACTTCTTCTGCCACGCGGTCAATTCCGGCCCGGATGGCCTCTTCGTCCAATAGGACTCTTTCAACATCATTGTGCATGCTGGCTACTCTCCTTATGCGGGTGTGTCTATTATGCAGGGTTCACCGGAGTCCGGCGAAGAGGGCAAGGATACCCCCTTCGAGGCCTTTCGTGGGGCTTCGTATAGATCAATTCCGTTTCGGGGCTTCCTACAATGGGGGTGACAAGCGGGCCCAGCAGAGGTATACTTGCATGCAAGAGGATCACACATGCGGCCTGAAACCGTATGTCCAAGAGCGCTTTCTCCGGGAAATGTCCGATTAAGCCACCTCTCATCAGGCCCACTCGAACCAAAGTATGCACCCAAATGGCGGCATGCGCACAAGCCTGAGTGATCCACGCGAGAGCGAATCAAGAAGAAGACTGCGCCTCACGGCGCGAGCAATAAGCCTCAATCGTTGCCCAACTACGGATTATTCAATCCAACTGTTCGGACGATCCTAAGGCACTTACCAAAAAGAGCCCCGCAAGCACGGTCGGCCTTGGGATGAGGCTCCTCAGAGAGCCGCCCAACGACCCATCGGCGCAGGGCTTTTCACCCCTTCATAAGACTGAAACAACAACCATGAACAATTCCACTGACACTACCAAACGATCCTACACCCGCCGCTCGGACGAGCAAATCATCTCGGATTACGAGGTCCAGATCGAAGCATTGAAGCAGCGAAAGGCTGCGAAGGAGCGGGTCAATGATCCCGTCGTCATAGAGTTCGCTAAGTTCAAGCGGAAGGTCGTCCTCTTCTCCCAGCTCTGCATGGACAACGATCGCACGGACCTCAGCAACTCTGCCATGGCGTTCATCTCCATGCTCGATCGCCAGGTCAAGGACTCCTGACCCTGATCCCTAGCGGGCGGCTCGGACGCCAGCCCGCCGCCTAAATTACCGAGAGGGCCACCAGCTGGTCGAAGCCCCCCTGGGTGACCAAGAGCTGGCCATCTCGACTGAAGAGGCGCAGGCATGTGGATGTAGCCAGCAAGAGCCGGCCATCCAGATCACCAAGGGCTTGGATGCCCCCCGAATCCCCGGTGGCGATCATGTACCCAGTCCCACCTGGCTCGGGCAGCAGCTCGACCTGCCGACTGCGGGAATGCACCACCCAAGCCTCGCTGGCCTCAAGAGATTCCGCCAAGTCGCCTCGCAACACCAAGCGTTCGGCCTTGGCCCCAACCCCTTGTACCCAAGAGGGCTCTTCCCCCCAGAGCCGCCGCTGAACCACCCGCCGAGGGCGGTCCATGGTGTGGGCCTCGATCCCCAAAAGGAGGATCCCGTCCCCAGCCAACACGAGATCAAGGACCTCCAACTGTCCGAGCGGAAAATCACCCTCCGCCCGCAGTGGCAATCCCCCGCCCAGGGTCTCCAATCGGACCCAGCCCAGGCTGTCCTCGACCTGAAATAGCAGCCTGCCCTCCCGCAGCCAGCAAGCCGTGACACCGAGGGGTAAGTCATGGATCGAGGGGATTGGATTGCCCTCCTCGTAACCCCGCAGGCTGAATTTCCCCGGACCGCCCCCAAGGATCCATCCGCGCCCCCGGCCGTCCGTGTGGAGATCCAGGGGGGCTTCCGGGAGGTTCCAGGAATGGGATGCCTGCCCTGCCCGCAAGTCCACGAGAACCAGGGACCGGTGCCTCTCCGGCCCAGCCGGAGAGTGAACCACCCAGATCATGCCCCTTTGCGCGGGAGCCAGGTGAGTGGGTGGCGGCACCATCCAAATCCACTTGGGAATCAAGTCCCTATCCAGCACGAGCAGCAATCCCTGGGAGCGATCCGCCAGAACAACCTTGGCTTCGCCTGGCTTGGGCCAGCCCACCAGGGGCGTCGCGTGGGGATGGCCAAGGCCTAAGAGCGAAAACCCAAGGCCTCCCAGCCCGGCGCCCAAACGTATCACGG
>CALEMP010000133.1 GCA_937910685.1 uncultured bacterium
TTGAGTCAATGGAGTCCTTGGTCCAGGCCGACAAGCATGGCCTAGTGCAAGAACGATCCGGAGAGCCCTCTGGTTACACCCTAAATTCCACTGAATTCAACACTGAAAGGGGCCAGTACCCGTTTATTGCTTCCAAAAGCTCGGAACAAACAAAGCCGCAACAGCATAGAACTCAAGCCGCCCAAAAATCATAAACACCGCCAGCACCATCTTCGGTAAATCCGGCAAGGCCGAAAAGTTCTCCCAAGGGCCCACCTTCGCGAGCCCAGGCCCAATATTGTTCAACGTCGCCAACACCGCCGTGCTCGCACTCGCGAGGTCCAATCCATAACTCGACAGGAATAACGTCCCAAACAAGAACACCACGGTCCAAAGGCAAAAATAGGCGGTGATCGAGGCGACAACTCCATCCTCCAGGGCCTGGCCATCCATATGCACCGTGTGCACAGCCCTGGGGCGAATGAAGCGCCGGACGCCGACGATGGCAGCCTTGACCACGATCATGCAGCGCACGACCTTGATTCCTCCGCCGGTCGAGCCAGCGCAGGCCCCCACCACGGCCAGCATCATCAAGACCACTCGGCCAATTTGTGGCCAGAGGTCAAAGTTCGCGCTGCCAAAGCCTGTCGAGGTGCCCAAGCTCACAACGAGGAATGAGCTATCGCGCACGCAAGTAGTCAGAGACGAATAATCCTGCCAACCGAGGCGTTCGTCCGGAGGAGGGCCCCCGTTGGTGCCCCCGTCGAACCACAGGATCATGGACAGGAACAGGGTCGCGCCCACCATGATACCGATGTAAGCCCGAGCCTCGGAGGAGCCCCATAGCCTGCGCAGGAAAGCACGCGGGCCGGCGGTCATGAGGGTTTCATACAGCCCAAAGTTGAACCCGCAAATGAACATGAAGAGGGTCAGCACCACCTCAATCGAGGCGGACTGGAAGGCCAGTACGCTCGAACCCTTGCTCGAAAAACCGCCGGTTGGGATTGTGCCGAAGGCGTGGATCACCCCGTCGAAAGGTTCCATACCTGCGAAGAGCAGGAGGAAAAACTCGACCACGGTCAAGCCCACGTAGAGCTTCAGCAGGGTGCGGGCGGAGTCTTGCACTCGCCGATGAGAGGCTTCCCGCGCCACACCTGGCACTTCGGAACGGAAAAGGCTGCGGCCCCCTGTCGGGAAGAAGACCACGAAAACCATCACAATTCCAAAGCCCCCAAGCCAGTGGCAGAAAGAACGCCAGAAGGCTATGGCGTGGCTCATGCCGTCGATCTGCTCGGGAGTCATGACGGTTGATCCAGTGGTGGTCAGTCCACTAATGGCCTCAAAGCAAGCATCCACCGGGGATATGAGGGTGCCCGTCAGGAGAAAAGGCAAGGCTCCTGCCAAGCCGCCAATCAACCAGCTCAAGCCAACTACGGCTAGGCCCTCTCGTCGGTGAATGACCGGCCGCTCTTCGAGTCCGGCGCGGAATTGACGCACCAATGTCCAGCCGCAGAGAACCACCACCACACTGGCGGCCAGACAACCGAGGGCCGCCCGGTGTTCCCCGTAGGCAAACCCCACCAGGACAGGCAGGGTCATCATGGCCCCCAAGAGGAGGAGCACCTTGCCTAGGAGGCCCCAAACCGCGCGGAAATTCATTTGGTTTGCTCGCCCGTGAGGATGGCCTCGACTTCATCCAAGGCGTCCGACAAGCTGAGTACGATGACACGGTCCCCGGTCTTTAGGGTCTCGCCCCCGCCAGGGACCGAAACCGTGTCCCCTCTCATGCGCGCACCAATTTTCGCGGTGGGCGGCAAGTTCAAGTCAGCGATAGTGGTGGGTTCTTTCAAACGCACCTCGAGTTCCAAGACCTCGGCCTTCCCTTCCGCCAGAATCGAAACGGCTCGAGGGGACGAAGCGCGCACTAGGCGCATGATTCGTTTGGCACACAACTCTCGGGGACTGATGGCCAAGTCCACCCCCATCAGGTCATAGATACCGACGTAGCTAGCTTTGTTGACGATGGCCACGGTACGGCCAACGCCCATCACCCGAGCAATCTGGCAGGCGACTAGGTTGTCTTCGTCGTCCTTAGTGGTTGCCACGAAAACGTCGGTCTTGCCGATATGTTCCTCCCGCAACAACTCCAAGTCGGTAGCGTTGCCGGTCAGAACCAAAAAGTCATCCCCCATCTGCTCGAGGGCTCGCGCACGGGAAGAGTTGTGTTCGATCACCTTGACTGAAACACCATGGGTATTGCTGAGCTTACTGGCTACCGTGCGGCCAATACTCCCCGCACCCATGATGATCACCTCGCGCTTGAGCGCACTGTGCTTGCCCACTTCACGCTCAAAAGCATCCAGGTCACTGGCCTCCCCCATAACCAGGATCTGATCCCCGGCTTGAATTGAATCATCGCCCCCGGGGACAATAAACGGACGGGTCGAATCTGTGCTGCGCTGAATCCCAACCAGGACGACCTTGCCGGACAGGCGCATTTCCTTGAGCGGCACGCCGAGAAGCTCGCCCTCGGGCTGGCGCAATCGACGCAACTGAATCTTACCGTCGCAATAGGTCTCAACCTCGAGGGCATGGCGTTCCTTGACTGTCTCGATCACCTCCCGTGCGGCCAACTCCGAGGTGCTCATCACCACGTCGTAACCTATCGTGTCCCGATAAAAGTTGTCATAGTCCTCAAGGATACCCGTGTCCTGCACCCGCAGGATACGCCGCTTGGCTCCGAGCTGGCGGCCCATCAAACAGGCCAGCATATTGACATGGTCGTTGTTGGTGACCGCAATCAACAGGGACGCCTTGACGACCCCCGCATGGGTCAGCACTTCGGGCCGCGTGCCGTCCCCCACGAGGGCCTGCACATCGAGGGACTCGTTCATTAGCCGGATTTTCTCCGGATCCGTGTCAACCACGGTCACCCTGTGGGAACCCTTGGAGAGGATGCGGGCCAAATGCTGACCAACTTCCCCCGCACCCACTACAACGATCTGTTGAGACACCGCCATGAGGCGCTACCCTAGTCCAACCTCACCGGCGGTTCCATGCCGACTCCCATGATCTTCCTCCTGGACAACCGAGACTCCTTCACCTTTAACCTCGAACACGCTCTGCGTGCCCTGGGAGCCGAGGTCGAAGTCCAGCGTTCCACCCGCATTAGCCCCAGCGAAATTTTGGCCAAATCTCCCAGAGGCGTCCTGGTGGGTCCCGGCCCGGGGGAACCTGGTGCGGGGGGCTGCTCCGAGGCGGTCGTGCGCGAAATACCCCACCACTGCCCTGTCCTGGGGGTCTGCCTTGGAATGCAGGCCATGGCCACCGCCTTCGGGGGCCACCTCGCCCCCGCCGGAGAGCTCGTGCACGGCCAAACTCGCCCGGTGCGGCACGACGGTCGGGGCATTTTCAGGGGTCTCCCCAATCCCCTAGATCTGGCCCTCTACAACTCCCTCGTGGTGGCCCATGAGGGCCTGCCAGAGGTCCTAAAAATTAGCGCCACAGGAAACGACGGGGAGATTGCCGGCCTGCGCCACCGGGACTTGCCCCTCGAAGGCCTGCAATCTCACCCGGAATCGATCCTCTGCTTGGACTCAGGAGGCAGCGACATCCTGCGCAACTTCCTGCTCTCCACTGGTGAGATCTAGTCAGCACAGTCCACCTTCAGGCTAGTTCCGAGTGGGTCTTGCATGACCTACCGCCCGCATGACGATGCCAATCGGTACGGCGGCGCGTATCGTCTTCTTCTTCATGGGAAACATCACTTTTGTCCAAACACGCGAACCTTCTCAAGGATCTGCATATCGTTCTCGGGCGGGACCGGCTCCTTCGACTCTGACAAACGTGCGCGCCAAAGCCGCTCGGCGTTTCGCTTTAGGTTACCCATCGAAATTCCCAGTGCAACGCGTCGATCGTCGGCTCCGTCGGGAACTCCATCCAGATCAAAGCCAAAGTGCCGCACAAGGAGGAACGCAACCCACTCGCCCTCGCTGGTAGTCACCGGTAAAAAAACATCGCGCCCCGCCAGCCAATAAAAGTCCGAGCTGGTCGAGTAGATGTCGGTATACAAGACGCCAGTAGCATCAAAGCGGTTTAAGATTCCAAGTCGAGTGCTGTAATCGGAAAAGGGGAAGGGCAAGTCACAGGTAAAGCGAAGCGTTAGCGCCGTGAAGGGTCGCTTGGCGTCGTCTTTGCCTAGGTAGTAACTGCCGGGGACGGGGTAGATCTCGTCGTAGTCGGCCTCGACATTTTCGGAGTAGACCCGGTAGTCATTTCCGACTGCCTTGATAGTCGCCAAATCGGCGTGCAGCAGAGCCGCACCCTGTTCCATAAGAGGGCTCACGTCCAGGCCGCTCCAAGGTCCGAAGCTCTCGTCCTCCATCGCCCAAGAGTCGGCGAAGAGCATGCCGTCGTCGTCGCGCTCCTTGGACGGATTCCAGCGGTCGTCGTGCAAGTTCTCATCAAAGAGAAGCTGCCGAAGGCCCGCCCCCCAATCGGCCATCCATTTGGGCGCAGCGCGCTCGAGGCCGCCGAACCAACGCTCGCGCTGGATCGCACCATCCCCCGCGTTCGGCCCGAAAGTCTCAAAGGAACTTGCTACAGCAGCTAAGTCCCCGAAACTTCGATAGCGACGGCCGCCGGCATCCTCAAAGTCGAAGCGCTGCGCCAAAAGTGCTCGCATCTCGGACAACAGGTCGCGGCCGGGCACGGTGCGCGGTTCGGGCAGGATCCACTTGCGATCAAACACATCGGGAGAAAGTTCGCTCCAGGCGAGCGGCTTTGGCTGCACCTCGAACTCCTTCAAGTCTCCTGATAGGCACAATACAAATAGCAACGGTATCGACTTCAACATGTTTTTTTAGCGAGAGGATCCAGGTTGAGAAGCCAGCTCCGAGAAGAACTCGTTGAGGATGCCAACAACTTTCGCCGGGCGCTCTTCGTGCGGGTAATGACCGGTCTCGGGCAATGCTATCAGGCGCGCGTCCGGAATCTCGTCAGCGAAACGCTGGGCGTAGTGGTCGAGCGTGTACGCAATGTCATCAGCGCCCCACAGCAGAAGTGTCGGGGGTTCGAGTTGAGACAGCTCGTGCTCGCGCTCGCCGTTTTCGTCGCGGGCTAAATCGACCATCGCCTTCCAATTGGATGCGTTGTCGCAGACCAGGAAGAACTCCTCGACGCGGTCGGGTGGTAGCTCTCGGAAGTGCGGAGCGAGGGCTACCTCGATGCGCTCGCGATCGTTGATGAGCCAGCCGGTCTTAGCCAACGGGTTATCGCGCATTTCGAGCTCCTCGGGAAGCCAGTCCGCCTCGCGGCGGCGAACTCCGGAGGAGTCCATCAGCACGACGCTCTCGATTAGCTCGGGCTCGTTCAAGGCCGCGCGCCAAACAAACTCACCGCCATAGGAAGAGCCAACTAGGTGCACGCGCTCAAGACCCAAGGCGCGGATCGCCGCACCCACGAATTGTGCGCAGCTCTCAAATGTGTAAGGCGCCAGATCGTCAGGGGCAACCCCATGGCCGACGACCTCGATCGCATAGACTTCGTGGCTCGCAGCCAGGCCCTCGAAGCCGGGCCCTCGGAGCTCTCCTCGGCGCCGTGGATCA
>CALEMP010000134.1 GCA_937910685.1 uncultured bacterium
CCCGGGTGAAGCAGGAAAAGGCGTTGGAGCATAGACTCCGCCGCGATTGCCGCCGCGATTGCCGCCGCGGTTGCCGCCGCCCGTGTTGCCGCCGCCGCCGCCGCCGCGACCGCCCCGGCCCCAGCCATTGTTGTCGTTGGCGAAATCCGACTGGTAGGTCTCGTATTGGCTCGGGCTGAGGAAGCCCTGCAGGGCTGCGGCGGAGGCCTCGCGGATTTCCGTCATTCCGTCGCGCATCAGGTCGCGGCTATCGGCGCCCCAACCATTTTCACGGATGTCGCTCATCAGTTCGCTCGATGCGGCGCGCGTCTCGGTCAGAGTGGTGCGCATGCTGGAGAGCTGATCGTTGTTCAGGCCGAGCTTCTCGCTCATTTCGGAAAGCTGATCTTCCATGCGCTTCTCATCACGTTCGGTCCGGGCGAGATCTCGCTCTTCGGATTTGCGGGCATCGATTGCATCGTTGGCGTCCTTCACCCAATTCTCAAAGTTGGGGGGCATGGCCGCGGCGGGGTTGTTGAGCTGGGCCATGTAGTCCTTGAGTTGGTCCATCACATCATCCATGTCCACAGCATCGGCTTCGGGCACTTCGCGGCGCACGGATGCTTGGGCCATCTCCATTTCCATCTCGTCAAGACGGTTCGTGATCTGGTCAAACTGCTTCATGACCCCGGAAAGGTCGACATCCGCAGCTTGAGTCCCAAGGGCGGGGTTTACTTCCACAGTGGGGGAGGGAAAGATAACGCTACTCAGGCTGGCGCCGGCGATGCCGGTAATGAGGCCGATGGCGGCCACGAGGGGGAGATTGTTGGTCATGGTACTGGGTTGTGTGTCAATGGGGCCAACCCACCACAAGAGCGGATTGGCTGAAAAAAAGTTGGTTTGTTTAGTCGGCGCTGATCGTGACTTCGATCTCGATCTCACCTTCGGTGGTGGAACTCATGGACACTTCCCGGTCGCCCCGGGACATGTTGCGTTCCATGTCTTGAACAAAGTCACCGCTCAGGCTGAGGCTGACGGCACGTTGTTCTTTGATCGACCAGAGCAGCTGGCCTTCGAGCTCGAGCTCGACGCTGGTTTCCAGCGCGCTGGTGGAGTTGATGCCGAGGGGAGACCAGAGGCCGCCACCGCCGCCGCGACCGCCACGGCCGCCAAACTCGCGCTCGGGCAGAGTGCCTTCCGCTTCAATTTCGAGGCTGATCACGATGCACTCGACGCCGTCTACGTCTTCGGTCTTGTCGGTCCAGGTGGCTTCGCCTTCCCAGTCGAGGTTGGACATAGCGGCGCCGTTGAAGCCGCTGCGGCCACCACCGCCTCCACGACGACCACCGCCGCCGCGCTCGCCCCGTTCGCCGCGTTCCTCTGTGCGTTCCGCACGACCAAACAGGGCGCCTTCCAGGCCGAGGCCCAGGCCAGCCACGAGGGCTTCAGCATCCAGGTCCCAGGAGTCGCCCTCATCCAGCTCTTCACCGGACAGTAGAGCGTCGATTTCTTGGGTCATCAGGAGCGACGCGAAATCGACCCCTTCGGGCTCGTCTCCATCTTTGATCTCGACTTCGAGGTCGCCGTTCTCCGCAAGGGAGAGGATCAGCACGAGGCCCTCGGATTCGCTGCTACGCTCGAAATCCTGGGGCTCGTCTCGGAAAGTCATGGAGCCCTCTAAGGAGATCGTTTCCAGGGTGCGCTGCACCTTGGTGGGCGCGCCCTCGTCGTGGGCAAGAACCTTGTCGATGGTGGTGATGGTTAACTCACGTTCGTTCGCGCCGCCGCCACCGAAGCCGCCTTCGCGTTCCTCTCCATCAACCACCATGACCATGTCGACCACTTCGGAGGAAACGGTCATGACTCGTTCTACGCGTAAGCTTCGCTCGGCGGTGTAGTCGGTGGAAATGGTGGTGCCGAAAAGAGCAAGAGGAGAAAGGAGCAGGCAGGTGATGGTCTTCATGGGAATCGGGGAGGGGGTTTCGAGGGGCCATGATCCATCTTTTGGGGGGGGAGAGCAACCCACTGGGTGCCCCCGGTTGCCAGTTGCGGTGTTCCTGTTGCGAGTGGCAGCGACCGTCTCAGTACGGGTTTGGGGCGCCTAGAGCAGGTGCCGGCGCACTTCCGCCGCTCGCGATCGGCTGACAGGCACCCGGGAGCCGTCCATGAGCACAAGTTCCTTGCCCCCGTTGGAGATGGATTGCATTTCTCTTACCTGCTCCAAACGTACGATCGCTGAACGGTGGACGCGCATGAAACCGTGGGGCAGCAGTGCGGCTTCCATTTTCCCCATGGACTCGCGCATCAGTCGTTCCCCCGTGTGCGTGTGCAACTGGACATATTGGTCAGCGGATTCGACCCACAAGAGTTCTTGGATCATGACCACTTCCACGCGTCCTTCCCGGCGCAGTACCAGGCGCGTTCCGGCTTCGGCCGGGTCTCGGCTGGCGAGTCGTTCTTCCACGCGACTGAGGGCCGCTTGGAAGCGAGCGCGGTCATAGGGCTTGAGCAAGTAATCGATCGCTTGCACTTCGAATGCAGCCACGGCGAACTCGGGGTGGGCCGTGGCAAAGACCACCGCTGGGGGTGCCGCATTTCCCAGGGAGCGCACCACCTCGATGCCACTCATGAGGGGCATTTCCACATCGAGCAAGGCCAAGTCGACCTCCCCTTGGCGAAGGCGCTCGAAAGCTTCCTTGCCGTCTCGGCATACCGCCACCAACTGGAGGCGGGGTTCGGATTCCACTAAGGACACCAACTCGCTCCGGGTGAGGGGTTCGTCGTCGGCCACCAATACGCGCAGGCTCTCGCTCATGATTCCGTGTTCAGGGGCAGGCAGAGGCGCACGCGAGTGCCGCCTCCGGGCAGGTTCTCCAGCTGCATCTGGGCAGTGTCTCCAAGGGCAGCCGCCAAACGTGCGCGGGTGTTGGCAAGGCCGATCCCCTCCCCATGGCCCCGGGCCAGGACGTCGCTGGGAAATGAGCCTTGGCTGCAAGTCACATCCAAACGCAGCTGTTCCCCGGCCTCGCTGGCTTCCAGCTGGATGGTGACGGTCTCGGAGCTCTTGCTCACCGCATGGCGCACGCAGTTCTCAACCAGGGGCAGCAGAATCAAGGGGGGCACTGAGCGGTTCTCTTGGGACTGTGGAATCTTGACCGTGGACTCAAGGCGCTCCCCATAGCGCATTTTTTCCAGGTCGAGGTAACTCCGGCACAGGTCTCTTTCCTGGGCCAAGGTGCTGTGGCCGTCGCTGGAGCGATCGAGGGTCAATCGTAGGAGGTCCCCCAAAGTGACCAAGGCCGCGCGCGCTTCGGTGTTGCGTTCGGCTCCAACCAGGGCGCCTACTGAGTGCAGGGCGTTGAACAGGAAATGGGGGCGTAGTTGGGATTCCAGGGCGGAGAGGCGTGCCTCGCCCAATTCGGCTTCGAGGGTCGCACGTTCCAAGGAGAGTTTGGCCACCCGGCGGCGGCTGTCCTGTGATCGCAGGTAGCTTGCTCCAGCGCCGCAGAGCAGGAGCAAGAAGGCATGGGTGAGGAGACGATCCAGCAGGCCAGCGGATTGGTTGCGGGGCCCCCGCTCCATCCGGCGATCAAAGCCCATGGGGCCACGGCTCCTTGCGGAGCGTTCACCACCGTCGCGTTCACCACCGGCGCGTTCACCACCGGCGCGTTCACCACCGGCGCGTTCACCACCAGCGCGTTCACCACCGGCGCGTTCACCCCGTTGGCGTCGCTCGTCCTCTCGGCGCCCTGCACTGGGGAGTGGGCTTTCTTCCGGTGAGAGAGGGGCTTGCTCGGCGCTCCCTTCCGAACTGGCCTGGACCTGATCACGTCGCTCCTGGCGCATGGTCATGGCCTTTTCGAAGTCGATCGAAGAGGGCAGCTCTGGCCGAATGGTCCCCCACGCCAGGCCGAAGCACCATGCAGCAGTCAGGGCCAAGGCTCCGTGGGCGACGATCTGCTTGGCCAGGGGCCAGCGACGCGCCAGCCCCATGAGGGGGACGATTCCCACCAGGGCCACCAAGGCCCACAGGCCCCAACGGATGGACTGGGATATCCAAAAAGCCTCCCAGATAAACAGGTCCGGGTCGCGGGAGGTAATGAACAGGCCCCGGAACTCCAAAGTGTTCGCGGTCGCAAACAACATCACCGACACCAGGGCCAAAAGCAGACGCCCTGACCATGAGCGCAGTAAGCGTTCGAAGCCCCCTGTATTTTGTTCCTTAATAGACATGGGAGACGATTGCGGGATTACTTCCCGATCTCCTTAAGCCAGCGAATGAGGCGGCGCTTGAGAGCAGGTGGGTTGAGTCCCAACTCTGCTTCGATCACCTGGGCCGAACCGAGTTTCTTGTGTCCGATTTTTTTGAAGATCCGCATGGCGACTCCCGGTTCACAGCCTTCCAGCAGATAAGCCGCCAAGGCGTTGGAAACCAGCACATCGGCCCGGGTTAACTTGTTCACATCGCGTCCCAGGGTGAAGCTCAGCTTAGGGGAATCTTTGCCCTCCAATGTTGAGCGCGCCAGGCTCAACCAATCTGCTTTCGCCCGCTTCATGCGATCGAGGGGGTCTTTTCCTTGGCTGGCGGCGCTGCCCTCCTTGGCGTCCTTAGTGTAGATCAGTCGTGTGCCACACATCTGGTGAGTCACATAGATGCCGAGCCCCTCTGCAATCCAACCGTGCTTGCCATAAGTACCGGTGGTCCATGCCAGATGGCGCGCGATGCTCATGCGCAGGGCACCATCAAGTCGTTCGAGGGCATCCTTGCTGGACGAATTACACGCGTTGTGGTTTAGGTAGGCGCAAAGCAGATCCATAAGCAGCTTGCGCCGGGCGGGTTCCAGATCGGGGTAGCGACCGATGAACTCCTTGGTGGCTTTCTGGCCTTCGAAGAGGTACACGGTGCCCACTGCTAGCTGTTGATCGCTGCGCAGGAGCGAATCCATGTAGAGGTAGGTGGCGTGGACCAGCTTGCCGATTTTTTGGGTTTCTTTCTCCGATAGGGCCGAGACGCAGCGCACCCGTTCAGTTTCCAGGACACTTGAAAAGGTCACGCCCAGGGCACCGTCCTTTTCCAGGGGGCTCTGGGTGCCTTCGGTCATGTCCGGAGCGGCGGCTTCGAATCGGTCACGCAGTTTCTTGTTGGTCTTGAAAGCCTCAAGGGCGCGCATGGATTCAGCGAGCATCCAAACCGCGTCGGCTCCTTCACCGTGAAGTACTTCCCCCAAGCGCTTGTGCAACCCCACGTGGTCGGGGGCCAGGGCCAAAAGGGTTTCTTCCTGGCGGCGCAAGGCCGCCGGCGCAAGCTCTTGGCTATCGAGTAGTGCCAGGACGTCGTCGATGTAAGTGTTGAGCATTGCCGCACGTTTCTCGGCCAGGGGTGCGGCGATCTCAGCTTCAGCTGCCTGGGCCTTGCGCGCTCGCTTGGGCGGGGCCCATTCGCCTGTCTTGCGGTCCTTCTTGTGCCCTAGGGTTTTCCGGGCCATGGCATGCTCGGGAGCAAAAGCCAGCAGGGCCTCATAGGTCTGGTTGCGCTCGACGAAAGCCTTGGCGCTTTGGCATTCGTTGGCGAGGCTTTCTAGCTCCCAAACCACACGGCGGTTGAGCTCGACCATGCGTCCGTCCTCTTGGCGCACAAGGGCAGGAGCTGCGGGGGGGAGGGGACTCGTGCCAACCGAGGCCAGCAGA
Source organism: uncultured bacterium (assembly GCA_937910685.1). Lineage (GTDB taxonomy): Bacteria > Planctomycetota > UBA1135 > UBA1135. Next base: position 5,668 of record CALEMP010000134.1, read on the forward strand.
AAGAAGGTAATCAGCATGGGTGGAAGTGGGGTGAATTCCTGTGCAGAGTAGACAAACGGACCGAATTAGGAGTGCTTGATCTCGCGCAACCACTGGCGAAAGGCATCTTCAATCTGGGGAAACGGCCGCTTGAGCACTTCCTCCAGCAGAGTCACGGGGTTTTCACGCAGGCCCGCGCGGCGCAAGATTTCATGCACGATCTCTGGATCGTGCCCCTCCAGCAGCCATGCGGAGAAGCCATAGGTGACATACAGCTCGCGTGTTGTCAGCGTGCCCACATTGCGTCCAAGGGCCAGGGCCAAGTTCGTGGGCTTGCGCTTGCGGGTCATGGCCGCCCGGGCGTGAACGATCCAATCGTCCTCGCCCCCTTGGAGTTTTGTGGTGGGGTCGTCATCGTTGCTCGCATACCCCGAGTCTCGCAGTTGGACCGAGAGCTTGGTCTCGTTCATTTTCCAACACAGGTAAATACCCAAGCCCTGGTCCATCCAAGCGGGCAAGCCGTTCTTGACCCAGTCCCCGTCTATGCGACCATAGGTGTCCAAAAGGGCATAGCTGATCACGAGCCGAATCGTCTGGTCCATGCGGCTCTTGCCGTGGGAATTCCAAACCCCAACCCGGTCTGCGCGACCAAGCCAGGCACCGTTGGAGCCCTTGAGGTCTTCGCGGATGGCGTCGGTTAGGTCTGGGAATTCGCTGATGAAGCCGGCGCCTTCTTCTTGCGAGATCAGATAGACATGCACCATGCCGTCCGGTCCGTGGGTCCCCAGCAGTGGGTGCATCCAAAGGGTCAGGGCTTCCAGCTTGCGGGCCAGGACTGCGGTTTCGGATTTGACGACGCTGGAAAGCACGCGGTAGGTCGAGCCTTCGGAGCAGGCCTTGAAAGTGACTCCAAGCGCCTCTTCTTTGGCGAGGATCTCGGCATCTTCGACTTCATCCACTTGCTTGAGGGCTTTTTTCCAAGCCGCATACTGTGCCTTGCGTTGCTCCAGGGCACGCACGGTGGAGGCTTGCACCCAGTGGGTCTCTCCGTTCTTCTCCAATTGCACTTGACCCAGATAAGTGCGCACACGCTCGCTGTTCGGCAGGGCGGCAAGCAATGCCTGGGTCTCGACGGCGATCTCCTCCGAGGATAACTCCGCTTGATGGGCGTCGAGCAACTGGAGTACCGCCACCCCATGGGCTTCCAGGAATCCTTCGCGCTCGGCGGTTAAAGCCGCCACGAAGTTTCCGTCCCGATCCTTGGGTGCCTTGTACTTATTGCGGCTCCACTCGCCGGTCTTGCGATCCTTTTTGTACTTGAGGGTTTTTCGCGCGGCCTTGTGTTCAGGGTCCGCCATGAGCAGCATCTCGTAGCAGAGATCTCGCTGTAGGTAAGCGCGGGCTTTTTCGCAGCGGCCAGCGAGTTCTTCGAGGGAGGTCGCGAGGTTCGTGTTCAGGGCGGCGCGGGCCGCGGGGAAATCTTGGGCCTCTTGATTTGCCTTCAGGGGGGCGCTGGACTCAGCAGGCACAGGGATGGTCGAACCGGCGGCACCCAGGGTTAGGGCCAGGGGGAGGATCAGGGTGAGGGGCTTCATGGGGGACTGCAGGGTGGGGAGGGATGGACTCGCTCGCGACCCCATCCTAATGGTTCCTCACCGGGGTGCCCAGCGAGGCCTGCCCTACCCCCGCGGGAACCCGAAGAACCGCTCCCGGGGCACGTCATCGTTCATGGCAGCGCGGATCAAAGGGCCGAGGGGTTCGAGGGAACCCTTTTCCCAAACCGACAAGGACGCTTCCAGGGCGGCTTTGATGTCCCCTTCAGCCTTGCCCGCGTGGCTTTCGAGCATTTGCTTGAAGACTTCCTCCCTGGAAAGCCCCGCTGCGAGGGCTGCGGCTTCGGCCATGTCCGGTTCATCCCCTTCCAATAACTCGCTCAGCAGTTCCGTGCGTTGTTCCGATGGCGCGAGCCAGCCGAGGGCCAGGATCGCTTGGGTTTGTACCGCGGGGCTCTTGTCCTTTTTAGCGAGCTTCAGGATCTTGGAAGCGACTTTCGTGTCGGAGGGAGCGCAACTCGCGAGGGCTCGCAGCCAGTTCCCTTCGAGGCGTTCGTCTTTTTCCTTGCGCAAGCCGGACTGGATCAGCTTGACGGACTCGGGGGCTTGCAGTTGTTCCAGGGCCGCGATGCATTCGCTGCGTAGGTCTTCGTCCTTGGATAGGGCAAATTCTTCAATGACCACCCACCAGCTGGAAGGAGAAAGGCGACCGATGGTGCGGATGAGTTTTTCTTGCTGGGCCCAGGGGCCGTTGCCCGCTTCGTTGCGATCGGTTCCGCCTCCGCCACCTCCTCCGCCGCCGCCGCGATCACCGCGACCTCCACCTCCAGCGCCTCGACCCCAGCCCGGTGCTCGGAGCTCTTGCGAGATGAACTTCCGCGCTTCTTCTTCGTCCGCGGTCATGATTCGCCGCAGGGCTGCTTCGCGATCTTTCACGCGGCCCTGGCGCACTTGTTCCATCAACTCGAGCACCTCTTCGAGGGTGGCCGGTGATGTGTTGTCGCCGCCGACGATGGGGGCCATTCCGCCATCCACGAGTCGTTTAGGTGCTCTGGCCTTGGCGCTGGCTTGGATTTTGGATTCCGGATCCACCCGCCGAATCGCCTCCACCAAACACCATTCCAATTCCGCCGCGTTGATCTCATAGGGAACCGAAAGCAGCACTTCTCCGCTAGGGCCTAGGAACACGTGCTGAGGCGCCACCACAAAGCCGCCCTCGTCCTTGGGCAGGAGCTCTTCCCGCACGCGAATGTCGATGGACTGGTGCTGGGAGCATTCCACCGTGCCAAAACGCTTGCAGGTGCGGCCTGAGTGTTCGTGAGCGCTAGCGATGACGGGGACCGTGAATTCCGCAAGTTCAACGACGCGCTTGTCGTGGTAGACCTTATTCGCGAGCCGATCATTGGCTCGCTCCCCGTCCATGTTGACCGCAAGGAACAGCACCTTCGTTTCGCTGGCACTACGTGCCTTCGCCGCGGCCCAGTCCCCTTCCCAGGTGATGTCTCCAGCGGTAAGTGTGCGCGCGCTGGAAGTGCTGAGGGCGACGAGAGCAACGAGGGAGGCGAAGGAGATTCGCGAGTGGAGGAGTTTTTGCATTGGGTTGAGGGCGCGTTGGTCCGATGCGCGCCTATCGGAAGAGTTGAACCCCATCATCGCCTCTTGGGTACGTGCTTTTCGTAAGAGGTACGTTCTCTGTTGGGAACTAGAGGCGCAGGGCTGCCCATAGGGGCGGTGGTGGACGCCTTCTGGGTATTTGGTTTTGTTCACCAATACGTGGTTGAGGTGGGTTTCACTCCAGATTTCGCGAGCATGTCCCAGGCTTTACCTGCCTTCAACCAAACTCTACAACCCCGCCCGGAAGCAGATACACAATCAGCATTTCACCCCCGGCCACAGTCGGCACGTGAGTCGACTCCGGCGGCAGCACCACCCAGCCTGGACCATGACCATCAAAAGTCGGCTCTCCAGTAAGGGCCACGCAGAAATTAATCTCTCCCCGTCCATGGGTATGTTTTGGCCCCGCACCATTCATATGCACCACGTCGATGGAAAAGTCTCCAGTCTCGGGGCTGGCCTTCGAAACCCGCCCCCAGCGCACCGGGAGTTCGCCGCGGGTGGCGATTTTTTCGGCAGCGAGGAGCGCTTGGAGGGCTTGGGTCACGGCTTGGCCATCAGGCCCCTCGGGGTCGAGGCGGCGGGTGAGTTCAGCTTGGGCGGCGGCGGGGTCCGTCAGCTCGAGGCCGGTGGCGGCTTGGATTAGGGGCTGGAAGGTATTCAGCATGGGATGGAGGGTGCGGGAGTTCCTGGAAGAGCTCCTAGGGTAGCGGCTGTCGGACGGCTACTGTAGGGCCATGGGTCCCCGTCTCAACAAACCCCTTTGGGTGGCGCTGTTCCTCGGCCTGGTGGCTTGGGCTTATGCGCCGATTTTGTCGGCCGGTCCATTTGGGGCGGACCTGGAATTGTTCGCGGGGCTGTCGGGGCGCGGATCGGCGGCGCTTTATACCGTGCCACACACGGATGGCCGACCCCTCGCCGCGCTCTCATTGTTTTTGTCCAGGGCGGTTTGGAGCGCGAACAAAGTTTGGCCGGCGCACCTGGCCACTTGGCTGAGACTGGAAAATCTGCTTGTGCTGGCCTTGGCGGCCCAGGGGTTGCGGATCGCACTGCGGCGCTTGTTCACCCCGTGGTTTGGGGAAGAGACAGCCCGGGCTGCGGCATTGACGGCGGGGCTGTTGCTCTTGGTCCATCCATTGCCCGTGGCTGCGGTGGCCATGGTGCACCTGCGCGGAGAGTTGCTGGCCCTTGCCTTCGGGGCGTTTGGTTTGGCGGCATTTTTGGAGGCGCGCCAGGAAAACAACAAACGCCTCTTGGGCCGCGCGTTCCTGTTCGCGTTCTTGGCGGGGATGTGTGGTCGCTGGGCGCTCTTTCTCCCGTTCTTATACGGTGTGCTGGAGGTTCTTTCGAGTCACCGGCACCGGCCGACCCGAGCCCGTTGGAGCTCGGCGTTGTTGACCTTTGCGGCTTGCGGTGTGTGCGTGGCAGCTGAGTACATGCTGCGCCGCCAGCTGGCACCAGAGGGGGCGCGTACTTTTCAATACCTGTCCGTTCATCTTGAGGCCATTCCCTATAGCGTGGAGAAACTGGGGGTGCTCTTCATGCCAGCGCCCGTGGGTTCTGCAGGCGTACTGGCGATTCCGGTGGCATTGGCCACTTTGATCCTCGCGACTCATCCTGGGTTTGTTGCGGCCCGGGGAGCTCCCCGCCTTTGGGGTCGAATCGTCGCTATTTGGGGGATTTCCTTGGTGCTTTCCTTGATCTTGGATGCGGATCAAAGGGTCGTGAGTTTGGATTTGGTGGGGGCTCAGGTGTTGCTGGGGGCGACCCTGATCCTGTGCACCGGTTGGGGGCTTGCGGCCACCGCAATCAGCGACCTGCGCAGAATTCTGATACCCGCGTTTTTGATCCTCCTGTTTGCTTGGTTGGCACATGGGGCCGCCGTTCCGATTCGTGAGGCCAGCCGGACGATTGATGCGTTGCGCACGGACTTGGAGCAAGCTGCGGGCCGGCGTATTTTCCAGGGGAGCTATGTGTTGCTGGAGCCCACCGAGCGCGTGGCCGGGCACAAGATCTTGCCCAAGGATCCATCCGTGTTACTTTCGCGCCGTCTTGCGGAAGGTGCTTGGGGCAAGGTTCCTGAGGGCGGACCGTTTGTGCGTGCAATGGATCGTGCGGCCTTGGGCAGTTGGTGGGGCAGCGCTGATTTTGTCGATCGAGCTGCGGGGGGCTTGTGCTTCTTGGTGCCGCCGCAGCTTCTTGGGCTAGAGGCCGGGCCCCTTGTGACCCTGGACGTCAGGGCGGTGGGGCACTTAGGGGGTGTTCTGGAACTCGGCCCAGGGGACTTGGCTCAGACCCTGAATGGGTCGCTTGCGGGCGGCCGTTTGAATTCCGCCTGGTACACCCAATTGAGCGTCCACGTTTCCCGAGGGTTGATGGGGAGCGACGCGCCCCAATTGGAATGGGAGGCCGCCGGTGGGATCACTGGTTCCGCCGAAGGGGTCTGGGTGCAGGGGGCGAACAAGGACTTGGTCGAGGCCCGATTTGATTTGCGCGGCGAGCCGGCCTGGGTGCTTGCGGAACGGCTAACCCGATTGCGTGCGGTGGGGCCCCTAGCTGGGAAGCCCCTGGTTTGCAGGAGCGAGCCTGAATCCTTGTCCGAGGGTCTTGAGCCACGCTGGACGAGTGAGGGTTGGGTGGTGGAAATCGGCGATTATGGGGTTCCGCTTCTGCGAGATGATGGTCAGGGCCACGAGGTTTCTTGGGTCTTGTGGCGTATGGGGCGGGGGGATTTGATTCGTGAGGAGTTCCTGTTGGAGGCTCTTGATCCTGGGCGTTTGGTGGCCCGAGGGGATCAGGAGATCGGAAGGGGGGATTCCTTTGCGGGCTCTAAGCTTTGGGGCGTGGAGTGCCGGATCAATCGAGTGGTGGTCGCGGCGGGCGGAGACTAGCGCCTATGGGAGACACCCGCTAACCTGCGTGCCATGTCCACCCAGCCCAGCACATCTCTCGAGACCTTTCCAAATCCGAACCCCGAGCGTTCCTACGAGATTCGTTTCGAGTGCCCGGAATTCACCTGCGTTTGCCCGAAGACTGGGCAACCGGATTTTGCCACCATTCGAATTCGGTATACGCCGGGGGATTTGTGTGTGGAGTTGAAGAGCCTGAAACTTTATCTGTGGTCCTATCGCGATCAAGGTGCATTCCATGAGGCGGTGACGAATCAGATTCTGGATGATTTGGTTGCGGCGATTGCGCCCAGAGAGATGGTCGTGGAAGGGGATTTCATGGTGCGCGGAGGGATTCATACGGTGGTTGAGGTTCGGTACCCGTGAGCATAGGAGGGGAGCGCCAGGTCCTGACCTCGCGCTCCCCTCCTACGCTCAATGTTCCGAGCCTCTTTCCCTAGATAGCCCTGCCCAGGTATTCAGGGCGCGCCGCGGTGGAACGGCCATTGCGTTCGACCTCGGCTACCCCAAGCTCTCAACCACTCGCTTGGTCAAGTCCAGGAGCTCTGCGTCGGTTCCAAAGTGCCCGCCGTCAAACTCCGTGTGCTCGAAGGGAACGCCAATGTCCTTGAGTCGTTCACAAAAGCGGCGCAGGGCGAACTGTAGGTGGAATTCGTCTTTGGTTCCGGCGGTGAGAGCCAGGAGTTTGAGGTTCCTGAAACCTGTTACGTCCTGCTCGATTCGCACGAGGGGATCGTTCTCCAGCCAGCGACCCCAGCCGGGTTCGAGGCGTTCGCCAGTATGCGGATTCATGGGCATGTCAAAACCCATGGGACGTAATCCATTGGGTGCGTAGCAGGCGCTCATGGCCAAGACGTTGATCACCGCGTGTCCGTCCCCTGATAGATCGGGTTTTCGTTTGAAGGCTGCGAGGAATCTAGACGCATCGCCTTCCCAAGGGATCAGGCCGCGGGCGGCGCCCAGGAGTTCGCTTCCGTAGGCCAAATCGAAGCCCATGTCGCCCGCTAGGGATCCTACGGCTTGGAAGTGATTGGGGCGGTCTAGGGCGAGTCGCAGGGCGCCGAATCCGCCGGAACTCTTGCCGACTACGGCGCGCTTACCGGGAGCGCAATCCCAGTGTTTCTCGATGAAAGGCACGAGTTCGTCGAGCACGTGGCTTTGGTAGTTGCCGACTGCAGCGGAATCCAGGTATTGGCTGCCTCCTAGGATGGTGAAGCAGTCGGGGAAGGCCACGCGGCAGGGGGGGAAGTCTCCGGTGGCGTGGGCTTGGTCCAAGCGCAGGGCAAGGCCGGGATGCCAGGGATGGGTGTCCAAGTGTTTTTGGCCGCGGCCGGTGAAACCTGCGAGGACCAGCACCAAGGGCAGAGGTCCAGATTCTCCGGCTGGACTCCAAACGGGCACGTCCCGTTGGTTGGGATCCCCGAGGGGGTTGTGGCGCAGTAGCTCGGAATCCAAACTGCGCACAAGCAACTCGCCGCGGAAGGCGTGGGGTTCCACCCGGCGTGCTGCGAATTCCACTAGGAGTCCTTGTCCCCGTGGGACAGGGGGTGCCCGGATTCAATGCCGAGTTTTTCGAGCTCTGCGCGCGCGGCCGCATAACCGGGCTCAATACGCTCGTGCAGAATGCGCCGGCGCTCCCAGTAATCATGGAAGGCCGAGTTGATGCCGTTGACCGCGAGTCGCTCTAGCTCTGCAAGATTGAGGCCATATTCCCGGTGGGCAATGCCGTACTCCTTCGTCATGGTGGTGTTGCTCATCAAGCGGTTGTCCGTGTTGATCGTGACTCGGAAACCTTCCCGCAAAAAGTGGGGGAAGGGATGGCTGGCAAGGTCCGGTACGGCTCCGGTTTGCACGTTGGAGGAAAGGCACATTTCCAGGGGCACCCGGTGGTCGAGCACGAATTTCGCAAGGCGCCCGAGGCGAATCACCTTGCCCTCCCAGATCGCCATGTCTTCCATCAGGCGCGTGCCGTGGCCAATGCGGTGGGCACCGCAGTACTGCAAGGCTTGCCAGATGCTCTCGGGGCCAAAACCCTCGCCCGCGTGAATCGTGATGGAACCGTTGGCCCGTTCGATTGTGTTGAAGGCTTCGAGATGATCCTTGGGCGGGTGGCCTGCTTCCTCGCCTGCCAAGTCAAAGCCCACCACGCCCCGGTCGAACCAAGAGGTCGCCAGGTCCGCAAGACGGCTTGAAATCTCTGCGGATTGGTTGCGGAGGGCGCAGACGATGATGCGCGACTCGATGCCAAAGTCCGCCTTGCCGCGCTTCAATCCGCGCATCACCGCGTCGAGTACCGCGTCGAGGCCAAGGCCTTCGTTCGTGTGAAAGAGCGGGGCGAAGCGCACCTCCGCGTAGACCACTCCGTCTGCGGCCAGGTCCTCTGCATATTCATGGGCGATTCGCTCGAGGGCCTCTGGGGTTTGCATCAGGGCGATGGTGTGGGCAAACCCTTCCAGGTAGAGGGCCAAGCTGCCCCGGTCGGCGCCGCGGCTGAACCAAGTGGCGAGCTCGTCCGCATCAGCGGTGGGCAGACCCTGGTAACCAGAGGCTGCGGCGAGTTCGATCAGGGTCTGGGGACGCACGCTACCGTCCAAGTGATCGTGGAGCGAAACCTTGGGCAGGCGGCGCAGGAAGTCGAGGTCGAGAGGTCCTGTGGGCATGCGGCAATGATACGCCGTCAGAGCCCGGGGTCGCATCTCGGATTCGGTGAGAAAGGTGGGGGTCCCCGTGCACTTCCTGGGAAGCTGCGCCCGACCCTAGGGTTATGCTCTTGGCCCGATCCTCCCCTGTCACCCCTTTGATCATGCGCGTCCGTATCGCCCCCAGTCCCACCGGTTCCGTTCACCTTGGCCTCTGTCGCACCGCCCTTTTCAACTGGGCCCATGCGCGCCATGGCAAGGGGACCTTTGTCCTGCGCATTGAGGACACGGATGTGGAGCGCAACACCAAGGATAGTCTGGCTGCGATTTTGGAGGGTCTGCGTTGGTTGGACCTGGATTGGGATGAGGGTCCGGATGTGGGCGGCGAGCATGGGCCATACTTTCAAACCGAGCGCCTCGATACCTATCGCGCGCAAGTGGAGCGCTTGCAGGAGGGAGGACACATCTACCGGGATTTTTCGACTCCCGAGGAACAGGATGCTTGGCACGCGGAGCAGGAAAAACGCAAGCAGCGCGTGGCCTATCGCGGGGCGGATCGCGATTTGAGTGCTGCCGCCAGCAAGGAGCGCGCGGATGCGGGGGAGTCCTTTGCCATGCGCTTCCGAATCCCCGATGGAGAAACTCAGTTCACGGATCTCGTGCGTGGGCAAGTCACCTTGCCCCACACGGAAATCGACGACTGGGTCCTCATGCGCCGGGGCGGTGGTATGCCCACCTACAATTTCACTGTGGTCTGCGATGACATGGCCATGGGCATTACCAGTGTTCTGCGCGGTGAGGAACACCTGGTCAACACGCCCAAGCAGTTGCTGATTTATCAGGCACTTGGGGCGGAACCTCCGGAGTTCGGGCACCTGCCACTCTTGTTGGGCAAGGACCGTCGCAAGTTGAGCAAGCGCAGCGGGGACACGAGCCTGGGGGATTATCGCGCCAAGGGTTATCCCAAGGGCGCGATCCTGAACTTTTTGGCTCTCCAGGGTTGGGCATTGGATGGGGAGACCGAGGTGTTTTCCATGGAGACGTTTGTTGAGAACTTTGATGCGGCACAGGTCTCAAAGGGCGGATCGATTTTTGACCCAGACAAGTTTCTGTGGCTGGCTGGGGAATACCTGCGCGGGGAAACACCCGCGGAATTGGCAGAGCATTGCCTGCCCTTCGTGGTGGCCGAGGGTCAAAGCAGCGAAGCCGATCTGCGCGAGCGCTGGGATTGGTTTGTGCAACTGATTGGCGCTGTGCAAGAGCGCTTGTCCCTCTATAGCCATGCGCCCAGTTGGCTCGCGCCCTACTTTGTCAGCGCCGAGGAATTGACCTATGAGCCCAAGGCGGAAAAGGGAGCACGTAAGCACGAGGGCACCGCAGAATTGCTCGGGGCCTTTGGTGAGTGGCTGGGCGAAAGGCCCGCGGACGAGGACACTGGGGCAACGGGCACAGCCGCCAAGGAGTGGCTCGGGGAGCGTGGAGTCAAAATTGGGGCCCTCTTCCAGCCCCTACGCTGCGCCCTCTCGGGCCAGCCCGGAGGTCCAGATCTGTTCCTGATGATCGGCCTCCTAGGACGTCAAGAGGCTCTTCTTCGCATCCAGAAGCTGATCGAACGACTTGCCCAGTAGAGGCCCAGGCCTCGCCTGCGTTGAATCGAAAGGACCTGGGTGTCCCCCCGATCCAATCCCCTGGGAAACAGCGCGGGTAGGGGCTCCTATGATGGAGCCATGGGGGTAGACCGAATCTTCCGTCAGAGTCCATGACATCGAACCTTCGACAAGCCCCACGGCGTTACTCGCCTTTGCGCCTGTGTGTGTTTTGGCTGGCGGAGCGCTTGGCCCGGGTGTCGGGCGGCCGTTGGTTCTACGCGCGCCTCTTCTTGAGTCCGCCCCTTGTGCGTCATGAGGTGATTCGGCGTCCGGGTCTGCCCGCTTCCCTCGACGGCCTGCGCATCGCGCACCTGTCGGACCTGCATGCGGGTGTGCTCTTGGGGGCAACTTCCATGGGTGGGGTGATTGAGGCCACTCTGGCCGAGAACCCGGACCTAGTGGTTTTCACTGGGGATTTCATCGCGGGTGAGGTGGGGCCGGGTGTCGATTTGGCAGGGGTCATGGCCCCCTTGGCGCAGGTGCCCCTGGGGGCCTTTGCGGTGTTCGGCAATCATGATTACAGGGGCCGACAGGAAGGAAAGATCGAGCGTGCTTTCACACAGAAGGGGTGGGGCTTCCTGCGCAACCGTGGTCAACGCCTTGGGGATCTGCCCCTGGTGCTGACGGGGGTGGAGGACCCGGAGGAGGGTCGCGAGGTGGATATCGAAGCAGCGCGGGCGGGCATGGGAAAAGGGGACTTGGAGCTCTGCCTCTGTCATAACCCAAGCTCGGGGTCCTACCTAGCCCGTCAAGAGTGCTTGGCTATCCTCAGCGGGCACACCCACGGTCGCCAAATCGACCTGCCATTTTTGCGGACACTGGGTCCCGCGCACCCAGGCTTGAGGGTCGAGCTGGGACCGACGGCCTTGGTGATCAGTCGCGGATTGGGGGTGGCAGGCGTGCCCCTGCGCGTGGGGGCACCGGCGGAAATCGTGCTGCTTGAATTGCGCAAAGGTTGAGCGTTTGCCCTCAAGGGAAAGCGCGTTGCTCAACATGCTTGAGATTTGTTCCATTGCTCGTTTCCAGCCCCCCCCCCGGCGCGCCCCTAGACTTCGCAGCATGAGTGGCGCTCTAACACAAAAGGGCGGTGTTCTCTTTGTCGGATCCCACGCGCGAACCGCGCGCCTTCGGACCCACGACTTGGACGGACGTCGACTAGCTGGTGGATTCACGTTCCGTGATTCGGAACGGGAACGTTCTAGCGTCGAAGGAATTGCGGTGGACGAGGATCGCCGCCTTTGGGTGGCGGATGGCCAAGGCTTGAGTTTGCGTACGTTCTCCCTGTTTGGCCGGGAAATCGCGAATGTGCCCGCAGGGAAGGAAGACCTTGCCGGACAGATTGGTCGCCCCACGGGAGTCAGTGTGACCGGTACAGACGACGAGTTTCTGGTGGGCGTGACCAGCGCGGGTCTGCGTCGTCACGGAGCTCAGATCCTTTCGCCGAACAGTGGCCGTATGGTTTCCTTGCGTCCCCTGGGCAATCCTGAGGGTTTCTTTAGGGATGCCCAAGGGATCGTGCTGCAGGATGAGGAGGCCTGGGTCTTGGAGGCCCGGACCCCGCGGCTGCAGGTTTTCAAGCAAGGTGCATTTCACTACGCGCTGCCCTTGCCAGAAATCGACGGGGCTTGGCCCCAGGCCTTTGCCCTCGCCCCCGGTGGTCGCTCGGTGGTGGCTTGGGGTGGCGAAAGCGGTGCCGTGCTGCTGCTCGGCCCGGATGGTCGCGTGAACGGTTGCCTCGCTGCGGCGGGGGAAGAGGTTGGTGGGGTTTCCCATCCCACCGGGATCCTAGTGGTGCCCGGCGAAGACGACCGCCACACCCGCGTGGTGTTGCTCGATCACGGCGGCAGCCGGGTGCAGGTGTTCAACTTGGAAGGCAACTGCTACGGGGCCTCTGTGGGAAGTAGTTTGGGCGGCGGCGAAGTCGAGAGCGGCTGAACGGGCTTCCGGGCTAGGGACACGCCGATGGGCCCAGTTGCGATGAGCCTAGTGGGTGACCAGAGGCTCGTTTGCCCTTAGGATAGATCCCATGCTGCGCGCGATCCAAGTCCTGGGCCTTTTGATGGTTCTCATTGCGGTTGGAGCTGGAATTGTGCTCTGGTCCCCTGCGCCCCAGGCAGAGCTCATTCCCCTCGCGCCAGACGCGGGCACCATGGCTTCGAACCCACGGAACTTGATCGCTTCGGGGGACTCCTCCGCAGGAGCCGAGTCCTCCCAAGCGGAGCACACCGGGATAGCCACCCCGGAGGGTACCGCCCTGGGCATCACCCGCAGCTCGGAAGGCGCAGGCTGGAGCTATATCAAGGGGGCTGTGCGTTCGAAGAGCACCCAGTTCTCCATACCGGGGGCCACGGTGACGATCACCGATGGAGAGGGAAGGACCGCGCAAGGCGAGAGCGATGAGGACGGTACCTTTGAGATCGAATGGCTTGGGGCGGACCAGTTGGCTCTTGTCTTGACTGCAGAGGGATTTGAAGAGCGCAAGCATCCGGGGATTGGATGGCAAGGGGAGCCCTTCGAGCTAGAAATGATCCCCATGGGCGTGGTGATCGGCACCTTCGAGCGCCTAACGGAGGTGCTCGAACCTCCCTATGGGGAGGTGCGCTTTTATCGAGGCTCCCTCAATCAGTCCAACCGCAAGCCGGATCATGTGGTGCCTCTGGATAGGGAACCTCAGTTTCGAGCTTGGCTGCCCGCGGGGACTTGGAGCTTGAGTCTGCACCGTCCGGCGCAAAGCACCTCCTTTGAAAGTGGGTTCGAAGTGCGCATGGGGGAGGAAACCCTGTTGCAGCTACCTTTATCCAGTGCCCTTGTCTATCGCGGCCAGGTCGTGTTCAAGCGCGGAAATGTCGGCGTACCTGGGATTACTCTGGAACTGCGTCAGCAGGTGACGGGGATTTCTCGCGGCCTGAGCAAGTCCCTTGGGATGACTTGCATCACCGATGCGGAGGGGAGATTCTCATTCGAGGGCCTTGCTGCCTGCGAGTTGATCGTCGAGGGGTGGACTCCCTGGGGGCAGCCCGTGGGTGGTCCCTTTGCTTTGACCCATCAGAACAGCGAGCGCGAGCAGCGGCTGGTGGTGGCTCCGCCCGGAAGGATCTCTGGGTTTGTGCGCGATTTTTCTGGGCAGCCGAGCGCCGATGTCATGGTGGCGTTGGTGCCCAAGGCACATCTCAAGCGCAGCGGGCTGAGCGAGGTATCAGAGGAGGATGTCCGCGCCAAGAGTGAGATGGCCGGGTTGACCCAGAAGGTGACTACCGATGAAATCGGCCGCTTTCTATTCGAGCAGGCTCCGTCGAACCGGCCGGTGCTTCTCCAGGTGCGAACCGGCCCTTTCCTTGTGGCGGAAGCGAGTGTCCAAGTGGCCGAGGGGCAAGTTCTTGAGGGGGTGACCATCACCCTCGCCTCGACCAATTCGTTTGGCGTGTGCGTGCGCGATCCGGAAGGGCAGTTCGTGGCTGGAGTGCGGGTCACCCTTTGGAGGCCCGATGGGTCCGCGAGATTGCCCAGCGGTTTTCGTCCCAGGGTCGTCACCGACGATCAAGGCTTGGCTCACTTTCCTTTCGCGGCGAATGATATGTCTCTGGCGACGGTCGGCGGAGAAGGCTGGCTGCGGGGAGAAGGCTTACTTGTGCATGGAGGAGTTACGCAGATCACCTTGGAGCCCGCAGCGGTTGTGCGCGGATTCGTGCGGGACCTAGATGGCTGGGAGGTCCCGAATCTCTTGGTGACCGCCAAGGAGCCGGGTGAAGAAAGGAAGGGGCGCAGCCGCCGGACCTTTGCCGGGTCCGACGGGTCCTTTGAAATTGCAGACTTCGCAGGAGGCCAAGTGACCCTCATGGCCTCAGGCAAAGGCTGGGAGCAGGTGGAACCCCGCAATGTCCTGTTGCTGCCCGGTCGGCCCCAGGAGGTGATTTTGACCGTTCAGCGCACATTGCGCCAGGACCCCGGCAGCCTTCGGGTAGAGGCTGTGGCCCGGGGTAGTGGTGCGCCTGTGGAAGGCTTGGTCGTTCTTGGGACGGGTCCTTGCATCAGCTCCCTGGTTGGACCCGAATTGATTGTCACAGGCATTCGCCCTGGCCGTTACACACCGACCTTGCGTGCCCCCGGCTTTGAACAGTTGCGCCTTTCCCCGCTGGATGTGCTCGGTGGTGAGATCCTCAACCTAGGACGCTTTGAGCTGCGCCGCGCCAGCGATGTGCAAGTGATCGTGTTGGACACCAATGGCAAACCTGTTTCCCGTGCGCGGGTTGTGCTGAGCGAGAGATCAGAGGATCCCGATCAGCAAAAGAAACTTCTTCGCTGGAAAGGTCGCACGGACGAGAAAGGTCGCCTGACCCTGAAGCGCGTACCCCGCGAAAGCCTGCGCTTGACTGTCAGCCATAGCTCCTTCAAGAAGTTCAGCGAGGTGCAGCGCATCAAGGGCTCCAAGGAACCGCTGCGGGTGCGCCTCAAGTCGCGCAATCGCTAAATCTGGGTTCCTTGTCATTCGATCGGCTAGGATGAGAGCCATGACTCGCCCTCAACAATCCACGCACCGGATTGGCCTTCTGGTCGGTTTCCTTGTGCTGACCATCCTCCTCGTGAGCACCTCGTTCTGGCTCGCAGAAGATGTGCCCTCTCGTCCCTCTCCCATGCGCTCTACGGGGGAAACAGACATGGCCTTGGGCAAGAATGGGTCCACGTTGGGCCCGGGGGCGGTGGATCCCCTGATGGTCTCTTCCCTGGGGAGCAGGAGCGCACCCGAGGGGGAGTGGCAGGCCCCGATTGCGGTGGTCGGGCGCGTCACTTCGTCCCAGGGTGAGCAGCCTGTCGAGGGGGCGTTGGTGCAGCTCTCGGGATGGGGGGGCAGCATGGTCGAGACACGGACTGCCTGGGATGGTTCTTTCGGGGTCGAATGGATTGGGCCTGCCCGGGCGAATTTATTGGTGGCCGCAGAGGGTTTTTCTGGCGGCAACCGAGGCGGCTTGGAATTGGCCGCAGATCCCCTTGAGTTGGTTTTGACTCCCCTTGGTGGGGTACGTGTGATCTTCGAATCCCCAGGGGGTGCGTCGGTGCCCGCGGGCTCACCCGTTGAGTTTTATAGGGGGGCTTTGAAGCACGCCGTATCCCAGCAGCCCCTATTGGTGAGTACCGGGTCCGGGCAGATCTGCAAGGCGGATTTGGCCGCGGGCACCTGGAGTCTGGTCCTTCGTTCTGTTGGCCTGAGGCCGGTGTTTCTTTCAGGTTTTGAGGTACGCCCGGGGGAGGTCACCGACCTGCTTCTGGCCGTGGCTCAGCCCCTAGGATACGGCGGGATGATCGTTGAGAGGCGAACCCCCGGGCAGGCTGGGAACCCAACGCCGGTGGGGGGCGCGACCGTCACAGTCTGGCCGGTGATTGGGGGTTTGCCCCCTGAGGTGTGTCGGCGTGCCTCAAGATCAGGGGTGAGTTCGGCGAATGGTAGGTTCTTGGTCCCAGGTCTTGGGACCGGCCCACATAAGGTGCAGGTTGAAACGGCCCTGGGGGAACAACTCACCCTCAATTGCACGATTGAGGGTCGTGACCCCACCCATGACGCGCTCATTGAGGTCAGGCCCTCCGGTCGATTGGAGGGACGGGTCATCGGGGTGGGTGAGGATCCCGTCGTTGGAGCCCTGATTCGTATTGTGCCCGCAGCGCGCCGTGCGGAGAGCGGTATTGGGGTCCTGGGGCCTGGGAACCAAGTGCCGGATCATCCGGTGCAAGAGACCCGCAGCGATCATCAGGGCCGCTTTGTCTTTGAGCAGGTACTTTCGGGGGCGCGCCTGTGCCTCGTCGCCTATGAGGGATCCTTTGTCTCCACTGATTTGTTCTGCAGCGTGCCCATTGGTTCGGCGAAAAAATATGTAACCTTGCGCATGCCGCCCACCGGATCGCTCGCTGTGCGTGTGTTCGGTTCTGGTAGCAGGCCCCTATCCGGGGCGAAAGTGTCCCTGTTGCGTACAAAAAAGTCACAGCGCAAGACCCAAAGTGGATTGAGTCCAACGGAACATACCGACCACCGGGGCCTTGCTCAATTTGATCTGGTCCCCAGGAAGTTTTCCCAGGCGCAGGTGTCTGCTGCTGGTTGGATGTCAGCTAACGTGAACTTGATCCAGGGCGAGGAGGTGCGGGTGAGTCTACAGCGTGGCACGCGGGTTGAAGGCCAGGTGGTGGATGAACAGGGTTGGGGCGTGGGGTCGGTTTTAGTGAGGGCGCTGGTGAAGCCCCGCCGAGGGCGTGGTTCTAGATACCAGTCGGAGTTCACCACGGGATCGGGCGGTTCATTTCATATGGAAGGGGTTCCTGAGGGGGTCGTTTCATTCAGTATCCCCAGTGACGTTTGGCGGATCGAGCGCTCGTCACATCTCTTTGTCAGGGGAGAGCAGGTTCTCTCAAGGGATCTTTGCGCCCGGCGCGTACCCCAGGTGCCCGGGGGAAGTTTGCGCTTGGAGGTGCGAGAGCTGGGAGGGGCGCAGACCCCGGAGGGTATTTCATTGTCGGGGATTGCTGGGTTGGGCCCCCTGGTTGTGGGTCCCTATGTGAGGCTTGGGGACATTAAGCCCGGGGACTATCGGGCCTCGGTGAAAGCCCTTGGGTTTGAGGACCATTCCCTTGGGGTGGTCCACATTCAAGCGAACCAAGTCACGGATGCGGGTCTGGTGGAACTGCGACCCTTCAGCACCTTGATCGTGCGCGCGACGGGACCGGGGGGCGTGCCCTTGAAGCGGGCTCTGGTCTCACTGGCTCCGCTGCCCATAGAGCGGGGCGGCCGCGGTTCGGGCAGGACCCGGTTGGGGAATACCGATAAGAATGGTCAGGTTGAAATATCCCGGGTGCCCGCTTCACGCTATCGTTTGCGTGTCACCCATTCAGGGAACAAGGAAGCCACCCAGTTGGTGCAGGTTCAGGGCAACAGCCAAGTGGTCACCATGCGCCTGCTGCCGAAGCGCTGATTGTGGCGTTTGACCTCCTGGGGCTGCCTCACATGAACCCCACCTCTTCCTTGAACGCCCTCGCAAAGTCCAAGCGCGCCGCGGTGATCGACGTGGGCAGTAACTCCTTTTTGCTCGTGGTAGGGCAGGCGTGCGATGGGGGGCCACCTCAGATTTTAAGTCAGGACATCCGCATGCCTAGATTGGCCCAGGGCATGCAAGCGGGCGGGTTGATTCAAGAGGACGCGCTGGAACGGGGTGTGCAGTGCATGGGCGAACTCTTGGGCGGTGCGGAGGAGTTTGGCCTCGGGGCCAGTCAAGTGCGGGTGGTTGCCACCGCCGCCCTGCGCCGGGCCAAGAACGGGAGGGAGGTCGCCGCCCAATTGGAGCAAGCCAGCGGTTGCTCTTTGGAAATCCTCAGTGGGGAAGAGGAAGCGCGTTTGAGTCACTTGGCCGTGGCCATGGGGGATTCCCAAACCCTTGCGGTGGATGTGGGGGGCGGGAGCACGGAGGTGGTTTGGGCTGCGGGCACCGAGCGCAAGTCCCTGGACCTGGGGGCCTTGACCTTGACGGAACGCTTTGACGGGAAAGGACTGAGCCGCCCAGAATCCTTCGCCGCCGCCCGGGCCTGGGCAAGGGCCCAATTCAGCGAACTGCCGAAGGATCTTGGGGGGGATCATCCCCTGGCATTGATCGGTGGCAGCGCGGTGAATCTAGGCTGCCTGGTCTTGGAACTGGATCACTTTGACCACACCCAAGCGGACCGGGTCTGGGCCAGCACTTCCGGGATCCTCGCCCTAGCCCAGGATCTTTGGTTGGAAGATCTTGCCTCTCGCCGGAGCAGGCCCATCGAGGCAGACCGGGCTTCGTTCTTGCCTGCCGGCTTGCTGTGCTTGGGAAGCGCCCTCGAGGCACTTGGGGTTCCTGGGGGCTGGACGCGCACGGTGGGTTTGGCCCATGGACTGCTTGGTGAGTTGCTGGACTGATTTGCTTGCTGGGGCAGGTCCCCGATCCTTCTCTGGGACGACCCGGAAAAAACCCATTCCAAGATCAGATTCCCCTACCCTTTTCCCATGCAAATCCCCGGCTTCCATCCCTCTGCTCTGACCCAAGACCTGCCCTGGCGTTCCACAACAACTCCCGGGGTGGACTGGTACTTGCTCGCCAGCGAAGGGAAAGAGGGCCGGGCAGAGGAGGGCGCAACGGTCCTCATCCGCATGGCACCCGGCTCGGGGTATCCGCCGCATCGGCACTTGGGCATCGAAGAGGTGCTGGTTTTGGCCGGAGGTTATCGTGACGAGCTGGGGGAGCACCTGGCGGGGAGTTACCTGCGCTACCCGCAAGGCAGTGAGCACACTCCGGTGGCTCTGGGGGATGGGACTCAGCCCACGGGACCGGAGAACCCCGCCTGCGTGCTTTTCGCCTGCGCCCGTGGTGGGACCGAGCAGCTGGCCTGACTTGGGGGGCGTGAGGCCCCTGGCTGGGACGTCTGGGAATCCCGGCTGCCATTTTGAGTCCCCTCTTTCCGTGCCCTCGACGCTTGGGCCGAGTATCCTGTGTACCCATGAGCCAACGCCCCCTCGATGAATTGTGCGCCGCCCTGCAGGCCGAGTTTGACCGCGACTCCCGGGGGAAGGGCATTTCCTCTCTGCTGAGCGCCTACCAGGCCGAGCATCGGGACTGGGATGACTGGGCCCTGTGGTCCGATGAGCGCTACACCCGGAACCTCGTGGCCCGGGGGGATTCCTTTGAGTTGTTGCTCCTTTGCTGGAACCCCGGTCAAGAGAGCCCGATTCACGACCACGCGGGCCAGAATTGTTGGATGGCGGTTCTGGAAGGCCAGCTGGAGGAGATCCACTACGGCGAGCCAGAGAATGGAGCCAGCAAAAGGCTAGTGCCGTTGGAGAAGGGCCGGGCCAAGTCCTTTGCTGAGGGGGGAGTCGCCTTCATCGAGGACTCGATCGCCTACCACCTGATTCAGCCCGCCGGGGGCGTCCGGGCCGTGTCCTTGCACCTCTACGCCAAGCCCATCGACACCTGCAAAATCTTTTGCCCCGACACGGGCCTGGCCGAGAATATAGCCCTTGGCTATCACTCAGTCCGGGGCGAACTCGTGGGCAGCGACTCCCCAGAGGCCATTCGCGGCCGTTTCTGCCCCGGGCCTTGACCCCGCCCTCGCTGCGCCGTAACCTGCCCGGCTGCCAATCTAGCGGGGTAGCTCAGTTGGTTAGAGCACAGGATTCATAACCCTGAGGTCACGGGTTCAAATCCCGTCCCCGCTACCACTTACCGGGCCCAAAACGGAGACGCCGGAAGACCTCTCGCATCGGTCAGATTGCAGTCGGGCACGGGCGCCCATGCGTAGCGCACTTCCACCGGGTTCAAGGTGGAAGGAAAGAGCAGCAGCACCGTCGCCCCTTCCATTCGCGCTTGGACCCCATGGACTGTTCCGTCGCTCTCGATGATTTCGAATCCCCGGGGTGGGGCTTGATCCCTTGTGGCGAGCTGCTGGGCGGTGTTCGCGAACCATATCCGGAGGCCCTCTTTCGTTTTGGCGAAGCGTTCGATGGTGGGGCCCGTGGGAGCAGTCCCCTCTGGCTTGGTCAGATGTAGGGCGAGGCGCGCAAGCCGAAGGCCCACCGGGCGTTTTTGGCGGGGATGCACATCTGTTGGATGGCCCACATCGATGGTCACCGCCATGGCCACGTGGGGCAACTGCTGGGAAAAGATGCGTTGCTGTTCCCGGAAGAGCGGCCAGTGGGGACGGCCCATGGCGGGGAGTTGGACGAACAGGAAGGGCATGTCCGGTTGGCGGAAGTTGTCCCTCATGTCCTGGATCAAGAGGGGGAAGAGGTCTGCATGCTGTGTGACGCGCGCAGAAGACTCAGCGTTCGATTCCCCTTGGTACCAAAGGACTCCGCAGAACGAGGTCCTTGCGAGGGGCTTGAGGGCGGTGAGCGCCATGAAGCCTGGCTTGAAGGGGTGGTTTGGCCCGCGGGCATCACCGGGGATTTCGAATTCTTTCGCCTGGCTTTGCCCGAGATTTTGTCCGGCCCGAGTCTGGCACCACACCTCTAGTTCTGGATTCTTGAGCCAGTTCCCTTCTTCTACCAAGCTGCGTGTCTTTGGGTTTCCGGCTAGGGCACTGCGGGAAATCCAGGCCTCGGTGGGGGTGCCACCGGCAGCGAGGTCCATCAATCCAATCGGGACCCCGAGCTCCCCGTGCAGAGCGTGCCCAAAATAGTAGCCCACTGCGGAGAAACGGGCCATGGCCTCGGGGGTGCAGCGGGTCCATTCCCCTTGCAGAAAAGACTCGGGCTGGAGTTGTGCGAGAGTGGCGGCGTCCCAATTCCTTCCCGCACTTGACCCCGCGTAGCGCGTATGGAAGAGGCGCAGGTTGTCCCCTGGGGTTTCGGAAAGGGCCTTGTCCCG
This sequence comes from uncultured bacterium, assembly GCA_937910685.1. Classification (GTDB taxonomy): domain Bacteria; phylum Planctomycetota; class UBA1135; order UBA1135. The sequence continues at coordinate 26,375 of CALEMP010000134.1, forward strand.
GTCCTGGTCCCTGGAGAGTGGGAAATCCATGTTGGATTGACCCGCACAGATCCAGACATCACCCATGAGCAGATCCTGCAGTTCCAGAGTTTGCACCCCGGATTGGATCGTGATCGAAAAAGGTTTCCCGGTTGCTGGCTGGGGGGGAAGTTCCGCGCTCCAAGAACCCGCTGGGTCTGCCTCGGTGGAAACCTGTGTTTCTCCCATGCGAATCACCAGGCGTGCCCTGGGCGGGGCCTCACCCCAGAGTGCGATGGGTTGATCCCTTTGGATCACCATATGATCGCCTAGGAAGCGGGAAAGGGTGACCTGGGAAGTCGCAAGGGACGTCAGGAAGAGGAAGAGAGCCGGGATTACCTTGAGAACTCTCACTTGTCGGTCTGTCGCGGCCCCGGCCATGATTCCTCCCGGAGAACAAGCAGAGCGAGTGCGGTGGCAGCATGGCTGATGTAGTGCATGCGGTCTCGCCGGGGAGACGCACTGAACCAAGCGCCGCTCACGCGCTGCTGGCTGCGCAACCAATCGAGGCCCTTGACCATGGAAGACTGGTTTCGCTTGGCGCCGGTTTGCAAGAGCACGAAGAGGGCAAAGGCTGTTGGATAGGATTCGCTGGTGGCGCTGGGAGGGATTCCATCATCGTGCTTCCAACTGGGCACTCCCATGGACGCCATACTCCAACCGCCCTCCTTGCCTTGGGCTTGTTTTAGATCTCGTGTCCACTGGCGGCGCAGCTTGGAGCTGTTTAGCTTCGGCCAGGAAAGACCCGCCCAAAGCCGCATGCCCTTGTCGTGCAGGCTGAGAGGCGGGTGCGCCTGCAACCAACCCATGAGACGCGCTGCTCCAGCTTCATCTTCGGGACGCAGTGCAATCGGGGGACTGGAATCCTTGAGCTCGCCGAGGGCGATCAGCATGAGAGTCGGGGCAAAGGCAGTGTCGGCCTCAAACGGGGGCCAATTGCACTGCAGCCAATCCTCCCAGGTTCCGCTTTCATCGAGGGTCCGCCATGCGTAGTCGAGGCCCTTGCGAGTGATCGGCTGCAGGCCCGATTTCGTTCGCGCGTCACTCAGGGCGAGAAAGGCCGTGGTGGCAACCATTCCCGTCAAGCTGCCGTGTTGCCCTTTCGGCGCTTTGCTTGCGTTCAGATACTCTTCTAGGTAATCCGATGCAAAGGCTCGGGTCTTACGGACTTCTTGCTGGCTTGTGGAAACGAGGGGCTGTGCAAGCAGTGCCATCCCAGTGGTGTGGCAGGTGACGCACTTGCGTTTCTCGCTCCACTCAGTGGCCTTGGCGTCGAGGAAGCTGACTCCTGCCTCGTAGGAGAAGCTCGGTATCAAAGCTTCATCGGCGTGCCTGGGATCCTGGCCTCCCTTTAAGGTGGCAGGGCCACAAAGGGCAGCGGTAAAGAGCAGAAGGATCGAAAGCCGGGAGGCGAGCTGAGCCTGTTGCTTCACGCTTGGGCCACAGCACCCAAGAGGCGCTCAATCACATCTGCGGCCTTGTAGGAGGTCGCGCCCGGGGCCAGGAAACGAGCCACGGTGGCCACGTCATCGCCCGAGGTGAAGATTGCGGGTTCCGTGACGCCGTCCTTGCGCACTTGGGGCAGGCTGATGTTCGAGAGCAGGCCGTTGCAGATGCACTTGCGGCCCACGGTGTCTTCCTCTTTGCCGCCCTTGCGGATGTAGTCGTCCACAGGCTCGCTGGGGCAGCGCCAGCCAATGGTGCCGTCCTCGAGCCGGTAGCCGTGGCGGAGGTAGTTCAAATCGCAAACCCGGCGGCGCTTGTTGTTGGTATCCGGGTGGGAGAGGGTGCCTTCGAGCTGAATCACCTTGAAGGGGAAGCCAGTGGGGGAAGCGATCGGGTCGGTGAAGACCCGGGCCTCTCCCTTCTTGCTCATTTGGAGAATCTTGGCTTTCCACTCGGCATTCATGCCGGACTCCTCGCTGAAGGCGAAGGCGGTGCC
>CALEMP010000135.1 GCA_937910685.1 uncultured bacterium
CGCTGGCATCCCCCGAAGACATCCGTTCTTGGTCTTACGGCGAAGTTAAGAAGCCCGAGACCATCAACTACCGCACCTATCGCCCCGAGCGCGATGGCCTTTTCTGCGAACGCATCTTTGGTCCCGAAAAGGACTGGGAATGCTTCTGCGGCAAGTACAAGGGCATCAAGCACAAGGGCATTGTCTGTGACAAGTGTGGTGTCATGATCACCCACAGTCGCGTGCGCCGGAGTCGCATGGGGCACGTGAACCTGGCTGCGCCAGTGGCTCACATCTGGTTCTTCAAGGCTATGCCCAGTCGCCTGGGCAACTTGCTCGGTGTCAAGGTTTCTAGCCTTGAGCGGGTGATTTACTTCCAGGACTACATGGTTGTGGACGCGGGGGATACCCCCCTCGAAACCTACCAGCTCCTGACCGAGGAAGAGTACCGCGAGAACCGTTCCAAGTATGGCAGCGAGTTCGAGGCCGAGATGGGCGCCGAGTGCGTCAGGAAGATCCTGCGTAAGTTCGATCTGCCCGGCGTCTCCGAGGAGCTTCGTGAGGAACTCAAGTCCACGCGCTCTAGGCAGCGTATGAAGGACATCATCAAGCGGTTGCGCACCGTTGAGATGCTGCGGGACTCGGACAATGAGCCCGATTGGATGGTGCTGGAGGTGGTTCCTATCATCCCCCCTGACCTGCGTCCCCTGGTCCTGCTGGACTCGGGCAACTTCGCCACCAGCGACCTGAACGATCTGTACCGCCGGCTGATCAACCGGAACAACCGTCTCAAGAAGCTGATCGATCTGAACGCCCCCGAGGTCATCATCCGGAACGAGAAGCGCATGCTGCAACAAGCAGTGGACGCGCTGTTCGACAACGGCCGATGCCGTCGCCCGGTGCTTGGTTCCTCGAACCGTCCTCTCAAGTCCTTGACCGACATGATCAAGGGCAAGCAGGGCCGCTTCCGCGAAAACCTCCTGGGTAAGCGTGTTGATTACAGCGCCCGTTCCGTGATCGTCGTTGGCCCCGAGCTAACGCTGACCCAGTGCGGAATGCCCAAGAAGATCGCCCTGGAGCTTTTCCAGCCCTTCATCATTCGACGCCTCAAGGATCTGGGCCTGGCCGACACGATCAAGTCCGCCAAGCGCATGTTGGAGCGTCGCGAGAGCGAGGTCTGGGACATCCTGGAAGAGGTCACCCGTGACCACCCGGTGATGCTCAACCGTGCGCCGACCCTTCACCGTATGGGCATTCAGGCATTTGAGCCGGTGCTGATCGATGGTAACGCGATCCGTCTGCACCCCCTGGTTTGTGGTGGTTTCAACGCAGACTTCGATGGTGACCAGATGGCGGTGCACCTGCCCCTCTCCTTCGAGGCGCAGATCGAGGCATCTACCCTGATGCTTGCGAGCAACAACATTTTCTCGCCCTCCAACGGCAGCCCGATCATTTCGCCCTCCCAGGACATGGTGCTCGGTATCTATTACCTCACCAAGGACCCCCTCACCTGCAGGGACAACCCTCGGACTTTCTCCTCCCGGGCCGAAGTTTTCATGGCCTTGAGTCACGGATCCGTGCGCACCCTCGACGCGATTCGCGTCAAGTTGGCGCCCGATTCCCAGGTCAAGTACGGCGGCAAGGATGTGCCCATCGACGTGGACGGCGCTGGCAAAGTGCCTTCTGAAGATGGCACCCAGGTGTACGTCGAAACCACCGTTGGCCGCATCCTGTTCAACGACATTCTGCCCCCGGGGATGCCGCTCTATAACTACAAGCTCAGCAAGGGTGCGATCCAGGGTTTGATCTCTGACTGTCACCACCTGCTCGGCCGCCAGTCCACACTTAAGTTGTTGGACGATTTGAAGGACCTTGGTTTCAAGGCTGCGACTCGCGCGGGCATCTCCTTCGCCAGCAGCGACATCCGTATTCCGGACACCAAGCCCAAGGTGCTGAAGGAGACCCAGGCCGAGATCGATAAGATTGAGAAGTCGTACAACCGAGGTGTGATCACCGAGGGCGAACGCTACCTCAAGATCATCGACCTTTGGACCCGTGCGCGTGAAGTGGTTGGCCTCGACCTGATGGCCGTGTTGGCCAAGGACTTTGACGAGGAAACCGGCTACGTGAACCCGATCTACTGCATGGTGGATTCCGGCGCGCGTGGTTCCGTGGACCAAATTCGTCAGCTCGGAGGTATGCGTGGTCTGATGGCCAAGCCCTCCGGCAAGATTATTGAAACGCCCATCAAGGCAAACTTCCGTGAAGGCCTGCGCGTCTTGGAGTACTTCTCCTCGACTCACGGTGCTCGTAAGGGACTGGCTGATACGGCGCTTAAAACCGCTGACGCTGGTTACCTCACCCGGAAGTTGACCGACGTTGCACAAAACGTTGTGGTCACCATGGACGACTGCGGGACCCTCGGGTCCGGCACCAAGTCGATTGTGTACAAGGGCGACCGCGTGGCAGTTTCTCTTTCCCAGGGAATCCGCGGACGGGTTGCTCGGGACACGATCATCGACGTTGTCAATGACGAAGTGGTTGTGCGTGATGGAGAAGTCGTCACCCAGGACATTGCCGAGCGCATCGAGGCCCTGGGCCACGAGCGCATCCGCGTGCGTAACACTCTTACCTGCGAGGCTCCCCTTGGAGTCTGCGCCCGTTGCTATGGCATGGACCTAGCGCGAGGTCAGTTGGCTGAGCGCGGCTTGGCCGTTGGCATCATCGCGGCTCAGTCCATTGGTGAGCCGGGCACTCAGCTCACCATGCGGACGTTCCACATTGGTGGTACAGCTAGTCGTTCCGTCGAGGAGACCGAGCGTAAGGTCAAGCGTGACGGCAAGGTCCGTTTCCAAGGCCTGCGCGTGGTGCAGTCCGAGGGCACGGGCACCGAGAAAGGCGACGTCTTGGTTCTCAACCGGAACGGTATGATCGCCTTGACCGACGATCGCGATCGGGACATCGACCAATATGCGATTCCCACCGGTGCTTCCCTGCAAGTCAAGGAAGGCCAGCAAGTATCTGCGGGCGATGTTCTTTGTACTTGGGACCCGCACTCCGTGCCGATCATCTCGGAATTCAAAGGAACGATTCATTTCGAGGACCTGGTGGAGGGCAAGACCCTCAGGATCGAGCGGGATGCCCGACGTGGCACTTCGCGCGCTCAGGTCATCGAGCACAAGGGCGATCTACACCCGCAGTTGGCCATTAAGGATTCCAAGGGCGAGACCCTGGCGATCTATCCGGTGCCCGAGAAGGCTTACCTGGAAGTTGAAGACCGTGCCAAGATCAGTCAGGGAACCTTGCTTGCCAAGTCTCCCCGGGCCGCTACCGGTACCCAGGACATCACTGGTGGTTTGCCCCGTGTGACCGAACTCTTTGAAGCCCGACGCCCGAAAGAGCCCGCGGTGATGAGTGAGATCGAAGGTGTCGTGGAACTTGGCGACCGCAAACGTGGCAAGCGGACGATCATCGTTCGCGCCCTCGGAGAAAGCGGCGAAGTGATCGAGGAAGCCGAGCACGCTGTGCCCCAGGGCAAGCACTTGCGCGTCCACAAGGGTGATGAGGTCGAAGCCGGTGAAGCACTGGTGGACGGCCCTCTTTATCCTGATGACATCCTGCGTATCCGTGGCGAAGAAGCCGCTCAGGAATACCTGTTGGGCGAGATCCAAAATGTTTACCGCAGCCAGTCTGTGGTCATTGACGACAAGCACATTGAGATCATCCTCTCACAGATGATGCGCAAGGTGCAGGTCACCGATCCCGGTGACGCGGCCTTCCTCCCGGGTGCCATCGTGGACCGCCACGCTTTCCGGATCGCTAACGAATCCATGCGTCGTGACAGGCGTAAGCCGGCCACGGGCATCACCCTTCTGTTGGGTGTGACCAAGGCATCGCTTTCCTCGGACTCCTTCATCTCGGCGGCCTCCTTCCAGGAGACCACCAAGGTGCTGACCGAGGCCGCTATTGCTGGCAAGCGAGACTTCCTCGTGGGCCTCAAGGAGAACGTGATCCTCGGACACCTGGTGCCCACGGGTACCGGCTTCCGGGACCACAGCCGAACTCGCGTGAAGAAGAACATCGACTTCGGCGAGATCGGCGGCTTCGGCAGCATCGAGCCCACCGACGACGACATGGCCGCCTTGCTGGCGGGCACCCTCGATCCCATGGCACCCGCCAGCCCCGCGGCTGCACTGGGCATGGACGGCGGCGACCCAGGAGCCCCGGCCTTTGGTGGGGGAGACCCCTTCGCGGGCCTCGAGCCCCTGCCTGGATTGGATGTGCTCATGGGCACCCTAGGCGGCTCCACTGGCTCCGAGCCGGCCCCCGCGGCTGACTCGACTGCAACGGAAGTCGAGCTCGATAGCAGCCCGGCGGCTGTAGATGCCCCGGCGGCTGTAGATGCCCCGGCTGTAGATACCCCGGCGATCGACGACGCCATCGAGCCCATGGACACTCCGTCCGAGGGTGAAGCAGGCGTCTCCGATACTCCTTCCCACGATTCCACCACCCCTGGAGGCATCGAAACCGGGTCCTGACCTATTCCGATGCAGGAAACCTTGCCGTAGGTACTTGACGGCGGGCTCCTGCTCCCTAGAATCTTTGCCCCCCGAGGTCTTTTCGCTCCGCGAGCAGACCATCAAGAAGCCCACTACTTAGTGGCCCCGCTTGCCCAACGGCCAGCACGACCTTACCAATGCCCACGATCAACCAACTCATCCGCAAGGGACGCAAGAAGCCGATCAAACGGTCCAAGTCTCCTGTTCTGGAATCATGCCCCCACAAGCGCGGCGTCTGCCTCCAGGTCAAGACCCAGACCCCCAAGAAGCCCAACTCGGCTTTGCGGAAGACCGCGCGTGTGCGTCTTTCGAACGGTAAGGAAGTCACCGCCTACATCGGCGGCGAAGGCCACAACCTCCAGGAGCACAGCGTTGTGCTGATCCGTGGTGGTCGTGTGCGTGACCTTCCTGGTGTGCGTTATCACATCGTGCGCGGCACCCTCGACACCTCAGGCGTCGACGACCGTAGAGCTGGACGCTCTAAGTACGGCTGCAAGCGTCCCAAGTCCTGAACGCGTTAGAACAATCTAGTCCAGAGCAATAAGCTATGCCCCGTAACTACAAATCAACCGCTGTTCTGCAGCGCCCCGACCCTAAATTCCAGTCGATGCTCGCCACCAAGATCATCAACGCCATCATGCTGGACGGTAAGAAGAGCACCGCTCAAAAGGTGTTCTACGATGCCCTTGACCTTGCTTCCAAGAAGCTCCCGGAAGTGGAGCAAGAGGAGATCTTCACCACGGCAATCGAAAACGCCAAGCCCGCTGTCGAAGTGCGCTCCAAGCGCGTCGGTGGTGCGAACTACCAGATTCCTCGGGAAGTCAAGCGTGCCCGTCAGCAGGCCCTGGCCATCCGTTGGGTGATTGACAACAGCCGCAAGAAGAAGGGCAAGCCCATGCGCGAGCGTCTTTCGGAAGAATTGGTGGACGCCTATAACGGTACCGGTGCTTCGGTGCAGTGGAAAGAGAACGTGCACAAGATGGCGGATGCCAACAAGGCCTACGCTCACTTCGGTCGCTAGGTCGCCTGAGCGGCCTTGAGATCAAGGCCTTGGCGAATAGCGCCTTGCGTCTAACGTCCAAACGCAGCAAGCCCCACATTGTGGGGCTTGCTGCGCTTTTGGTTTATGACCTGAGGGACCTGAGGGACCTGAGGGACCTGAGGGACCTGAGGGACCTGAGGGACCCTGGACCCTGGACCCTGGACCCTGGACCCTGGGCCCTGGACCCTGGGCCCTGGGCCCTGGATCCTGGATCCTGGATCGGTGCCTCAAAATGAGACAGTGCCTCATTTTGGGGCATGAAAGCAGGAACCTGCATTAAGGTCATGTAAGAAGCGCGCCGCTTTTGTGCGACATCCTCTCAGCTTCAACCAGTGATTCACGCATGACCTGTTGGTTCCATTATGAGAAGGGATTCGCAATTTGTAGTCCTCTTGGCTGCTTTCGTCCTGGCCCCCGATAGCGTCGCCCAGAACCCTAATGACCCTGGCATTCTGGACCCTATGTTCTCTGCTATGGCCGGCAGTGATGTGCGCATACCCCACACCGATCAGGTTGCTGGTGGCCAGCAACTGAATCTGATCGGGCCTGTGGTTGAGCACGATGCAGACGGCCAACTCAGCCTGATGGGCCATCCGATTGTCCTGGTGGAAAGCCCCAATGAGAGCCTCTGCAGGGCAGTGGAGGAACTGAAGGATGTCGCGCAAGGAGGCGATCTTGCCGGGATGCTGCTTGCAGCCGAGGAGTTGGAAGCGATCCTGCTCGGCACCACCCAGGGCCGCATCTACGACGGCTTTCCCATGCTGAATTACAACCAGGGCGGCGTGGCCCCCGGTCAGGTTACCGGCGAGTACAAAATGAAGGTTCTGACCAACACCGGTCTGACTGAGCCCGGAATGGACGGACGGCCGCGAGCGATCTGGGAGGTGGATGTGAACTTCCTTTGGTATGACAGCCAATTTGACAGCGACACATTCCTGCTGCGGGTTCCCGTCGATGCCCATCCACTCGACACCCTGCGCGTCAACTTCCGCATCTATTCCCTGGTGCGCGAGGAGTTTTCGCCTACCGCCGTCGTGGTGGATCACCTTATACCGGGCAGTGTCCAGTTTCCTTTCAAAGGCCTCGATTCGGTATGGACACAAGTGGGGACCGATTCGGTCACTGAGTTGACCGTGGCCTTTCCACCCCTCTCCCTGCAACGGGGGGTCTACACCTGGGGCTGGCGCGAGCATCCGCCGCGCATTCAGTTTCTTCAGCCGATCTTTGAAATGATCAATGCCCACACGGGTGGGGTGCAACTGGATCCCCAGGGGGAGAGCTTCGCCACCCGCAATCGGGACCTGTCCATCGCGGGCATAGGCGCCGCAGCGCCCGAAATGAAACTCCACACGGTGGCCCAGGCTGTGCTTGCGGGAGCAAGCCCGCAACAGGTGCTGGGGATGCTGGAGGACGAGCAAGTCGCTCCTCGTGGTGTTCTTGAGGACTGGTGCGATTTGCTGGAGGACCAGCGCGCATTGCCCCCGGAAGCGTGGGATGTCCTGACCGCCGAGGGCATCGATCCGGACTCATTCGGTCCCTATGACTTCGTCAGCGTCTACCTCAACAACGAGATGTACGGGGAAGGTCCCAGAGGCGACCGTATCCGCGGATGGGACCAGGGCGAACACCTTAGGGTCAAGGTGATTAACCTTGATGAACACAGCCACTACTACCGAGTGGTGGACTTCGGCCCGAAGCTCCACGATGACATCCGTTCGAACCTATCAGCTGGCTCCCACAGTTTCGAGATCATGAGCATCAAGCCCGCTTATGGGGCACCCAAAGTGGCCGAGATGCAGTGGCGCGCGGGATGGGGTTTTCGGCCCCACTTCGATGTGATTCAGCAGCCAGATGTCTTTCCCCGTCCGGTAGATGAAGAACGCCTGACTTCCTACTTGGACGGTCACAACAATACGCGCCGTGGCTACCAGTACTCAATTGCCTCACGCGGGGGCGACTTTCGATTCAATCCTCCACCATTCATTATCGGTAGCCCGGCTCATCCGAGCCCTTCGCGATTGAGGGAAGGCGATGGCACACCGGGTCTCGTGATTGGTCAGATGACCGAAGGCTATGGCGTGGCCAAGATGTGCTCCCACCGGAATCACCCGCTTGGGTCGTTCTGTGAGACCGATATCTCCGCCTTCAATCCGAACGGGGCAAAGAACATCGACACGGATGGGGATGGCAACCCCGATGTGCTTTGGTTTCCGCCCTTCCTGCGCAATCCGAACCCCGCCGGAGGTGACATCATCCCGCCAACCGGCGCCTGGAAGCCCTTCCTTTGGATCAATCCGGCCAATGGCACCCTGTACATTGATCCGGCCAATCCTGGCGCGGGCTATTGGGCCGATTTGACCTATGCCCATGGACGCCTGGTTCCAGCCATGGGGGATGTCAGTGCTACGGTCGAAGCCCCGCGGGCCTCGGGTCAGGTCTTCTACCAGTTCGACGACTTGTTCCACGACAACGCTATTTTCTCGCCTCACCCGACTTCGTCCGAACCTGTGCGCGATCGTTAGGGCGCGTACCGGGCCCAGTAGTGGGCCCGGGGCCGGGCCGCGCGGAGGGGCAAAGCCGCAGGTTGAGACCCCGTGGCCAGATCCGAGCCCTAGCGCAACAGCGAAATTCCTCCGGGGCGCCCCACATCAGGTTCGCAAGCTAGGAGCCGCGCCCAGATCGGTGTATCCTTTCGCTCTGGCTTTCGAGCCTAACCCCATGCGCCGTCCCCATGTTCTGATCCTGCGTGACCCGCGCGAGAGCGCATCTAAGTGCAGCTTGACACCTCTGCGCGGTATGCCAGGCATCGAGTTCCGGCGCTTCGACGCCAAGGTGACTGTGCCGGTTGAGGGGCGCGTGTTGCTGCATCCGGACGGGGAAGAGATATCTACCGCAGACCAGGGGCGAGACCTGCTTTTGCTCGACAGCAATTGGCGGCGCCTGCCCAGGTTGGTGGCGACCCTTACGGGCCAGCCAATCCTGCGCCGCTTGCCGCCCCTCTTGACCGCCTACCCCCGCAAGAGTCGCATCGTGCCCGATCCCGAACGTGGCTTGGCCTCGGTGGAGGCCCTTTGGGCGGCCCTGGCCCTGCTGGGGGATCCGCGTCCCGAGTTGCTGGCGGACTATCACTTTCGCGAGGCGTTCTTCGATTTGAATCCCAGCTTACGTGCCCTGCTCAAAACCCAAACTGAAGCGGGCGGGCCTGAGGCATGAATCCCGAGCAGATCCGCAACATCGGCATCGCGGCCCACATCGATGCGGGCAAGACCACCGTAGCTGAGCGCATCCTAGTAGAGACTGGAATCGAACGGCACATGGGTCGGGTTGAAGATGGCACCACCGTCCTGGACTTTTTGGCCCCCGAACGCGATCGGGGCATCACCATTGTCTCCGCCTGCACCCATGTTCCCTGGGGAGGCTGCGGAATCAATCTGATTGACACACCGGGTCATGTGGATTTCACCCTGGAAGTCCAGCGCTGCATGCATGTGCTCGATGGGGGAGTGTTGGTATTGGATGCGGGCGCAGGAGTACAGGCGCAAACCGAGACCGTTTGGCGTCAAATGAAACGTCAGGGGGTCGCGACCCTTGCTCTCATCAACAAGTGTGATTTGCCCGAGGTCGATCCTTTAGGGGCAGTGGCTTCCCTGGAGGAGCGCCTCGATGCACACACGCTCTTGATTCAATATCCCCAAACCGGGCCGAAGGGTTTGACCGGGTTGGTGGATTTGGTGGAACGCAGGTACCGGACTTGGAGTGGGGGCAAGGGGACCCTCGTGCCCCTGCCCGAATCCCTGAGTGACGAGGTGGAGGTCTTGCGCAGCGAGCTTGCAGACAAAATCAGCAACCTGGACGACGAGTTCCTTGAGCATTGCCTCCGTGTGGAAGAAAGTCCGTCAGGGCAAGCGGACCCCCAGGCCATGCACGCAGCGATCCGTCGGGTAACCCGTGCCGGTCTGGCCTTGCCGGTGATGTTCGGCTCGGGCTTGAGTGGAATGGGCATCGACTGGCTGCTCGATGGGATTTGCGCCTACTTGCCCTCGCCCGCGGATCGCTTGGCTTGGGGCTCTCGTGCTGGCGGAGCTCTTCGCCTGCCTGCCCCCGATGCGGATGCTCCCCTGAGTTGCATGCTGTTCAAGTTCCAAGACCAGGGCAAAGAAGAGCTGGCCTTCCTGCGGATTTATGGGGGAACCATTCGCCCGGGAGATGAGCTGTGGAACCCACGCACCCAGGAGCACGAGCGCGTGCTGACTTTGGCTCGGGTCCATGCCGAGCACGGTGAAGAGTTGGCATCTGCTGGCCCAGGCCAAATCGTGGGGGTCACGGGGATCAAGGCCAGCGCGACCGGAGACACCCTATGTGACCCTGCCCATCCCCTGCAGTTAGAGGCGGAACCGCCGCCCGCGCCGGTGATTCAACGAATCCTCGAACCCCAGCAGGATGCGGACCGCCCCGCCCTGGCCCAGTCCCTGGCCCGCTTGGTCCATCAGGACTCTTCCCTCTACGCCCATGAGGGCCCGAGCCCCGGCCAATGGACCCTCGGAGGTGTGGGGGAGCTACATCTGGAGATCCTGGCAGGGCGTCTCGCCCAGCTCAGCGGCGTGGAGCCCCGGGTGGGCAAGCCCCGGGTCACCTACCTGGAAACCATCGAGGGCGTTTCTACGGGAACGGGCAAAATCGAGCGCACCCTGGCCGGAGAGGTCAAGTTCGGGATGGTCAGCCTCGCGATCCGGCCCCAGCCCCGGGCCTGGTCCGAAACCCGCACCCTTAGCTCCGGACTGGAGGTGACCCTCCAGCCCGAGATTTCCATGCCCAACCCGGGCCAGGACGGAAAATCGAGCTCCACGGGCGCGGTGGCCCCGAATCTGCAGCCCCAGATTGAATTTGGCCCCACCTGCTCGATCCCCGACCCCATGCGCTCCGGGATTGAGGCGGCTCTGTTGGGGGAGGCTCAGAGCGGCCCCCTCTGCGGTTTTCCCCTGGCGGGCATCATGGTCACGGTCGTGGGGGGGGGAACACGCCCTGGGCAGGATTCCCAGGCCGCCTTCGCCCAAGCGGCGATTGTCGCCCTCCGGGATGCTCTGGGAGGGGATGAGACCCAGGTTTCGGTCCTCGAACCCACCATGTCCTTCGAGGTGGAGGTGCGCGAGGAATTCGCCAGCGCGGTCATGGCGGACCTGACCGGCCGCGGGGCCCAGATCGAGGGCTTCCGCCCAGAAGGCACCCTGAGGGTGATCTGGGGCATGGTGACCTTGTATTCCATGCTGGGCTACGCCACCGGCGTGCGCTCAATATCCCAGGGCAACGCCACCTATTCCCTGCGTCCGAGGGGCCAGAGGGCCCTGACTCCCGGTGATCTAGAGTCCCGGGGGCTTTCCTTTGGCTGAGGGCTGCTCTCGCTTTTTCCAGGAGCGAATTGGGCTGCCGGGCAAAATTCCCCAAAAGAGTCGAGGAATCTGCGCAGAATGTCCCCCTGGGGCGTTGACCCTCCCCCACCTCGAACGTATTCTCTTCGGCCCTCAACACGATTGGGACCGTCCTCAGTCGTGAAAGCCCACCCGGGACAAAAGTCCCGGAACTTAGTCAGAACCCCACCCTCCAGGTGGAGCGCATTCAGTGCGCCCCGCCGATTCGAACGCATGAGCGACAAGATTCAGATCCGCATGGAAGCCTATGACCACGAGGCGCTTGACCAGTCAGGCCTCGAGATCGTGGACACCGCCAGGCGCACCGGCGCACGGGTCACAGGACCCATTCCGTTGCCCACGCGCATCGAGCGCTACACCGTTCTACGGTCGCCGTTCATCGACAAGAAGTCCCGCGAGCAGTTTGAGATCCGTACGCACAAGCGTCTGATCTACATCTCCGAGCCGACTCCTCAGACCATCAACTCCCTCTCCAGTCTCAATTTGCCCGCGGGTGTCGACATCCGCATCAAGGCCTGAGCACTCCCCGCCGGTAGCGCCCCTCGGGCGCAAACCGCACCATCTTTCAACCACTGGCTTCTGCTGGTGGTTCTTGCGACGTCTCCGGGCGAAGCAGACAAGACCTTCGGGTCACCAAAATCGTCCTCACTGTTAAGTTCCCCTGCGCTCAGGCGCAAGGGTCCCCAGCCGAGAGGACACTGTTCACAATCACTATCCACCGCCGCGTGGCCAGAGGTCAACCCTTCGGGGAACACCTGGTCGAACCGGCCCTTCATACGAGGACTCAAGGATCATGACTCTGATTCTAGGGCGCAAAAAAGGCATGACACAATTGTTCGCTGAGGACGGTACAGCCACTGGCTGCACTATCGTCGAAGCAGGCCCTTGCTTAGTCATGCAGCTGCGCACGCAAGAGAAGGACGGCTATTCAGCCGTCCAGCTTGGATTTGAGGATGTTCGCGACAAGGTTGCGAGCAAGCCCCACCGAGGGCAGGCTGCTCAAGTCGGGACCGCCCCCAAGCGCTTCCTGCGCGAGGATCGTCTCGCTGCTGACTCCGATCTGGACGTGGGCTCTGCCATCACTGTCGAGAATTTCACCGATGGTGATCTCGTCGACGTGATCGCGACCTCCCGCGGCCGAGGCTTCTCCGGAACCATCCGGCGCCACGGTTTTGCACGGGGTCCCAAGACCCACGGCTCCCACAACTATCGTAAACCGGGGTCGATTGGCTGTTCTGCCTATCCCTCGCGCGTGTTCAAAGGCAAGCGGAGCTCGGGCCACTTTGGTGACAAGCGCATTACGACCAAGAACTTGGAAATTCTGCGCATCGACACCGGGCGCAACCTCCTGTTCATCAAGGGCGCCGTACCGGGACCCCGTAATGGGTTTGTCCAGGTTCAGACCGCCAAGACTGGAGTCAAGAAGGGCTAATCCCATGCAGGTCAAAACCTATCAAGCCGGCAACGTCGGCACCGTCGACTTTGACGAAGGCCCCTTCGGTGGCAAGGTCCTTTACCGCACCCTTAAGGATGCGGTGCTGATGTACCAGGCCAATAAGCGCCAGGGCAACGCCAGCACGAAGGGACGCTCCGAAGTTCGGGGTACCAACAAGAAGCCCTTCAAGCAGAAGCACACCGGTCGTGCCCGAGCGGGTGACGTGAAGTCGCCCATCTGGCGTGGTGGTGGAACGGTCTTCGGACCTAAGCCCCGGGACTTCAGCTATCAGATGCCCATCAAGGCCCGTCGGGTCGCCCTGCGCTCGGCTCTGGCCGGCAAGCTGGCCGATGACGAGGTGGTGGTGGCAGATCTGGGTGGCTTCAGCAGCCCGTCTTCCAAAGCTGCCCGTAAGGTGCTGGCTGACCTGGGCAACCCCCGCCGCGCTTGCGTGGTGATTGGCCAGGCGAACAATTCCCTATATCGGTCCTTCCGTAACTTCCCCGGTGTCAACGTTCGCGTCTCAAGCGACCTGTGCGCCATGGACGTGATCAACGGTGGCCTGATCATCGCCGAGAGCTCTGCTCTTGAGCAACTTGCTCAGCGGGTTGGCATCCAAGGAGAAACCGCATGACTTCAATGGAACGTTTCTACCGTCTCACTAGCAGCCCCATCTTGACCGAGAAGGGCAGTGACGACATGGGTCGCCGTAACGCCTATCACTTCCGCGTCCCGCCCGACGCCGGCAAGGTCGAAATTCGCCAAGCCGTCGAGAAGGTCTTCGACGTCAAGGTTCAGGCGGTCAACACCTCCACCGTGCGCGGCAAGGACCGTCGCCGTGGATGGGCCAAGGGCAAACGCCCGGACTGGAAAAAGGCCATGGTGGTCTTGCATCCCGAACACTCCCTCGACCTCTTCTAGTCCACCAACCCAGCACAGCGCTAACTAGCACCAAGAGCAAATCACATGGGCATCCGCAAATACAAGCCAACATCACCGGGCCGTCGTCACGGCACCGTGCTGGACTACGCAGAGATCACCTGCACGACACCGGAGAAAAGTCTCCTGCGTCCCCTCAAGAAGAGTTGCGGCCGGAACAACCGCGGTCGGATTACGGTCCGTTTCCGCGGTGGTGGCAACAAGCGCCGCTACCGCTTGATTGATTGGAAGCGCAACAAGGACGGCATTGCCGCACGCGTCGCCACCATCGAGTACGACCCCAACCGCTCTTGCTTCATTGCCAAGCTGCACTATGCAGACGGCGAGAAGAGCTACATCCTGTGTCCCCTTGGGGTAGAGGTGGGGCAGGCGATCTCCAACGGTCCGGGCTCTGATCCCCTCCCTGGCAACGCCATGGCCCTCAATGATATTCCCTTGGGTCTCACAGTTCACAACATCGAGATGACTCCCGGTCGCGGCGGCCAGATTTGCCGCTCGGCTGGATGTGGCGCCCAGCTGCAGGCCATCGAAGGCAAGTACGCCCTGATCCGGATGCCCTCGGGTGAGCTGCGTAAGGTTCACGGCACCTGCCGTGCCACCGTTGGCCGCCTTGGCAACACCGATCACCAGAACGTCAAGCTCGGCAAAGCTGGGCGTAACCGCCACCGGGGCCGTCGCCCTCACGTGCGTGGTACTGCTATGAACCCGGTCGATCACCCCATGGGTGGTGGAGAAGGACGTACATCAGGCGGTCGTCACCCCTGTTCTCCCACGGCGGTTCTCGCCAAGGGCGGCCGCACCCGCAGCCGAAGCAACCCCAGTAACGCATTCATCATTCGAGGCCGTAAAAAGCGCTGACCCACGGGTCACTCGAACCAGCACACACTCACCTAGCGAGCACCGAAAAGGAACAAAAACAGTATGGGACGCAGCATCAAAAAGGGACCGTTTATCGATCCCAGTGTGGCCAGGAAGGTCGCAGCCATGGAGGCTTCGGGCACGAAAAGCCCGATCACCACCTGGGCACGGGCCAGCACGATCCTGCCCGAGTACGTGAACCTTGTGTTCATGGTTCACGACGGCCGCAAGCACATCAAGGTCACCATCACCGAGGACATGGTGGGGCACCGTTTGGGCGAGTTTGCAGTGACCCGCACGTTCCGTGGACACACCAACAAGAAAGAGGGCCTCAGGGTTGGCAAATAAGCCAAACCCTCAGCGGATAATCTCATGAGCGAAACCATCACCGAAACAACCCCCGCCTTTGTGGCCAAGCACCGTTTTGCGCGCATTACCCAGCGCAAGGCGCGCTTTGTAGCGGACATGATCCGTGGCCGGAACTGCAACGAGGTCCTTGACCTCTTGGAGTTCTCGCCCCTACGTGCAGCGACCTTTTACAAGCGAGTTGTGACCTCTGCCATGGCGAATGCCTCCCATGACGAGCAGGTCAACGTAAACCACCTTTACATCTGTGATGTGCGTGCCGACGACGGCCCTATGTTGCAGAACCGTTTGCGCTGGCGTCCCGGCCCCCAGGGTCGCGCCATGCCGTGGGCAAAGAAGACCAGCCATCTCACCGTGATCGTCAAGGAGCGCCCCCTCGAGGGCTGAAGCCCTCAACAGGCATTAAAATAGTATGGGACAAAAAATTCACCCCACTGGTTTCCGCATGGGAATCATCGAGCCCTGGGCTTCCCGCTGGTTCTGCCGCAAGGAGGACTTCGCTAAGAGCCTCTTGCAGGATCGTCGCGTGCGTGAGCATGTACTCAAAGAGTACGGCTCCGCCGGTATCCCGCGCATCGAAGTCGAGCGCACCCCCGATGCAGTCAACGTGGTCATCTACACCGCGCGTCCCGGCGTTCTCGTCGGCCGCAAGGGCGTCAAGATTGACCAGCTGAAGGCCGAGTTGCAGGTGATTGTCGAATTGACGGTGCACCTCACGATTCACGAGATCAAGCGTCCTGAGTTGTCCTCGGGTTTGGTGGCTGAAGCGGTTGCCGATCAGCTGATACGCCGGATGGCTTTCCGTCGTGCGGTCAAGAAGGCGGTGCAAACCTCCATTCAGGCTGGCGCCCTTGGGATCAAGGTCGAAATCAACGGTCGTTTGGGCGGTGCCGAAATGGCACGAACCCTGACCGAGCGTGAAGGCCGCGTGCCCCTGTCCACCATTCAGGCCAACGTGGAATACGGCACTGCTGCGGCCAAGACCACCTACGGCATCGTCGGAGTCAAGGTCTGGATCTACAAGGGTGACATTGACCGTGGTCAGAAGGTCAACCACCGCACCGTCTCTGCCGTCGCTGGCCGTGCGGATGGTGGTGGCCCCCGTCGCCGCCGCCGTCGTTCCAGCGGGCCCCGCTGAAAACACGGTCTAAGTACGTCACCAAAACACTCAACTTCAACTAGTACCTAAGAGAATCACCATGGCCTATCTGCCCAACAAAGTGAAGCACCGTAAGGTGCATAGAGGTCGCCTTAGAGGCTTCGCCACCCGCGGAAACCGCGTGGCCTTCGGCGAATGGGGCCTGCAGTCCCTTGACTCCGCCTGGCTCACGGGCCGTCAACTGGAAGCAAGCCGTGTTGCGGCGAACCGCATCCTGAAAGGCACCACCAAGATCTGGATCCGAGTTTTCTGCCAGAAGCCCATCACCTCCAAGCCCGCTGAAACCCGCATGGGTAAAGGTAAAGGCGACGTGGACTACTGGGCAGCCGCCGTGCGGCCTGGCCAGATCCTCTTTGAGATCGGCAATATCCCCGAAGATAAGGCCAAGCTGGCCTTCAAGCGGGTGGCCCACAAGCTGCCCATTAAGGTGCGCATGGTGCGTCGCCTCCAAACGGTCTGATCGTTCACGAGCAACCCCCCCCGAAATATCATGAAGATTGAAGAAGTGCGCAGCAAGAAGGACGCCGAGCTTGCGTTTGACCTAAATGGTCTAAACAAGGAGCTCCACGACCTGCGCTTCAAAGCGGCCACGGGTAACATCCAAAACCCTTCCAGTATCCGTACCGTCCGTCGCTCCGTAGCGCGCGTCAAAACGGTGATGGCCGAACGTGTCCAAGGCCTTAGAGGTCAGGAACCCCAGCAATGACAGATTCCAGAAACAGCCGCCGCACCCTTCAAGGGGTTGTGCGCAGCACCGCCGCCAGCAAAACGCTGACGGTGCGCATCGAGCGCCTCGTACGTCACCCCATGTACGGCAAGTACATCCGTAAGCACAGCCAAGTGCATGCCCACGATGAGAACAGCGAAGCTCAAGTGGGGGACATTGTCGAGATTATGGGCTGCCGTCCCATGTCTAAGCTCAAGCGCTGGCGCTTCATTCGCGTTGTCCGCCGTCCCGACACTGCCGACCTGGTAGAGGCTATGGGCGAGCAGGTTCCCCCCCCCGCAGCCCCGGCCGCGAGCACTGAAGAGGTGTCCTCATGATTCAAATGCAATCCCACCTGGATGTGGCGGATAACACCGGCGCAAAAGAAGTCCAGTGCATCAAGGTCCTCGGCGGAACAAACCGTCGCTATGCCAGTCTTGGCGACGTCATCGTCGCCTCCGTCAAGAAGGCCATTGCTGGCTCCGAGGTCCGCACGGGCACCGTGGTCAAGGGCGTTATCGTCCGGGTCAAGCAGAACATCCGTCGCAGCGACGGATCTTATGTGCGCTTTGACCGCAACGCATTGGTTCTGGTGGATGCTGAAGGCAACCCCAAGGGCACCCGCATCTTCGGTGCCGTGGCCCGCGAACTTCGCGAACGCAACTTCATGAAGATCGTTTCGCTGGCTGAGGAGGTCATCTGATGAAGCTACGCAAAGGAGACGACGTCATTGTCATTGCTGGCAACGACAAGGGGCGCACCGGCCAAGTGGTCCAAGTGGACCGCGATCGGCACCGCGTCCTGGTCAGTGGCATCAACATGCGCACCAAGCACCGTAAACCGACCCAGCAAACGCCCCAGGGCGAGCGCATTCAGGAAGAAGTACCGATCCATGCCAGCAATGTGATGCTGGTGGACCCCAAAACCGGCAAAGGCGCCCGTAAGCGTCCCTCCAAGGACTGATCTAGCCACATGGCAATGCCGCGAATTGAACAGCGGCAAAGGAGCAACCGATGACTCAACGTCTTAAAGAACAATACAACAAAGAGATCCTGCCGACCCTCAAGGAGCGGTTCTCGATTGGTAATGACCTGGCAGCCCCCCGGCTGTTGAAAATCGTGATCAACATGGGTGTCAATGGCGCCGTTGAGAACAAGGCTCGGGTCGAAGCTGCCGCTAAGAACATGTCTCAGATCGCTGGACAGAAGCCCACCATCCGCAACGCCAAGCAAGCCATCGCAGGTTTCAAGCTGCGCGAAGGTATGCCCATCGGCTGCGCGGTCACCCTGCGCCGCGAGCGTATGTGGGAATTTGCCGACCGGTTGATTTCGGTGGTCCTGCCCCGTATCCGGGACTTCCGCGGTGTCAAGTCCAAGCTTGATGGCCGTGGCAACTACACCCTCGGGTTGGGCGAGCAATCGGTCTTCCCCGAGATCGACTTCGACCAAATCGAATTCCCCCAGGGAATGGATGTGACATTCGTGACCAGTGCCCTAAGCGACGAGCAGGGCTATGCCCTTCTTCGGCAGATGGGCATGCCTTTCATCGATAAGGACGCCGACGGCAACAAGTAAGCTTCGACTACGACGCCCAAACACTAAAATTTCATGGCCAAGACCTCACTGATCAACAAAAGCAAGCGAGTCCCCAAGTACAAGGTACGGGGTTACACGCGCTGCAATTTCTGCGGCCGTTCGCGCGCTGTCTACCGCAAGTTCGGCATCTGCCGAATCTGCCTGCGAGAATCAGCCCACAAGGGCGAAATCCCCGGAATGCGTAAGGCCTCTTGGTAAACGGAGAATATTAATCATGATGACCGACCCTATTGCCGACATGTTGACGCGTATTAGAAACGCCAACCGAATCGGCAAAACACAAGTACACATGCCCGCGTCAAAGATGCGTGTTGGTATCGCCCAGGTTCTGAAGGACGAAGGCTTCGTGCAAGACTACAACGTCGAGCCCGGCAGCCCCTGCAGCACCCTGAGCCTTAACCTTAAGTACGGCATCGACGGCGAAACCGTCATCCGTACCATCGACCGCATCAGTAAGCCCGGTTGTCGGGTCTACGCGGGAGTCGAAGACCTCAAGCCAGTCCTCCGGGGCCAAGGCATCAGGGTGCTTTCCACTCCTCGCGGTGTTATTTCGGACCGTAAGGCCCGTGTCGAAAACGTCGGAGGCGAAGTTCTCGCCGAGGTGACTTGAGCCATGTCCAGAGTCGGTAAAGCCCCCATTTCCATCCCTAGCGGAGTCTCGGTTGACGTTAAGTCAGCTCAGGTTTCGGTCAAGGGCCCCAAAGGCAACCTTTCCATTCCCGTGCGCGGCGAAGTCAAGGTTGCTGTTGAAGGTGATGTCGTTCAGGTCTCCGTTTCCGGCACCGGCAGCGAGCGTTTTGCTCGGGCCATGCACGGAACGACCCGCGCCCTGATCGCCAACATGATCACCGGCGTGTCCAAGGGTTTCGAGAAGCAACTCGAGATCGTCGGTGTCGGTTGGAACGCCAAGGCCAAGGGCAACAAGTTGACCCTCAACATTGGCTTCTGCCATCCGGTGGATTTCACAATGCCCGACGGCGTTGAGCTCGAGACCCCCAAGCCCAGTCAAATCATTCTTCGTGGACCCGACAGCCAGGCCGTTGGCCAAATGGCTGCCGTCATCCGCAAGGTTCGTCCCCCCGAGCCCTACAAGGGCAAAGGCATTCGTTACACCGACGAGTACGTTCGTCGCAAAGCCGGCAAGAGCTTCGGTACCTAATCATGTTGAAGTCCCAAACAGTTGCCGCCAACAAGCGGACCAAGCGCCGTGGATATCACGTGCGAAACCGGATTCGCCGCGAATCCGACCGTCCCCGTCTTTCCGTACACCGTACGGACAAGCACATTTCTGCTCAGGTAATCGACGACAAGCAGGGCCGTACGCTCTGTGCCGTTACGAGTACTGCCAAGGCTATGGGGGATGTCCTCTCCGGCAAAACCAAAGTCGAGCGGGCCGTCATCATGGGCACCGAGCTAGCACGCAAGGCCAAAGACGCCGGCGTGGAGCTGGTCATCTTTGACCGCGGACCATTCACCTATCACGGCCGCGTCAAGGCCTTTGCTGAAGCCGCCAGGGAGGGTGGACTCAAGTTCTAGTTATGAAGCCTACTACTGAATATCTCGACCACGGTGCCGTGGAAGAACTGCAGAACATGAACGACCAGTTGCTCAGCGTGAACCGTTGCGCAGCCACCATGAAAGGTGGTCGTCGTTTCTCATTCGCCGCCTTGGTGGTGACCGGGGATCGCTCCGGTCACGTTGGCTATGGCTTCTCCAAAGCTCGGCAGGTGCCGAACGCTATCGAGAAGGCGGGTAAAGACGGTCGCAAGCACATGCAGAGCGTTCCTGTCACCAAGGATGGATCGATTCCCCATGAGGTGGTCGGTGAGTACTGCGCTGCCCGCGTCAAGCTGATCCCCGCCTCTAGTGGTACCGGCATTATCGCTGGTGCTTCCGTGCGCGCCGTTGCCGAAATGGCCGGCATCCGCAACCTGCTCACCAAATCTCTGGGGTCTACCAACCCCGTCAACCTGGTCAAGGCCACCTTGCACGCTCTCTCCCAGCTTCGCACACCTGAAGAGGTTGCTGAGTTGCGTGGAGTCGAACTCTAAAGCATAGGCAGGAATTACGATTATGGATCTCAAGACAGTTCTTTCAAAGGGTCATCCCTACACGAAATCCAAACGGATTGGTCGTGGTATCGGTTCCGGCAGTGGCAAGACCTCTGGTCGTGGCCACAAGGGACGTGGCGCCCGTTCTGGTGCCAGCCGCCGTGCTGGTTACGAGGGTGGCCAAATGCCGATCTATCGGCGAATACCCAAGCGTGGTTTCACCAACGCGCGCTTCCGTACGGAATACACCATCGTCAACGTGGATCTTCTGAACCACTTCGACGACGGCACGACCATTGATCTGAAGGCAGTGATTGACGCTGGCTTGGTCAGCATGAACACACCGCTTTTCAAGGTATTGGGCAATGGGGAGCTCACCACCAAGTTGACCGTCCAGGCTGATAAGTGCTCCAAGAGCGCCCAAGCCAAAATTGAAGCTGCCGGAGGAACTGTGGTCTTACCCGCAGCCACCGAAGGCGACTCCGATTCCGCCGCCTCCGACTCCTAGCCCCCAGCACCCACGTGGAAAAAGGATTTTTACAGCTCTTCCGGATACCGGAAACCCGCCAACGCATCTTCAGAACCCTCGGGCTTCTGGTTTGCTACCGGCTAGGGTTCCAAATTCCGATCCCCGGCATGAGTCCGGAATATCTGAAGCAGGCAGGAGATCAGGGCATATTTGGCCTGCTCTCCGCATTGTCTGGTGGGGCAATCGGGCAGACCACCATCTTCGCCCTTGGCATCATGCCCTTCATCTCGGCCAGCATCATCTTCTCGATGCTGACAAAGGTGTCCCCGGCGCTTGAGGCCGTGGCTAAGGAAGGCGCTGCTGGCCAGAAGAAGATCACCCAATGGACGCGATTGGCCACGGTGCCCATCGCCTTGGTCCAGGCCATCTTCATCTACACCGGGGTGTTCATGCCGAATGCCCAATTGGTGGACCCCAGCATGTCGGGCAACCCGGTCGCGCTGTTCTTCATCGTGACCACGGCACTCCTCGCGGGTGCTCTGCTGGTCATGTGGATTGGCGAGCTGATCACCGAATACGGGGTCGGCAACGGCGCCTCGTTGATCATTATGGCCGGCATCATCGCCAGCCTGCCCAGCAGCCTCTGGTCCATCAAGGACAGCCCTGACTTCTGGCAAGTGATTCTGTTCCTCAGCGCTGTCTGGCTGATCACGATCTTTGCGGTGGTCTTTATGCACAAGGGTGCCCGCCGAATCCCGATCCAGTACGCCCGCCTCACCCGCGGTCGTCGGGTCTACGGAGGCCAGCGCCACTACCTGCCGATCAAAGTCAACATGGCGGGCGTGATGCCCATCATCTTCGCTTCTGTGCTGTTCGTGATCCCCGGGGTGCTCTTCCAGTGGCTCGGTTGGTCGGGCCTACAGAATGCGTTCCAGGACCAGACCGGGTTCATCTATGTCTCGGTTTACTTGGTGCTGATCTTCTCCTTCTGCTTCTTCTGGAACCGCCTAATGTTCCAGCCTGAAGAGATCGCGAACAACTTGCGAGAGAATGGTTCCTTTATCCCGGGCATCCGTCCGGGGCAGAAGACGGCCGAATACCTGTCCAATGTGTTGACCCGCATCACCATGGTGGGCGCCGCTTTCTTGGCGGTGGTCGCAGTGTTGCCCGCCTTCATTACGAAGGACTCTGGCATGACCAAGCAGATGCAGTACTTCGTCACAGGCACCTCGGTGCTGATCGTGGTGGGCGTTGCCCTGGAATTGGTGGACAAGCTCAACGCCCAATTGGTCATGAAGGCCTACGACGGTGATCCCCAAGAGCCCACTGAAGGGGCTGGCGCTGGCTGGGCGAAGGCCCGGGGTGGAACGAACTGATGGTACGTACGGTCCTCATTCTGCTCGGAGCTCCGGGAGCCGGTAAAGGAACGCAAGCCACGCGGCTTGCGGAGTCCTTGCGTCTGCCGCATGTTTCGACGGGGGACCTGTTCCGCACCAACCTTTCCCAAGGAACCGAGTTGGGCCAAAAGGCGCGCACTTTCATGGACGCGGGTAAATTGGTATCTGATTCTTTGGTGATCGACATGCTCTTCGATCGCGTGGGTCAGCCGGATTGCGCCGGTGGCTATCTGCTGGATGGTTTTCCGCGCACGGTCGCCCAAGCCGAGGCACTTCAGCAGCGCTTCGATGGGGGAGAAGACCGTGTGGTCATCGACATTCAAGTGCCCGACGAGTTGATCGTCGAACGCATCATTGGTCGTCAGTCCTGCCCCAAGTGCAGCGCAATCTTCCATACCAGCTTCAATCCTCCCACGAGCGCCGGCATTTGCAACCATTGCCAAACGGCCCTTACCCAACGTGCGGACGACACCGCCGAAGTGGTTGGGACGCGCCTGGCCGCTTACCACGAACAAACCGCTCCGGTCGCCGAGTACTACCGCCAACAAGGCGGTGTTTGCGCGGTGAATGGAAACCAGCACCCCGATAAGGTCTTCGAGGCCTGTCAGGTCTGCGTTACGGAGGCAGCCGCATGATGGCCAAAGAAGAGCCCATCACCGTGGAGGCCATAGTCACCGAGGCTCTGCCCAACGCGCGCTTTAAAGCCAAGTTGGAATCGGGTCACGAAATTCTTGCCCATGTCAGCGGGAAAATGCGGATGCACTACATCCGTATTCTGCCCGGTGACAAGATCACAGTTGAAATGTCACCTTACGATTTTAGTAAGGGACGCATAGTTTGTCGCGGCGAACGCCGCCGCTCAGGCAGCAGAAGAAGAAGGAGAAGACGATGAAAGTACGAAGCAGTGTCAAGCGCATGTGCACACAATGCAAAATCGTCAAACGACGCGGAGTTGTCCGGGTTGTTTGTAAGGCAGATCCCCGTCACAAACAGCGCCAGGGCAAATAGCTCTAGCGCACTGATCCAAGCATCCATCAAAGCAATAACCAACATTTAGTATGGCACGTATCGTCGGGGTCGACATCCCCACCAACAAGCGACTTGAAATCGCACTGACCAGCGTCTTCGGCGTGGGACGTCAGACCGCAAGGGACGTCTGCAAGGCTCTCAATTTGGACCCGGGTATGAAGCCCCGCGACCTTACTGAGGGACAAACCACTGAGTTGGCGACCCACCTCACCAAGACCTACAAGGTGGAGGGTGACCTTCGCCGGCAACTGGCGATGGACATCACCCGTCTGCGGGACATCGGCTGCTACCGCGGCCTACGTCACCGACGAGGTTTGCCGGTTCGCGGTCAGCGCACGCGCACCAACGCCCGTTGCCGTAAGGGAGCCCGCAAGACGGTTGCCGGCAAGAAGTCCGTGAAGGGCATGAAGTAACCAATAGAGTCAACGACCAACCAGCATTCAATCATGGCCAAAAGTACCAAGAAAAAGGTGAAGAAGAACGTCCACCGTGGCATTGCCCACATCAAGGCGACCTTCAACAACACCCACATCACTATCACGTCTCCGAACGGAGACGCCCTCTCCTGGGGCACGGCGGGCATCGTCGGCTTCAAGGGCACTCGTAAGAGCACCCCCTTCGCTGCCCAACGGGCAGCCGAGACGGCAGCCAGCGCAGCCATGCGCCACGGCCTGAAGGAGATCATTGTGCGCGTCAAAGGAGCCGGCTCTGGTCGCGAGTCCGCCGTGCGTGCGCTCTCTAATTCGGGTCTGCGCATCCTCTCGATCGAGGATATCACGCCCATTCCCCATAACGGCTGCCGTGCGCGTAAGCGCCGTCGCGTCTAAGCCTTTCCTAACACCTCTTTCTAACCAAGAGCAATACCATGGCCCGCTATACCGGACCCAAAATCAAACAATGTCGTCGCGAAGGAATGAACTTGTTCTTCCTCGGGGCAAACACATCGAGCGGCAAAGTCGCCGTTCTTCAGCGCCGTGACTACCCGCCCGGAGTCCACGCCCAGACCCGACGTAAGGTCACCGAGTACGGTGTCCGCCTGCGCGAGAAGCAAAAGCTCAAGCGCGTCTTCGGGGTCTACGAGCGTCAGTTCATGATCTACTTCAAGGAGGCCGAGCGTCTCAAGGGCAACACGGGAGCTAACATTTTGATGCTTCTGACTCGTCGCTTGGACAACCTCGTGCTGACCGCCGGTATGGCCACCACCCTGGCCCAGGCCCGGCAGTTGGTCAACCACGGGCACTTCTTGGTGAACGGTAAGCGCATGGGGATTTGCTCCTACCAGGTGTGTCCTGGTGATGTAGTGACCCCGCGCAGCAAGGAGAACACCAAGAAGCTCGTCTCTGAGAGCCTTGAGGTGAGTAAAGGTGCCGCGACACCCGCATGGCTTAGCGTCAGCGGAGACACCTTGACCATCACGGTCAACAGTCTGCCCACCCGGGAAGACTTCCAATTCCCGATCCAAGAGCAGCTCATTGTCGAGCTCTGCTCCAAGTAAGTCCAACCACAGTCATAATCCCGCTGAGGCCTCGAGCTTCGGCATCTTCATCCGATCATCCAAAGGGAACGTTCCCCCCCCGTTCCCCTCAGCCACGAGCTGAAACCCGGAGAAACAGTATGAGAATCCGCTGGCGTAACTTTGAACTTCCCAGCCGCGTCCACGAGGACGAGGCTGCCCAGACGGCCAACTTTGGTCGCTTTGTGGTCGAGCCCTTCGAGGCCGGCTTTGGTCACACGATTGGCAACGGCCTGCGCCGTGTTTTGCTGTCCTCGATTGAGGGCTGTGCTGTCAAGTCGATCAAGATCGAAGGTGTCAACCACGAGTTCGACAGTTTGGACGGCGTCTATGAAGACGTGGCCGACCTGATCATGAACTTGAAGCAGCTCTGCTTGAGCTCGGATACGGATGAGCCTCAGACTTGCCGTATTTCCAAGTCCACCGAAGGTCCCGTGACCGGCGCTGATGTGCAGTGCCCTTCGTCCTTGACGGTTGTCAACCAGGACTTGGTGCTGTGCACCTTGACCATGGACCGCGACCTCGAGATCGAGTTTGAGGTTTGCCGCGGCCGCGGTTATGTGCCCGCTGCTGACAACCACACTGACGACCAAGCCCTTGGGACCATCCCCATGGATGCGATCTACTCCCCCGTGCAACGGGTGCGTTACACGATCGAGGCTACGCGAGTCGGCAAGCTGACGAACTACGACCGTTTGATCCTGGAAATCTGGACCAATGGCACTGTGGCCCCGGAAATGGCTCTCAAGGAAGCTGCCAAAATCTATCGCAAGCACCTGAACCCGTTCCTGATCGACCGGGACTTCTCGGACCAGCATCCCGTGCTGGAAATTGCCGACCGTGGCACCGTTCCCGAGGAAACCCAAGAGACCACGGAACTGCAGCGCCTGCTCGCGGTCCCCGTGTCCGAACTGGAGCTTTCCGTGCGAGCGCGCAACTGCCTTGATGGCGCCAACATGCGTACCATGGGCGACATCGTGAACCTGTCCGAGAGCGAGATCATGAATCTCAAGAACCTCGGAAAAACCAGCCTGACGGAGATCAAGGCCAAGCTCGCTGAGCACGGCCTCTCCCTGGGAATGACTATTGACTGATTACATCCGGTGTCGATTCCCCTGAATCGATCCCACTGAAGAGAGCAAGAGCATGCGTCACCGCGTAAAAGGATTTAAACTGGGCCGTACGGCAAGCCACCGTAAAGCCATGTACAAAAACATGTCCGTCTCGATCATTGATCATGAGCGGATCATTACCACCCAGGTCAAGGCTAAGGCTATCCGGCCCGTGGTCGAGAAGCTGATCACCTTGGGCAAGATCGACACCCAGCACAATCGCCGTAGGGCTTTTGCCCAGCTGCGTAGCGCCGAGGCCGTCGAGAAGCTTTTCGATATTCTGGGCCCGCGTTTTGCGGAACGAGCTGGCGGCTACTGCCGTATCGTCAAGCTGGCCAAGCGCCGCCTTGGTGATGGTGGTGAGCGAGCGATCATCGAGTTCGTCGAGCGCACGCAAGTCGAAGCTCCGGCGGTCGAAGTCGAAGCAGCCGAAGTCGACGCGGCTGAGTCGAAGCAGCCGAAGTCGACGCGGCTGAAGTTAAATAAGGATCATTAGTTAAATAAGGATCATTCGCGCCAGGCCTGGCCTGTTACGCCAACCTCATCAAAGAACCCTCCAGTCCGATGGACTGGAGGGTTCTTTGATGGGGCTGGCGTAATGTGCCTGGACCCGTATTACCGCTTCCTCTTCTGCAGCAGCAGGGCGCCCAGCGCACAGGCGCCGCCGAGCCAGAAGGGGATAGGGAATCTGCGTGTTTCTTTGGGGGCCTTTTCGTCATCTACTTGCGAGTCCCCGATCACTTCGGACTCAATGCTCTCCTTGCCCGCAATGGTTCCCAGCTCGTCCTTTTCGCAGCACTCCATGACAGGCTTGTCCTTGAGTTCGGTCAACAGGGCGTTCCCTTCGACCTTGGCCACCCGGCGACTTTCAGTTTCCAGGTAGCCCACCAGCATGGCCGCTTGGTCTTCACTGAGGCCCAGGTTTGGCATGGGCACGTCGTTGTAAGCGGCTCTTAGGCCGATGGCGATCGGGTCGCCTTCAGCCAGCACGACGTCAGGCTCAAGAAGCCAACGTTGGAGCCACTGCTTTTCCCGACGGGTGGTCACATTCAGCAGGTTGGGTCCGATGCGCACGCGGCCGTCACCCACACCGATGCGGTGGCATACGTCGCAGCGTGAAGCAAACAGGTTCTCGGCTCGGCTGAGGTTAGGCAGGGTGATGGGAGCCTCTTCAAAGCTCGCGGTTCCCGTTCGCTGGACTCGGAAATCCCCGAGGCGGCTGCCTATTTGGGCGGCCAAGGCGTAGGCGTTGTCGAAGGGGGTCCGGCGCATCCATTGGCCCGTGGTCTGATTCCCCAGGAGCAGGTTTACATTGTGATCGGTGTTGACCTTGTCTTCTTCGGCAATATAAAGACCGAGTTTCTTTCGTAGGAGAAGAATGTCGTCCTCGTTACCGGTCAGGAAATCCCAGCCCTCGCCTACGCCGAATTGCTCGCGGTACTTCGCCAGGACCTCGGGAGTATCCCGATCGGGGTCGATGGTGATCGAATAGAAGAAGATGTCATCGCCAATGCGGTCACCCAGGATTTGGGCCACCTCAGTTAGGCGCGCGGTTTCCAGGGGGCACGTGTCAGCGCATGTGGTGTAGATGAAGTTGACCATCACGGTCTTGCCTTCAATCAGATCATCAAAGAAGCGAACTTTCTCGCCCCTGTGGTTGGTCAGCTCCACATTGGGAAAATAGTTGGCACCCCAGTGGCTGGTCACCTTGGTTTGTTCGGGTTTCTGGAACGGGTTATCTATGGGTGGAGCGGACTCAACCGGAGCCTGCAGGTCACCCGATGGGTGAGAATGGTGGTCCTGGGGTAGTGCAGAGCCGCAAAGGAACAGGCTTATGATCAGGAGGGGAGAGGGCATAAGCAAAGATACCCCGCTCAGCCCATCGGTGCTGCAGCAGGGGACCATACTGATGCACTTGACCGATGACCGAATCGGTGTCATGGGTGAGGGCGGTGGACGAGCGCCATATGAACAGCGCATCCGGGGATACAATCCCCGGATGCGCCGTTGTCATTATTTGTCAACCCTTTAGTTGATGGCGACACCCACCGTGGCGTTGTTGGAGACATTGCCCGCTGCATCTGACACCGTGTAGTTAAAGGTGTCGGAGCCATTGTGCCCGAGGTTTGTGGTGTAGCGCACCGTGCCGCCGGTAAGGATTTCCAGGGTGCCGTGGGCGGGCCACTGGGTGATCTGGATGCTTTCCGCATCCAGGTCTCCGTCGGGGTCCGTGTCGTTGGCTACGAGGTCGATGACCACCGGCGTGTTGGATGTGGCCGAAGCCCCATCGTAGTTCGCCGTGGGTGCAGACCCACCTCCGCCAGAACCGCCACCCGCATCGGTGATCGCCACGCCAACGGTGGCCGCGTTGGACCTATGGCCCGCATCATCCGCCACCGTGTAGGTAAAGGCGTCCGAGGACTGGGAGGTTACACTTGGGGTGTAGCGCACCAAGCCGTTGCCAAGGATCAAGACCGTACCCTGACCCGGCATCTGGCCGATCAAGATACTGTTCGGGTCGAGATCTCCGTCCTGGTCCGAGTCGTTGGCCGTGAGGTCGATGTCCACAGACGATCCGACCACCACGCTAGTACCGTCGTAGACAGCACGGGGGGCTTCGCCGCCGTCGTGGCCGCCGCCGCCGCCGCCGCCGCCACCGCCGCCGCCGCCGCC
>CALEMP010000136.1 GCA_937910685.1 uncultured bacterium
GCGGCCTGCCATGGACTGCGCAATCAGCGGAAAGGTTTTTGTGAGAAGCACAACTATTATCTCGGGGGTCATGCCTCGCGGAGCTAATAACCGGCACTGGAGAGACGCCAGGTGAGGGGAGTAGATTGGTGCACATGCGATCGCGTCCCTTGCAGCGTAGACTCGGAGTGGTGTCGCCTGACTTGCCTACAGGCGCTCCTCGTTCCTCTCGCTTCCCATTCAACTTGTCTTGCTATGTCTAGACGTCTAACAAAGTCCAAGTTCGTTCTCGGTTGCGAGTGCGCTACCAGGCTGTTCTACACGGGTAAGTCTCAGCTCTATCCGGATAACTCTACGGTGGACCCCTTTCTCGCCGCGCTCGCCGAAGGAGGGATGCAGGTGGGGGCGTTGGCTCGCTGCTACTTTCCAGACGGCACATTGGTGGACACCCTGGTTGAGGCCGACGCCCTGGAAGAAACTAGGGCACTATTGGAGCGGGAGCACGTCACCATCTTTGAGGCAGCCATTGTCCTTGAGAATCTCTTGGTGCGCGTTGACGTGCTTGTGAAGCGTGGAGACCTTTTGGAACTGATCGAGGTGAAAGCTAGGTCTGTGGGTACGGGGGACGCGTCCCAATTCTGTACGGCGGCCGGAGCGATCAAGTCGGATTGGAAGCCGTACTTGTTAGACGTAGCATTCCAAAAGCATGTTCTCGTCGGTGCGCTCCCGAATCTCAGAGTTACAGCAAGCCTCATGCTGGTTGACAGCACTGCCAAGTGCTGGATTGATGGCATGCATCAGAGGTACCGGGTCCGGAAGGAGCCCGGGGGCGTGACATCGGTGAGAGTCTCCTCCGCGCTAAGCGATGAAGAGCGAGCCTCGCCGCTGCTAAGAATAGTCCCGGTTGACGAGCTCGTGGATGGTCTTCTAGAAGCCAGCAACCACGGTGCCGATGGGGATCAGCTCTTCGGAGACCTTGTGGATCAACTGTCATTGAATTACGCAAGAGACGAGAAGATTCACGTTCCCATAGGTTCGATGTGCGGCGACTGCAGTTTCGGCGCCACCGGGGAGCAAATAGCGAAGGGCATGAAGAGCGGGTTCGAGGAATGCTGGTCCCGTTCCCTAGGTTGGAAGGCCGGAGACTTTGAGGTCCCCTCTGTTCTGGAAATCGGCAACTTCCGTAGGAAGGACCGTCTAATCCGCGACGGCAAGGCGAGCATGCTCGATGTTGGGATCGACGACATCGGCTACGACAATGTCCCCGGTGACGCGATCAGTGCAAAGGAGCGACAGTGGCTTCAGGTTCGCGGAGTTCAAACTGGGCGTAGTTCTCGGGAGTTACGCGTTGAGCCCTTGGTTCGCGAAATGGCGACGTGGACGTATCCCCTGCACTTCATCGATTTTGAGACCGCATCACCCGCGATTCCACTGCATGCCGGTTGTTCACCGTACGGCCAGTTGGCATTCCAATTTTCCCACCATGCCGTCTTTGAAGATGGTCGGGTGGCGCACATTGGGCAGTACATTGATTCCCGAGTAGGGGCCTTCCCCAACTTTGACTTCGTTCGAGCCCTGAAGGGTGAGCTTGAAAAGGACGACGGCACGATCTTCCGCTACGCCTCTCACGAGAACACGATCCTGGCTGCAATTCACTCCCAGCTTGCTGGGCACGCCAGTCCTCCCGATGACTATCCTGCCCTCCTTGCCTTTATCGAGTCCATTTCTCATCCATCCTCTTCGAGTCTCGCCCCATGGCCGACTCCGTCCCGAGACATGGTGGATATGTGCGAATTGGTTAAGAACTACTACTTCGATCCTGCGATGGCCGGTTCCGTTTCCATGAAGAAGGTGCTGCCGGCCGTCCTCCAGGGGTCCTCCTACCTGCGCGCAAAGTATTCCGCGCCCACCTATGGTTCAGAAAAAGGTGCTCCAAGCCTGAACTTTGTGGCGCAGCAGTGGGTTGAACTCAAAGCCGACGGCACCGTTCGTGATCCGTATGCCTTGCTCCCGCCCCCCCTCGAGGGCCTGACTCCTGCCCAGCGCTCAGGCTTCTTTGGCAGTGACGACGAACTCGCCAACGGCGGCGCCGCCATGACGGCCTACACTCGAATGCAGTTCTCCGAAATGCCCGATCTCGAACGCTGTGCTCTCCGCAGTGCACTTCTTCGATACTGCGAACTAGACACTCTGGCTATGGTGATGCTGTACGAGGCTTGGCGTGAGTGGGTAGCGGGTTCTTGTGGAAGTGGGCTTTCAGGTTGATTCGTGTGAGGCCGTGAATGGTGAGGAGGCACCGCGCCGGATTATGAATCGAGCCGGTGGTGGTCAAACGGAAGGCCCCTTCCGTCCTTCGACGGCAAAGCAAGTACGAATGAAACGGGGGCAACACCGAGCCATCCGGAATCTGGCATAGGGCTCATGTCGACAGTTTTCAGTCACGTCACGATCTCGAAGCGGTTGGACGTGGATTGCATAGTTTTCGCAATTAGAGTTGCGGAGAACGCAGGAGCCAAAGTTACTTTGATCCAGCCCAAGGCCACGTCCGCACATACTCGCTAGTAGCTATGCCCAAAGTTACCTTTGACTCAATTCAGCAGCCGAGCATCTCCGTCAGTGTCGACTTCTACAACGATGAAGAGAAGCAGAAGTTACTCGCCTATCCGACGGGAAAGAAGATGGTTGAGTTGGTTCAGGGAGGCGTGTGCATCCCTGTCGCCGAGTTCCTTACTCACTACCTCTTCCATCAAAGGCGCCCGAGCGTATCCGGTTTTGGCACGTATGGTGAACTCGGTAGGCGTATCAACAGCGCAATTAGCCTACTCGATCCGTGGCTTGTGTTTGATGGCGCGTCGATGCATGTGAACCGTGAGATGGACCCTCTTCCCAATACTGTAATCGAGCATGTCGGGGAGGCCGTGGGGTTGTCGGTCATCAACCGGATTCATGGTTTCTCCGAACTGGACTGGAACAAGATTCCTGAGCAACGAGGCCGGGGCGCCAAGAAAGTGTTCGACTATGGAGTCGGACTGCACCCTTCAGTGGCGAGTGATGGCCGTGATATCGTTCAAGTGGAGAACAAGGGGACCGTCGCCGATGGTGCGCGCGACAGGACACCTGCCCTGAGTACACAAAAGGGGAATATTGTCGGCAAGAAGACTGCCATACGTGCTGCGGAGGCGACCGACAGTTACCCGTACAGTGCAAACTTGCGGTATGGCACAATTGCCGTGCTTGGCCGTTCTGATTCGTTGCCGATACATTGCTGGCTCGTTGATCCCGATGGTGGCGAGGGTGGCCCCGCCATTGATATCCGGGTTCTCAACCGGATGACGTTTCTCCGTGATTGGATTGGCTTCATCGCTCCCAGGTCCCAGATTGCAGCGGCACTCGCCACTAGGTTGGGGGCTCTAGCCACTAGCAGCAAGCTCTCAGAGCTGGACAGTGTTGAACTCCTTAATGGACGCGGAGAGCCGATTAAGTTCGGGCCCCATGCTTTTGGACGCCCCAACAGCTTCTTCCAGTCGAGATCCGTGGTCTCTGATGGCTCCGCGGGTGGAGTCGTGTTGAAGCTCTCGGCAGACTTTCTCTTCTTTCTAGGCTTCCAGGAAGAGTTGTTAATGCTGGCAGCAACCCAGTCTTTTGGCGAACTTCTGTCATTCCAAAAGCCTGGAG
>CALEMP010000137.1 GCA_937910685.1 uncultured bacterium
ACACACATTCTCTACCACGCGAACTGCATGGACGGCCTCGCCGCCGCGTGGTGCGTCTATCGCTTCCTTGGCCTGACGATGGAAACATCCATCGGGTCCGACGGTTCTTCGGACCTGTTCAGCGACGTGTTCCATCCGTATGTCGCCTTCCACCCGGTCAAATACGGCGACCCCCTGCCTGACATCGGGTCGGAGGACGATCTCTACTGCGTGGACTTCTGCCCGCCGCCTCACGGCGTCGCGTCGTGTCTGGCGCGGCCAGGGCACACGACGCTGCTCGACCATCACAAGACCGCCGTCGAGCGGTGCGTTGAGGAGCTTCCCAAGCTGCCGTGGCGAGACAACGGACAGGGGTTCACAATCCTCCGCGAAGACGGGCACCATCACGTCGCGTTTGATCTGAATCGTTCGGGCGCTGTAATGGCGTGGTGCTACCTGCTAGGCGGCAGGGCCACATCGCGCCTGTGGTTCATCGACTACGTGCAGGACCGGGATCTCTGGCAGTGGAAGCTGCCAGAGAGCAAGGCGGTGTCCGCCTACATGGGGAGCTTTGGACTCGACCTACCTACCATGTTCCCGCTGTTCGACGAGTGGGAGAGGACCGTCAAGGTTCTACCTTCCATGGAGTTCATCGAGGCAGGCAGGGCCTTGTTGCGACAGCAAGAGCAGGACGTGCGTGCCATCGCACGTTCGGTGGACTGGTGGGACATGCCTGACGGTGCTGGTGGCGTCTGCAGGATCCCCGTCGTCAACTCGTGCATCCACATATCCGAGCTTGGCCACCACCTCGTGGTCGAGCACGATGCCCCTTTCAGTGCGACGTGGTACGACGAGGGTGCGCAGTCGCACATGATCAAAATCAGTTTGCGATCTGAAGACCGTGTGGACGTGTCCAAGGTGGCGAAGATGTTCGGGGGTGGTGGACACCCCAACGCGGCAGGCTTCCACATCGAACGAAGTCTGTTCGCCAAAGGTGGATTCCACGCTGCTCAAATTCTTCGATCCGGGTTGTAAGCGTTTTTCGTCCTATCGCTCCCCAGATAGACAGGGGGCAGCGGTATGGCCGAATGGTGGGACAACAACTCTGGACTCAATCTGCTCAAGGGCGTTGAGGGGGATGATTCAAACCGTCCCCGACTCACGGATGAGCAGATCATTTCCTTCCTCCGCCGTATCCCTGCTGCTCGTGAGAGCTTTGAGCGGGTTGTCCCCTCGATGCTTCCTCTGGAGCGTGCCCGGCTAGAAGCTATGGTTTCGGGGTCCGCTCAATACATGCAGGTGGATCCCACAGATATCCGGGATGACTTTCAGAATAGGTGGAACCGTCAGGGGGTCCGCACAGCGGGACCGCGTGGTGGCACTCGTATTGGGGGGAATTGAAAATGGCTACAACCTCACAAGAAAAAGTGCTCAAAGCCCTTCTTGCACAGGGGGCAAAGCAGCTTCAAACCTACTTTGATTCCATCCCTAAAGAATGGGGGGTCGAGTCCCAGATTGAATCCAGGTACACAGGGCCTACCCATCAGCAGAATACAGTGGAGGGTGACAACTGGTGTTACTGGTCCGTTCCACAGGACCAAGGAAAAAAGAGTTTTTTGTCTGTCCTTATGCTTGTTGACCCAACAAACACCTTCTTCATGACATACTTAGGCACCAAACAATTGAAGAGGGAGATGGTTCCGACTCAGGGGGCCAAGAGGGCTCTGAAGGGAGTCCTAGAAAGGCTCCTCCTTTCACATGTGAAGCCACGGGTCAATGAAGCTGAGAAGGCGTTCAAGATCAAGGAACAAAAGACGACCCCAGAGCCAAGGGCTTTCTCAACCGAGCAGGTGACCAGATTCCTCAAAGGAATGAGCACCAGGACTGGTGGACGCCATAGGGACGTGGATTTCTATGACGAACGTCACCCTTATTGGGATGTGGAGCCCCTGAATCGTCAGAGACTAGACCACTATGGCAACGATGGTGATGGTTGGGACGATGAAGGTTGGGCAGAAGACTATGCTGACCCCTTGGCAAAGGAAGTCCAGGAGAAACTAGAAAGCGAGTTTGGCAAGGGGACTTTCTCTGTGGACATCGGAGAGAAGGGTCACATTGAGGTGAATCTAACCCCTGCTGGGATGAAAACCTTTGGCAAAACTGCACGCAAGATTCAACGGGTAGCCATTGAATCAGAGCCCTTGGATTTCGTAGCAAACCGCCCAAAGGGTTGGTGTGCCATCAAGTCTGGTGGGGATGTTGCTTCCCTGACTCAAGCTCTCAACGATTGGGTCTTGCGGGGTGTTCCTTCACCACAAGAGGTCTCCAAGGTGAAGGGTGCTACCAAGGGGTTCAGTTTTCACTGGTCCAATGCTCAAGGCAAATGGCATGTGATCACTGTGCCGAGCTTTCCCTGGGGGATTGATGGTGCTGAGTTCATCCTTTTCGTGGGGCGAAATGCACGTTCCCCGTTGGGTAAGGCTTGGAGTCTCACTGAAATGAGGTACGTGGCGAAGAATCTTCGGAACCACCCTGGTTATGCCTTCTCTGTCAGGGCATCTATCAATCGAGTCGCCCTTTCTTTCCTTCAAAGGGGGAATTGATGTCCACACCAGTCGTCAAGCAACCATCGACGTTTGACAAAACGCCGATGGGGTCAAAGAAGTTCATCGCATATCTGCTGGCAGAGGCGACTTGGAAGCTGGCACTCCTGCTAGTGATCCTCATGGGGATGAAGAATAGCTCCATCGATACTATCGTTGGAGCTTTGGTGATCTCCATCGTGATAGTCGCGGGGTTCATCGAGGCAGGCTATATTCTCGGCCAAGCAAGTTTAGATCGCTATACAAGGATTGCTGAGATTCTTGTTAAAGGTGGTCATGACGTTGTGGTGGATGCCAAGGGCAAGGTGCAGATGGCATCCAAGCCTCCTCCTGTACCTACAAAGCAGCCTCCTGTGAATGCACCTCTGGCACCCCCAGAGGACTACGACGACCTGATGAAAGCCTTGGAAAGTGATCCTGACTCTGAAGACGCTGGGTAAGGTTCCAAACGTGAACGGAGGTATCTCGTGCGTAAACTACTGATCTCTGGACTGTTCCTCTCTTTGCTCCTGGTGGCTTGTGACCAACACGTGGTTCGGGACACGGAGGTCTACAAGACGGAGCTGAACCTCTATAACAGCTGGGCCACCCATCAAGCGGAACTGCTTCGCAAGTTCGTCACGGCTCATTGCACCTGTACGGAAGCGGGTACCTTCATTGAGAAGGATTGTGAGGTCTCTGCTGATTGGCTGCTGACAGTGGAAGCTCGTCATGAGTGGCACAAGGGGATGTCCCTTTACAATGCGGGACTCCTTGAGGAGCGCCCCGCGAAGGAGCCCCCGGTGATCCCGCTCTCGACATGTCCACTGCCTGCGGCACCTACCACTGAAGCTGTTGAAGAAGGAGGCAAGTGATGGATTGGAAGGCAATGCTGGAGGGCCTCATCCCCATCGTGGGTGAGGAGGCCATCAATCAAGCGGTCACCAGGCTCAATGAGCTGAGTGGTGATGCCACGGAGCCGTGGAAACGTACGGTGCTTGCGCTCATCGCTGATGCCATCGAGGAGAATGGTCCTGGTGGTTTGATTCTGGCACAAGCGGTCCTCGATGATTTGTTTGCGGGGAAGGCCCCGGACATCGATTGGGCTAGTCCCCGAGTAGCGAGTGACATCGTTGCTCAGATGCAAAACGCTGAGGCTGACCGGCAGAGTGCGGCCAGGGACTTCTTCTCCAAGGTCGGAGACACGCTTGGACAGGTCTTTGTGGCCTTCCTCAAGGGTGTCATTCAAAGTGCCTCAGCCTGAAGGAACCTGTCATGAGTAGTTACAAGCCCCCCTTTGCTCGTATGCGTCAGATTGTGGCGGACAAGCCGCCGCGTCCTGATGCAGAACTCCTCCCTGTGGAAGAGTTGCCTGCCAACGTGGAAGAGGCCCTGGCGCAAATGCCGGAACCGGAACTGGAACCAGAGCCGGAAGCTATCGTCGAGCCTGAGCCGGAAGTGGTCGAATACAGCGTGAAGAACCGCAAAGCTGAGTTGCTGTCAATTGCAGATCAGTTGGGTGTTGAGGCCGATGAGAGCATGACCAAGGCTGAAATCATCGAGTTGCTAGACGACGCCACTGAAGATTAGCGGCGGAGGCACCCTGTGTCGGTCACACTAAGGATGCGGGTGCTCAAATATGTGCCTGCACGCCTTTACGGTTTTGCAGGGTTGGACGGTCAAGAGGTGTTCTTCCACCTGGGAACCTTTCAACCAGGCAAGCCGGGGAAGACTCCTCGTTGCACCAAATGTGCTCCCTGCTTGTGGGTGACTACGGCTCCTTCACCTATTGTCGGTGAGGAGGTTGACGTCACCTACAAACCTGACTCCACCACAAGCAAGGCACCTGCAGCTGTCAAGGTCATCCGTATCCTTCCACCTCTAGCTTTGGAAGGTCAGGTGGAAGTCTTCGACCCTCATCGAGGTTATGGCTTCATTGCCGCCTCTGATGGCCAATCCCACTATCTACATGCCAGTGAGATCCTTGATGGCAGGACACCGGTCGTTGGGGAGAGGGTCCGTTTCTTTGTCGGTACACGTCTGGGCAAACCCAGAGCATGTTACGTGAGGCTTTGTCGATGAGTGAAGGCAATATCCTAGGTGGCAAGGGTGCCGGTCTCTACGTCCCCATGACGGAGATCGAGCAGGAGGTCATTGCTCGATTGATCGAAGCGGATGACCTCCAGGTCATCGTTCACGGCTGGGGGGTTGTGAACAAGCCGGTTGTAGCCTTCGGTGACCTTCGGGTCCGGGTTGAGTTCCGATTGTCTTTCACCAGACCGGCCATTGCGATGCCTGTGTGGTTCTTCGACCTGGAGCTTCAAACCCGTGCGGGGTTGCAACTCTACAAAGAGCGGATGCCCGTGGTCTATGCAGGCAATCCTCTCATCGCTCAGGTAGGACTGTTTTACGATCTGCGGTGGCACATTGCACTTCAAAGCATGGACCCTGCATTGGTTCGGGCGGTCATCCCTGGGATGACTGGACTTACCAGTCGTCGTCAGGACCGTGATACCGGGCAGATGACCGCAGAGGGCAATATGCGACTCACAGCGGAGCAGCGTAAGGCAATCCGGGACGTGGCTGCTGGTGAGAAACGAATGCGAGCTTTGGACCTGGAGAAGGCGGTCAAAGCCACTCGTGACGCAGGGTACGATGTGAAAGTTGGGGTCAAGGGTGTAGAGGCTCCCGATGTCGAATAGGCATCCGGTATCCGTCCTATCCAACGGATCTGGTGATGCAAGCAAGACATCAAGCCAGGCGTTTCAGGGTGCGACAAGGATCCGGTGAGCGGAGATCTTTGTCGGACCCTTTTTTCTCTCTGAGAGAGGCCGTCAAGCACATGACCTTGCTTGAGGACCATCTAGGACACCCCTACAAGATTTGCCCCGACTGCATCATCAAACATCTCCTCACCATTGAAGCCTTTGCAGAGGAAGCTGCGGCTCTTGATGAGATTGGCATCTGTCGTGACGCTGCCGAAGGTGTTGCGGAGGAGGCTCGTCAATGGATGGAGTCTTTTCTGGATCAGGAATCCGCCCTGAAGTTGTCTCAGCGGATACGGGCTATGCGAAAGAATCTCGCTCCCGTCGTGTGTGACCCCAGAGGATCGGTAGGTCGCATCGCTTCAAGGTATCTTGCCCGCTTCGCTTGCCCTCATTGATGGGTAAAGCTGTTGCATGGGCAATATTGAACTGATCACTGGAGGCATGTTCTCGGGCAAAACCGAAGAGCTGATCCGTCGTCTCCGTCGTGCTAAACTGGCTAAGAAAACGGTAGGGGCTTTCAAACACGCCTCAGACGACCGTTATGATTTGACTGGTCTGAGGTCTCACAATGGGGAACGCCTGAAAGCTTTCCCTTGTCGAACGGTCGCGAGTCTTGAAAAGGCGGGACGTGGATTTGAAGTCATCGGGATTGATGAGGTTCAATTCTTCGATGAGGAAATCGTGCCTCTCATCATCACACTAGCCAACACAGGTTGCCGGGTCATCGTAGCTGGACTGGACCTGGATTCAGCGGGCACACCTTTTGAAAACACCCTGCAACTCCTCGCTCAAGCTGAACAGGTGACGAAACTTGCCGCCGTATGCACCCAATGTGGCGCTGACGCCTTCCGAAGCCAACGTTTGGTAAAGGAGTCGCGTCAGGTGTTTGTCGGCGGCACAGGGGCTTACGAGGCCCGTTGTCGTGCCTGTTGGACACCTCACCTGTAGGGCAAAGCGACCAGGTCAATCTTTTTCAGTTCAAAGCTACCCTGGTTGGAGTAGATGGCTCAGACTCACAACCAAGAGGTGTGCTTTGCAAGCAGTTCAACAAATCTATGTGGTCGGTGGAGCCAAGGACTTTGTCCTCAATGGCCCAGCGGTCACACACTTCAAGAAACACGGCATCTCGATCTTGTTGCATTCACCCGGTGCGGATGGATCCAATCAGGATATCCCAACTCAGTTGCCCGCTGGGTGTGACGGGGTCGTGATCTTCCGGGACATGTCAGGACATGGGGCGTATCACGCTGCGCGTGACCTTGCTGACAAGGCAGGCATCCCTTGCGCTGCGGTCCCTCGTAAGTGGTGCAAGGCGGAGCCTATCTTGCGAATGCAAGGCATCCTCCCACCCCTGAAAAACGACGTGTCCCAGCGACCAACCCATAGCAAGGTCATTGGGGTCGCTGCTGCCTTCATCACCGAAGAGCGGGAACGGGGCCGCGCTCCCGCTCTGGACGAGACAAGAGCCGCCCTCAAGATGGCATTCGGGACGAGCACCCCATTCTCAGCGGAGGACTTCAATGAGACTCTGTCCAAGGTGTCTGCTCCTGCCCCTGTGAAGGTACCCCAGGACGATCTTCGTTCCGCAGTGGTGATGGTTCTGGAAGACAACGCCGAACTCCATCAACACCCGGAACAACTTCGGGAGGCAGTTGCTGGAGTCCTCAACGAGATCCCCAGCACCCTTCAACTGTCACAAGTGGTCCATCTGGCCACGACTTTGATTCAGGAGTGGCGTACAAACATCAAGAGTCGACCTTACCAGGCGGAGCGACACCGGGCTAGCGTGTCCTGGTTGAAGCGGGTGTGGCAAGAGTACGCGGATGGGGGAGACTGGCCGGTTGATACTGTCCTTGCCCCACGGTTCAGGGCGGTCTTCGGCTGGACCTTGAACAACGCCTGGAACCGGGAGGCACGCATGGCTGTCCTGGGCGAGTGGGCTTACCTTCTCTTGAACTATCGCGGTGCAGAGAAGCGCTACCAGAAGGGGGGAGGGGTCGGGGACTTCCAGATGCTCTGGGAAAGCCCTGTCTTGAAAACCATCAACGCGGGAAGATGGGAACTCACCTCAGCTGCTCTGGTGGATGCTCTGCTGCAAGCGGAGACTCCTGCGGAGCCAATCCCGAGCAAACTCCCAACGCCCGAGGTGGCCCCACTTCCGGTTGCCGAGGCACCCCAGGTGACGACCGAGGTTATCCCGCTAGGCGACGCAGGTGTGGAGGTGATAGACCAACCCTCCCTGGTCGACCAACTGATGACCCGATTGGATGCGTTGGAGGCCAACCTGACCAACCCGCAACTGCCCGGAATCAAAGAGCTATTGGCACAAGGCGGGAAGATCACGATCACGATCAAGGTCAATCCCAGGACATAGGGGGGTTCTATGCCCCCGAACCCTGCACCCCTCTAGAACCATTCTAGGTTCTGAACTCCCTGATTCTTACCTTTGAGCACGTCCGCTTTCCGCATGGAGGGCGGTGCGTGCGTCATCTATACGGTTTTGCTCAATCCCTGTACAAGAAAACTCCAATTGAGAACAGTCAAACTGGGGCTCTGAGATCTCTGGGGTCTCCAGCGGATAGCTAGAGAAAGTCACCCGTGCTGAACGGGTGACTTGTCAGTTTGAGGTTTGATGGGGTTGAAGGGGGGATCCGGGAGCTATCGATCCAGCAAGGGCACAAGCTCTGAAAGGAGCCGGTAGGGGTCTGTGAACTCGCTTGGGATCTTCAGGCAGCGGACTCCTCCCCGGTTGGCGTCCAAAGTCTTTTCCGGGAACCTGCCTTCCAGCTGGATGGCCATACTTTCAGCCGACCCGGAGATGCCAGCCCGCAAGGGGCCAGTAGACACATAGGCGGCAATGGGGAGGAACGCTGGGAATGCATCATGAGCAAGCCCAATGCGTTCAAGGAGGAATCGGGCGAAGATCAGATGGTCGGCTACCAAAACCGCTGTAGCATCCCTGTCGTCCGCCATAGTGAAGCCACGGGGGCCTAGATTGAAGTGTACGGAGCTACGACTGTGGATGAGCAGGCCCGCGTCGAGACAGGCTCCGAAGAACCGTTCACCGACCAGTGAATCTGCAAAGCACGTGAGGTTGCTTTTGAAGATGAAGGCTTGCCGAAAGCCCCACCACTGACCAGAACGATCCCCTGCCTTGAGGAGCGCCCGTAGCTTGGCCCGGTGGTTCCACTCCAGACAGTGGTCTTGCACGTCCCTCGTCTCACACAGGACCAAGAAGCTCGGTTGTTCCAACAGGGGATTGGGAATCACGTGTGCGGGGCAAAGAATGATCTCGTTGCGAAGCGTGGTACGAGGCACAAGTGGAGTGGGGTCACCCCTTTCGTCCTTGCCAACCCCGATGGCCATCAGCTTGGTGTGTAAGACACCCCCAGGGTCGAGCCACAGATAGTCAGCCCGACCTCGTTGCAGGGGCGAGTCAGGGCCACCTTGAATAGTTCGGAGGGTCATATTCTTCCTGGGTACTCGCAAACGAAATCTGAGTACATGATGCACAGGTAGCTCTGGTTCGATTTGGGAGCTTTGCGGATTCGTTTTTCAAAGAACTCGTCGGCGTTGGCATCGGAGCAGTCAAGGCTTGCCCGCACAACCGCCGATGGTTGATCGTCGTCTATACCAAGCCCACTCACAACAGACCGTTGCGCCTGTGCATACCTGGACTTGAAGTCGCCCGCCCGATCAATGCCTTCGGTGAAGGGATGCGGTCCCCAAACAAGACGCCAAACGTGTATGTTCATGCTTCTGAACATCGGGGGTTGAGGTCAACGAGCATGATCGTTGATGGGTTCGCCCCACGTCGCAGGCATTCCTGACTGACGGCCCCTGTGCCCCCACAAAGGTCTAGCACCCGTTGACCGGGCTCATACCCCGCCAGGTCTAGCAAAGTCCCAGGACGGGCTAACCAGCGGGCGTAGAGGGTAGCGTAGTGGTCTGTGGTGCAACGGAAATCTTGCATGGCACCACGTCTACTCTCAACCCGGACTAGATGAACTGCATTTGCGAGCAGAAAAGCAGTTCCAGAAGAGATCCCTGGGAGTAGCCCACGTGGAGGAGCCTTAACATGATCCTACAAGCCATAGCCCTGGGGGACGCCTACGGTGCGGGTTTTGAATTCGCACCGGAACCCTTCGTGGTGACCAACAACAACCCCGAGAAGGGATACGTTCAGAACCCCACCCACACGTCGCTCCAGCCGGGGTGTTACACAGATGACACCCAGAGCAGCATCGCTATGGCTGCGGTCATGCTCAAGGACATGTGGACGCCCATGGGTGTCGCAAAGGCGTTGCTCGCCGCATACAAGCAAGACGAGCGTCCTGGCTACGCTTCACGCTACAAGGCGTTGCTGGATAGCTGTCAGGATGCGGGGGACTTCCTGGAGCGGATTCGACCCAACAGTTACCGAGCCGGTGCCGCTATGCGGTCCATCCCGGTAGGTTTGACACGAGACGTTTCCGTGTTGCTACATCGGAGCATCCTGCACGCGTCCATCACCCACGCCACAATGAAAGGCATCACCAGTGCGCAAGCGGCAGCGCTCATGTTCCACCTGCTCTATTACAGTAAAGTGGACTCACCGTGGACCTTGATCTCAGGCTTGAACAGTGAGATTCCAGGTTGGGATTGGGGGCAGTCGCCAGTGGCGGCTAGCTCCATCCCCAACGAGGGGGTGCCTTGTGTGCGGGCAGCAATTCATGTGTTGAGTCTGTCCAAAACCATGACCGAGGTGCTCTATCACGCTGTGAGCCTCACGGGGGACGTGGACACGGTGGCCGCGCTCGCCGTACCTTGCGCTATGTACGCACCCTGGATCACGGACAAGACTTTCCCACCACGGCTGGTGGATGAGCTTGAGGTCAGCGAATTCGGTGTGCCCTATCTCGCCGCCCTGGATCGAAGGTTGATCGCGACCTTCAAGCGAGATGCAAGTTGAATTCAGAAAGTCAGTTCCTTCTCCCCACGTGGGGAGTAGACGCAACGACCCCTTCCACCGAGTGTGGTTCCGGTACACAATATGGGTGAGAAGGCTCTGGTCTGGCAGACGCCTTCATGCCCCACCCGATCCT
Organism: uncultured bacterium; assembly: GCA_937910685.1. Taxonomy (GTDB): domain Bacteria; phylum Planctomycetota; class UBA1135; order UBA1135. The sequence goes on from CALEMP010000137.1 coordinate 10,414, forward strand.
AGGTTCTCGGGTGGGGCGACCTTTTTTCAGAGGATTCAGAGCAATGCATTGGGAAATCTACCGGCAAGACGTGTTTGAAGAAGAGTTGCCGCCCGAAGGAAAGGGCTGGGAGCCTTTCTCTGCCTCAGCCCTTGTAGCTCACAATGGCATGCGGGAATCCCTGGGAGGGGGCATTAAGGTAGAGCATGAGGTAGTCTGGTGGCGACGTGAAGCCCCGGATGAACCCATTGACATCACCGTCCGTCCTGAGACCGGCCCCATGTGTTTCGGTGAGGACTGGCCGGGGGTCTTTATCCGTGGGGACAACGCAGCCCATTTTGCCACGGTCCTTCAACCTGTCTATCAGGAGTACCTGGATGACGCCCCGGCTGGGGAAGAATCTGATGTCCTTGCCATGGCCGGGGTACAACAGCTTTACGAGTTGCTGACCTCAAGCCGGGTGTTGGGGCCAGACAACCCGGAAGGGACTCAGGAGTGCAAGGAGTGGCGGGACTGTCAGGAACGCTAGCGGACGGACCTGGACTTGTTGATGTAACCAGCGTTGCTGGTCCCCCAACTTGCACTCCAGTCCCACTTGTCCAGAATGAGGCAACGCACCTGCCCTGAGTGCAGGTCCATCTGCTTGGCCCCACCATTCTGGTGCAGTTGCAAGGTGGCCAAAGCCTCGTCGTACACCTCGACCTGACTGGTGGGTGGGATCAGGGAATTGGACAAGGAGACCACTTTCCCGGTCTTGGCTTCAGCCATTTTGGCTTCCAGCCATTCCTGAACTTCAAGCTTGTAGCCGTCCTGGGCTGCCTCAAGAGCGGCCAGATGACGTGCCCGTGACTCCTCGACCTTCTGGATCACCTCGTCAATGTTGGCGGTGATTTCCATGTCGATGCCGTGACTTCTCATGTTCGAACCTCGTGGTAGGGGCGACACTGCACCATGAGGGTGGGGTTCCCATTAGGCAGGTGCGTTTTATGTGCTCGGCCTTGTGCGACGCACACTTCTTGGGGTGTACCCTCAGCGTCAAGGGTTCCATCGGGCAACCGAAGACGGAAAATGGACCCGTTCTCAAGGTCGTCCCAACTAGCGGAACGGAATGCCCCGTCGGTCAGGATTTCGGGGATCAGGTCGATTTGAATCCCCAGTCCCAGGGTCGTCAAGAGGAAGTGCCCCTGAGTATCCTCCAGGGCCACCAGGGGCAAGGTGGTCAAAACACCAGCCGCGATGGTGCTCGCAAGGAATGCTCTTCGTTCCATGGTTCTTTTCTCAGAAAGAGAGTTCGTTTTTCTTCGCCAGGAGTAGACTACTTGAACAAGCCTACCCTCCCGTCAGGATTTTGTAATGCTCACGGGGCTTTAAACGGTCAACATGACAAGGGAGATCAAATGAAAGAGGTGCAACGACGCGTCAGCGCAATGGCCGTGGCTAGCATGATTCTCGGGATCGTGACAATGCCGGGGGTCTTCTGTTGCGTAGGCTATGGAACGGGAGTTCTCGCCCTTGTCCTAGGAGGTATGGCCTTGATTGCCGTCCACAACGGCGACGTGAGCAAGTCCTCCGCAGTGATGGCATGGGCAGGTGTTATCACAGCGACGCTCGCGATGCTCGGATACGCAGTCTACTTCGCCCTGGTGTTGACAACTGTTGTTGGCTAACCCTGAGTGCTGGGGGATGGGAAATGATGCACGGCCACATCCTTCGACTCCTCCACCTCAACGTAGCTGCACGTCGCTTGCTCACGCAGTGCTGTGATGACTGGAGTTGTGAGTTGTGTGCCCCGGTCCTCGCGCTGGATGAGACACTGTCGCTGACAGTGGCCGCATCGGACCTTAGCGTCAGGGCCAAGAATGCGTTTTGGGGCCTCACGGTGGGCGATATCGTCGTACTCAAGGAACGCGACCTGCACAGGAGGCCCAACGTCGGGGTGAAGATGATCGAGGAAATCAAGACGTGGCTTGCGGGGCTGAACCTGTCGTTGTCCGACGACCGATGGAGAAGTGATGAGTGACCATCTTCCGATAGACCAGCAGGAGTCAGACTGGGTCGCCCTAGGACGCATCGCTGTCACCTGCACATGGTGGAGGTGGATGGCAGGAATGCTCCTTTTCGGATTCGAAGAAGGCCAACCCGACGATTGGGTCCGTTGTCAGGATAACCTGAATGGGGACACCCACGAGCGGTATGCCAAGGAATTGGCCGGTGACCCGCTCGTTGAATGGCTCCCCGACTTCCGTGATGCCGCCACACTTGGGTGGTTACTGCATCTGGTGCGGAGCGCCTGGGGGTGTGACTCGATTCATGTGACCCCACCGGCACGAGCACGTGGGCACAAGTTCTCACCGGACGAGTGGGTGGTGTGGCTACCCCAAACCTACCCAACCTTGAACAGTGTCATCGGGCGAGGCCCCACTGAAGCTTCGGCCCTGGTCGCTGCCTTGAAGGCCCGTAACAACTGAAGGGCAGACCATGAAGAATCCTGAACCTCGATTACGGAGCATCGCTACCCTGGCGTGCCCCACAACCAGGAGTTGAGAAATGAGAAAGCCAAATGTTCGGGTCACGCAGGTGCCCCACTACGTCGTCGAGAAGCGCAAGCGACGTCCAATCAAGATCCACCAGGAGGTCTCACCCATCAACATGGAGGCCATCCGTGCCATGACCGCTGAAGCGGACGAGGCAACAACGAAGCAGTGGATTGCCCTGGCTCAAGTGACCTGTCAGGCATTCCTGGAGGCAGAGTGGGCAACCGGGGCCATGCACCCTGCCGTCATGGAGACCTACCGCAAAATGTACATCGAGTGGCGTGCCCGTGCGGTGAACCAGATCATCGAGGCTGCGGCAACTCAGGGGGTCACCATCACCCTGGATCAGATCACCGAGACTGGGGAAGACGGCATCTGCTGGTTTGACATGATTGGCCTGCCCGACCCGGATGAGTTGGAGGAGGCGTGGCGCGAGGACGCCCGTGGAGGCAGGCTGTATCCTGATTGGGTACCTGTTGGGACCAATCAGGAATCAGGAGTCAACCCTCATCACTGCCGACTACCTCCAGGTCACCAGGGACCACACGAGTCACGAGCCTTCGGGGTGTTGTTGTGGGAGGATGCTATCAGGAGCAGGGCTCCTGATAGCCATCCTATACCTTCAGAATAGCAATTGAAGGAGGCTCCGATGAGCGACCCTAGTATTGACCGTGTAGCCCACCGATTTATGAAAGCCAGGGACAGGGAAACCGCCTCGGAGGCTTACGACCGGCTGGATGCTGAGATCAACAAGTTGCTTGCACGGCTTCCAAAGCTTCGGGTGTACCACCGACGTTCTTTTGAGTCTGGTTCCTCAGCCTACATGAATTGGGGGTACCCTGGTGAACTAGGGCGGGCCAAGGTGCAGCTGGAAGAACTCCTCGACACGTTGGGAGGCTGAAAAGCCTTGAAACGTCGAGCTACGGTGGTCTCACCGGACGCCTACCTCCTCACCGAGAGTGGTGAGTATGTGTGGTCGGTCCCTCGTGTCAAAGCGGCTTGGGCACAAGCCACGGCACAGACTGAGAAGCTCATCGCTTCCGGGCGGTTTGAGAAGCTGGTCCTCCTGGTAGGCATCCCAGCATCGGGCAAGAGCACCTGGCTCAAATCTCATCAGGAAGCTGGGGCCATCTACTTTGATGCCACCTTCACCAACGCCTGGAAGCGGGAACCGTACATCAGGATGGCCAAGGATGCCGGGATGCGAGTGGAAGCGGTCTACATGAACACACCACTGCTAGTGTGTATGGACCGCAACTCGTGTCGCACGGTAGATCGGAAAGTGCCCGAAGACACCCTGGTGAACATGGCTGTGAGTCTGGCAGGTGACCCGCCGACCTCCAAAGAAGGCTTCGACGCCATCCTCAAGGTGAACACACCTGCGGCCAGAACGGCGAAGAACCTGAAGGTCATGGAGACTCCCGCCAACTACTTCCCGGTCAAGATTGAACCCGGCAAGCCCAAGTTTGAAGGCTTCATCGATTTCCAGGGGCTCAAGATCGACGTTGAGAATCCCAAAGGGTCGACCCGCACCAAGAAGGGACCGGACGGTGAGTGGTCGGTTTTCATGCATTGCCATTATGGCGAGATCCGTGGAACCGAAGGCGTCGATGGTGACAAGCTAGATGTATACGTTGGGGACAATCACGACAGCCCCATTGTCGTGGTCATTCATCAGCACCTCCCCTGGGACGGCTCATATGACGAAGATAAGGTCATGCTGGGCTACGATTCCGTTGAGGAAGCCATTGGGGCCTACAAGAAGCAATACGACCGGCCAGGGTTCTACAAGGACGGTGAGCACACCGCGATGCCCATTGGTCAGTTCTGGCGTTGGGTTCAGGACGGTCGCAAGAAGGGCAAGAAGGTGACCGGGGTGCAACGCAAGAGGGCAAGTGCAACTCACCTGGGTGCTTTGTTGGCGCTCCTTCGGGGTGTCAGCTGGGTCCATTGGACCGCCCACTGGGTCATGGAGGGGGAAGCCTCCTACGGCGACCATGAACTCTTTGACCGCCTCTACCAAAGCACCACCGGACAGATTGACGCTCTCGCAGAGAAGCTCGTCGCGACCTACGGCTCTGATGTAGTTGACCCGGTCTCACAAGCTCATCAGATGGTGTCGGCGCTCACGAGTTGGTCCAACGAGTCTTGTGCCATCAAGCGGTCGGCCTGGGCGGAACGGTCACTTCAAGTTGCCATCGAGGACGTGCTGACCCAGTCCGGGGACTTGTCGGTAGGCATGGAGAATTTCCTGGAAGGGTTGGCGGATGAGCATGAGACCAACCTCTACCTGCTAGGGCAACGTCTCAAGGGACGTGCCGCTTCAAGGAAGCCATCTGCGAAGAATATAGCTGTCCGCTTTTTGCTACGACAAGCGGCTAGTCGCTTGGTTCGCTGTTAGAGCGCTGCCAGCAGTTCAGCAAAGGATCGCAACCTCGTCCGACTCCCAGTCAACCTCCCGACGACGTGTCAGGCGGTTGAGTTCCCTCGCCTGGTTTCGCCAGCGATAAATGCGTTCCCGCTCACCCCAACTGCACAAACCATTGCCGACGCGAGGTCGTCCCTTGGTTCTTTTGCTGCAGTTGCAGGAGAGGGGTTGCTTGGCCCACATCCCTGGACCTTTGCCATCGCATTGGCAGGAACTAGCCCAGGAGTCAGGACTATGAGCTAGTCGACGGTGGTCAGAGTGGCGGCGAAGAGCGACGCGGCGTGTAGCCCTGCGTCGAAGTGAACGCTTCGACTTGTCCATGGAACCTCTCACATAGCGCGGGCATTACCCGCGTGATAGTGAGGGTCTGGAAGAAGATCTTGTTCATGGGGAGCATCCTATGCCAACCACCCAAGGCTTACAAGCTTTCCAGCAGGGCAACGAGGTCGGCCTTCTTCAAGGTGGAGTACCCGCTAGCCCCCAATTCCTTGGCGCAAGCCTTCAAATCACTCACCGTCATCGATGCGTAATCCTGTGGTGGGTCTTTCGGAATGGTGGTGACCGTTGTCACATCGTCCGAAGTCCCCAACACACCATCATCCCCAGCGGTGACGGTCACTTGCATGACACCCACACGGGCGGTGACCGTCGGGGTGGCTTGACGTGCTGCCTTCAATTCTTGCCAGACCGTGAGCTGGTCGGTTGGCATTTCTTCACCTGCCATACGATGCGCACGGTGAATCTGATCCTCCGTGTAGCCCAGAGTGGCCGTTGGGGTCATGGCGAAACGGGTGACGATCTTCCTGGCGATGCGGATATTCATGTGTGCCTCCAAAAGCTGTCCATCGTACCCAACAAGTGCCGGTCCATTACGAGTAGATGAGCTGGAGGTTCCATTATGTTTGCAACCAATGCTTCTGATGCCACCGTGGCGCTCAACCTGTCCGAGTTGGGTCAAGCCGACCAGGGCACCCTTGTCTTTGCCAAGATCCGCAAGATGGGTGATGCCCGTGGCCCGGCCACAGCCAGGGTCGTTTACGGGGACGACCTTGTCGCGGTGCTCATCTGGAGTGGCTTCTCGTACGGGGCGCTCGTGGCCCGGTCGGACAAGAAGCTCAACGAGCTTCTGAACCGTGGACGGTTCATCGAGAAGATCACACGTCACGTGCATGGCTTGAATTCTTCGGTCACGGTGGACGACGTTTGTATCGCTCTGCAGGAGACCCGTGCGTGGTTCCGCAAGGTGCTCACGGAAGGAGTCGGACTGAGTGGGATGCCCAGCACGACGGCTGGGCATTGGCAGCCCTTCTATATGGCCGGTGACCGCATTCGTGGGGCAAGGGTTTATATTGGCAAGGCCCGACCCGAAGACCCGCGTGCGCCCATTCCTGGCACCCTCTACGTGCAAGGGGTCAAGTTGGGGGAGCGAGTCATCGAGCCAGCGGTCAACGGGGTGTGGCGACCCAACTCATCACCCAAGGTGCTGGCCAAGGAAGCCATTAAGGAACTGTTGCCGGTGGGCCTGTACTGTCAGTACCGTTTGGAGCCTGAACGTCTGATCGAGGGACCGTTCGTGGCTCGTCAGGCGTCCATGGCGGCACGAGCCCATGATGTTCCCATCGATCCAGAGAGCGTACGCTCACTGTTCAAGGTTGCGCCGTAGTGGGTGGTCCCTCGATGGGGATCGCTTCAACGATGAGCTTGGCAGGCAGGAGTTCCAGCTTACCCAATCCGTCTATGTCCACCGCGCAGTTGCGGAGGAGCTTGATGGCCGGGATCTTTCTGCCAGCCTTGCGCTCTGTTTGCAGGGTCTGCCAATCATCCGTCGTGACGAAGACGGTTCGTCCATTGGCTGACAACGTGATGTTTTCCGGGTTGTACTGATCAAGCTGCTTGAGGATGAGCGCGGTCACCGTGACCTTTGAACGTCGTGCGGCCTCCATGAGTCTGCCCGCGAGTGGTGCGGGCAGACTCAGGATCAGGTCGGTGTCATTGTAGAAGGGTGGGCGGCTCATTTTCAATACAGCTCGATTACGGTCACCCCACGTTTGGGATGGTCGGTTTGATCTTCCTCGGTCTCACGGTCTGGGCGTGGTGACGGTGGGAGAGGCAAATGGAGCGGGATCGGTTGCCAGTCGGAACGGCGTGGCTCCTGCTCCTTGCGAAGCTCCTCAAGATGTTCCTGCCACATGTCAGCCTCCTTTGGTTTCAGTGTAGGCTACCCAGCCACCCGAAGGTAGGGCGACCCGTTCAGTATTTCCTGGGGAAGTCAGGGTGCGCCCGCATCGTCTGAATGCGTCGCATCAGCATGTCCCAGCGCGTTTCTGGGGTGGGCGGGTAGTAGGTGACGTCCATCCCGTCCCAGGTCTTGCCGTCCAGCCCATAGAGCAGGTGCCCGTAGGACTTGAGATCGAAACTCAACCAGACCGGCCCGTCCTCTGTGGACACCTCCCACCGGATGGTCGTCACCCAACCGAGGTCACCGTGCTCAGTGTAGGTCACCCCCAGGGCCTTGAGCCATGTGCGGACCCAGACCACGGCGGTGTTGAATTGAAGGTAGCCCATGCCACCCTGCTGGATACGCCCCTGCTCGGTGGGGCGTAGGTTTCCCTCCGCGTCGTAAAAGAGAGGGTCGCTTTTGTCATTCATCAGACTGCCTCCAGGAAGGCCGGGCTGACCCGCCAGTATTGACCGGGGTACTTGGGCACGTCGGGCACGACCGTCACGCTGATCATGTTCACCCGCTTGACGGTCCCCGTGACCGTCTGACCCTTGGCCGTGAAGCGGACCCGGTTGCCGGTGCGGAACCGCTTGCCCACCTGGGGCCTCACGGCGGGGGCCACCTGGGCGGCAGTCGCGACGGGCGACGCCCCACCCAGGGCAGCGAGCACCTGGGCGACGCCCAGCTTGTACTTCCCGCTCTGCGGGCCGCTGACGCTGACCGGGTACTTGTACCGGCTGGTGACGAAGCCGACCACGGTCAGCTCCCGTCCATAGATCGTCACGGTCTTGCCGACCACATCGGCGGGGAGTCCGAGGGAAATCGCTGTGGCGCTGGTTTGGTCAAGCTTTGCTCTGCGGGCCATGTCGTCCTCCGTCCCGCTGTGCGGGTGTTTGTGTTTTCAATCGCTCACAAGGACTACTCTCGACGGTGACGGAATGAACTGCCTTTTTACGAATAAATGCAGTTCATCCCTGCCCGCTCAAGAGTAGCCCTTGTGAGCGTGGGGGCGGCTGAACGAAGTAACCCCCCGCCGCAACACCATGACGATTCCCAGTTCACTTTCGGTGGCTGGCGAGTAGTCAGGGTGGACGAGAAAACTTCAAACCACCCCGCACAGCGGGCAATGAGGACGACTAGGAAATGGCTACCTCGAACATCATCCGCGACATCATGGCTTCTGCGCCCAAGGGCGCAACCTTCACCGGCATCACGATGACCCTCAAGGGGGACACCCGCCTCGCCCCCGGCGAGGGACGAGGTGGGCGCAAGCTCACCTATGGGGACGACACGGTCTGCTCGGTGGTCGTCACCGGGTTCAACTACCGCAACCTTTGCGAGCGCAGCGCCGATATGCTGGAGGCGGTCGACGAGAACGGCGACCTCATCATCAGCGACAAGGCGGTCCTCGACCTGATCGCCACACAGGGCCGCAAGGCGTGGCAGGGTCGCGGGGCCAAGGCGGTTGAGACTGCCGTGACGGCAGCGGACGTGAAGCAGGGTCGGGACGAGCTGATTGCTTCGCTTCGCCTCAGCGAGGAAGGCAACAACACCAGCACCACCGACCACGTGTACGAGCCGCTGTCCGACAAGGACGGCAACGCGGTGAACGGCGGGCGGGTCTACACCGGCCCTGGCGACCCGACGGACCCCAAGGCTCCGATTCCGGGCACCATCTACCTGCAAGGTTTGCAGGTGCAACGGCGGGTGCTCACCAAAGCCCCCAACGGTCGGCTGCCTGCCCCCAAGAGCGCTCCGGTCAGCGTGGTCAAGAGCATCCTCCGGGGACTCATGCCGGTCGGCAAGTACGTCAGCTACGCGCTGACGCCCGGTACGGACTTCCGGCTCGCGGTGGGCGGAACGGCGGTGCTTGAATCCACCACCAAGGGCTTCCTCCTCACGGAGGAACTGTACGCCTTCCTGCGGGCGGCGTAGCCTAGGAGTCCCGATGAGCTTTGTAGCACTAGGCCCCACGAACCAGTGGGGGGTGTATGTAGGGGGGATCGACCCACTGCCACAAAAGGGAGACCGTGTGGTCGTGATCCGCCGGGATGGGCTACACGTCCCGGTCATTCTCCTGCAAGAGGTGCCGCCCGTTGAGGGTGTTGTGCCTCCCTTCACCTGGACCTTCCGTCGAGTCGGTGCGATGTACCATGGCGGGAACATTGAGGACGCTGTGGCCACGGCTGATGCTCGCATCAGCCGTGAGGACACTGAGCGAGGGGCCTTTGACCAAGCGCGAGAGGACGAGGCTTGGCAAAGGTTCAATCAGTTAGGGGAACCTTCGCAACCGGCTGCGCCCCAGGAGCGTTCCGAGAATGAGGATGAGGTAGACTGGTCCTTTCGCTTTGCCTCGTTGGAGTATGACTGATGGAGGACCGTCCCCGTGCAATGCCTGCCGCTGCCCTAGGTGTAGGGGCGTTGGTTTCAACTGCGGCTAACAGAGGGACCGTCACCCACCGGAAGGGGAAGATTCATATCCTCTGGGTAAACACCTGGGGTCATCGCCCGATTCAGACCAAGTCCTACCTCCCCGCTGATGCAGTGGTGGACCCAGATGGGGATCGGGAGATCCTGATCCTGAGCGACGATCAATGATGGAAAGACCCATCGTGAGTGCCCTGCTCGCTTCCGCCTTTCCCAAGGGACGCTTCATCAGAAAGGAACGCCACGGAAGTTGGATAGATCAACTCGACCTGGGTTGGGTGCGTTTTGAGTTGACCATCTTTCCGCCAGATGCCTTTCACCTGGCTCTGTCGGGTGTTCGAACCGGGATCGATGGTTCCTCCACCGTGCTGTGGGCACTTCCCGGTACGGGTGAAGAACAACTCAAGGCCGCACTTCTTCAGATGCGGGCTGAGTTGTTGGGTCTAGCCAATGGCATTGTGCAGATTACAGGCCGCTCCCCCGTTGCACCCAGCATCAAAGACCTGATGGTCTGAGATTTTCGGTAGCCTTCCGATAGAGTGCGCCTCGATAGAACCCGAGGAGGCACCCTATGACACTTTCCCTTGACCTGAAGAACCTAGCCCGAAGTCGACGGGCTAGTAGCCTGCAAACTCAAAGTCATGTGGCGCAGCTTCTTCAAGAGCATCAGGTCAACTTGATTGCTGATCGGGATGCCTTCCGTGTGGCTTCCTTCCACAATGGCCGTATCACGCGTCCCCTTTGGGATCGGGCCTCGCCCTTCCGCAAATTTGCGGTGCTTTCCAAGGTAGCAAACCGTCCGGTGTTGGGGCCTTTGGGCCTGGATGCCCGGAAGGTTGCCGCTCAGGAGGGGTTCATGGTCTACAACGTCACCGAAGGGGAGAACAAGTCCAAGTTCTATGAGGGTATCATCATCGAAGAGAAGGGTGGCTATCGAGTCATCCGTCGTTGGGGTGCCCTCACGGACAAGCCTTGTGTGACGGGGCGTTGTGACGGTGCGAAGTTCGACCACGACGCTCGCTTCTGGTTTGAGAACATCCGGGGTGCCAAACTAGAACTCGCTGGTCACTACAAGAAGCGTATCCGCAACGGGTACAAGAATGCCTGGACGCATGATGGGCCGAAGGGTCAATACCCGATTGGTCTCAAGCGGGAGGTGGGTTTCTCCTGGGGCACCCAGAGTGTGGCCTTCTGCATCCCGGCGCTCAAGAATTGTCTGGCCAAGCTTCAAGAGGCCCAAGACCGGCTCAATGCCAGTGACCCGGTTGCGGCGGGTGATGCCTTGGAAGAAGCGGCAGAGCTTGCTCAGGCCGTGGGTCGGGCTGACTCTGACATGGGCAACAAGATCCGGGACAACATCGCGCACATGGAGGGGCGGTCGGGGAACATCCTGGACATCCTCTCCATGGGGTCCATGCCCGTACCCTCTGACCTGCGAAATTGGAACACTGCGCTCTCCCGCCTGATCTCCTACATCAACAAACAGATGGCAGTCTGCCACTAGAGGGGCTATGCGTCACCAGACTCACAAGAGCATCCATCGGGTAGCACAGCGGTGGTTGCTGGCGAATGATGCAACCTCCCTCAACCGGCTCCTCATTTCAGTCCAGGAGTACCGGGATGAGCTGGTCCTGTCTGAGGGCACGTGTACCGCTTTGATTGCGGCAGGTGAGTCTCGTCGAGTGGACCGCTCAGAGCATGTGGTGGTGAAGAGCACCCGCTATGATGGCAACACCGTACACGGTGATGTGCAAGGTGCTGACAGCGTGTATCAGACCAGGATCTCTTTCAAGCCACGTCGGGCCTTCAATTGTAGTTGTCCTGACCAGTCACGCAGGGGGGCACGGGGTGGCCCCTGCAAGCATGTACTTGCACTAGGCAAGCTATGGCTCCGGGAGCACATCAATCCAGCGATTGACACGATGGCTGACCGTCTCATTGGCATCCTTGAGCACTCTGAGCTGTAGCGAGGTGCGTTTTGAGCGACGATCAGGCAGCACCAATCCTACCAAGTCAGGCTCAGCAGCGGGCTCAAGTTGACGTCATCGCTCAACACGAGGTGTTTCTTCAACTCAACGTGTCTCTTCAGACCTTGCAGCAGACGCTCGCCCATTGGGAGGGCACAATGCAGGCCCTGCAAGGGGAACTGACCTCTTCGGCTCGTGACCTCCGTCGGGATGTAGTTGCAGCGGTTGACCGTCAAGAGCGAACATTCTCTGCTCTTGAAGCCAGACTGGAAGTGGCAGAGAGCAGCCATAAAGAGCAGTACGAATTCATCCTCACTCAACTCAAACGAGCCCAGGATGAGCGACAGGAAGCTCAACAGGTGAACCGGGAGGACAATCGGAATGAGATTGTTCGCAGTCGTGGTCTGACTGATGACAACCGTCAAAAAGCCACGCAAGGACTCAAGGCGATTTGGGACATGGGTGGCAAGTGGATCGTGTATGCCATCGCGGCATGGTTTGCCGCAAAGCTGCTTGGGGTTCCCATCGACCTGACCAGACTTCTAGGTCCATGAATGCCGAACAGCAGTAGGAAGAATGCGATCTCGATCCTCATTGTGGAAGATCATCCACCGGACTTGAAGCTGGCTCAGCGAGCTATTGCTAGAACCTTCCCGGATGTTCAAGTCAGGATTGCAATGCATGGTCAGGAGGCACTGGTTTACCTTGAAGATCCAGAGCTTGACCAACCTGATATTATCCTGCTCGATCTGATGATGCCTGTGATGGATGGGTGGGAACTCCTTGGGGCTCTTCACCGTAGTGACACTCTCAAATATATCCCCACCATTGCCTTGAGCACTTCAAGCCGCCAACTCGACATCGACAAAGCGTACCAGGCTGGTGCTAATGCCTACGTGGTCAAACCCGTAGATCCAGCCCATTTCCAGCAAGCCGTTGAAGAACTTGGTCTCTTCTGGTTGAACCGAGCAAAGCTACCAGGGATAAAATGAGTGCCCTACTTGAGGATCTGCCAGTTGGTGTCCTGGTGGTGGACTTTAGGGGCATCATCAAGGAAGCCAACCTGGAGATGAGCCGGATCTCACTCCATACAAACCTGGTAGGGCAACCGTTTCTGAGTCTGATCCACCACAGCCAACGGGCCAAGTACAACCGGGAATTCCTCCTTGCCGAAGGGTTACCTAACCCTTCTCAGCACCTGGGGAAGGAACGGTTGTTCAAGTTGCTGAGGGCGGACCACACCCTGATTGAGTGTAGCCTCCGGGACTCCCGTCAGAGTTACGGGTTCCTGCTTGCAATATCGGACTACACTGAAGCTCGGAAGTTCGCACTTGCCGAACAGCGGTGGCTTGACCTGTCCAATGAGATGCCTTGTACGTTGGACCTCAAGGCTCAGAGGTTCAAGTACTTGTCACCCAATTGGGCAAAGGAGACTGGCTGGTCTTACGATGAGTTGCGAGCCTCGGATGTGTCGACCTTCCTGCACCCGGATGGCCGTCTCGCCTTCCAACTGGAACTCCAGGCGCTGGGCGACCTATCCTATCAGGTTCTAGGTCTTCAAGCCCGTTTCCTGTGCAAGGATGATGGCTGGTTGTTTCTTCAGTGGAATATGACTTCGGATGGCTACTTCGCGTATGCCAGTGCGAAGAAGATTAGACCACTACGAAACCGAACCGATGAGATAGCCCTTTTCTCAAGGTGGACCTCCGGTTTGCAAGTCACCGTCCCCATTGAGGGTGACTTGCAAACCAAGAGATTTGCAAGTGTGACCCCGGAATGGGAGGAGGCTCTGGGTTGGAGTCAGGAGGAGCTTTGTCAGTGGTCCATAGTAGAATTCATTCACCCCGATGATCTATTGGACACCGCATCTGCCAATGCGACTTTGCAGGAGACTGGGCTGCTCCTGAAGTTCACCAACCGGTACCGTCACAAGGACTGCCGTCCGAATGGCACGACCCGGTGGATCTGGTTGGAGTGGCGAGCCTTCTGCCATGAGAAAAGTGGAACCATCTTCGCTTCCGCCTGGGATGTAACAGCCCACAAGGAAAGGGAGATCATCTTGGATGGGGTGGTTCAGGAGCTGAAGGCGGCGAACCTTGATCTAGAAGCTTTTGCCTCTGCTGCTGCCCATCAGTTGAAATCCCCACCACGTTCCATCGCAGGTTTGGCAAGAGCATTGGTCGAGGACTATGGCGATAGCTTCAACCAGGACACGTTAGAATCCCTGGAGATGATCACCTCCGATGCAATCAAGTTGGGTGAGGTGGTGGAAGCCTTGCACCAGTTCAGTAGTCTCCGTGCAGCGGAACCCGGAGACTTGGAGATGATCAGCTTGAGCGCACTGCTCCAGAACCTCTATGAGCACAAGCAGCGTCGCCATTACTGGAAGACTGCTCAAATGACCTGGCCTAAAAGCCTTCCGCACGTGAAGGTTTACCCGGCCCTGTTCTACGAGGTGTTGAGCAACCTTGTGGATAATGCCTACAAGTACAACATCAACGAACCTCGCATCCTGACGTGGAAGTGGCATCACCACTCCACTGATGCCAGCCGAATCTGCCTGGGGCTACAGGACAATGGTATTGGCATTGAGCAGAAGGTCATCGAAAACAAACTGTTTCAACTTTTCCAGCGTGTACATCCCACCTTCCCCGCGAAGGGGCACGGTGTTGGTCTCGCGATGTGTAAGTATGTGATGGACAAAATGGGGGAGAGCATTTGGGCTGAGTCGGAAGGCCCTGGGAAGGGTTCAACCTTCTGGCTCACCCTATCTCTCCACCAGGAACGAGATGCGTGCCCTCAAGACTCAGTCTCGCACCGCTCGTAGGAGTGGTGAACCCCGCTTGGCGGATGACCTGATGAGGACGGCTGTCCTGTTGTGGTTGGATGCCAACTACAGTCGGGATGAACGTAGGCATCGCCACCTCGCCTACTCTTACCTGCGGGGTCGCACCTACCATCAGTGCGAGCAGACCTGTAGAGAGACTCCCTCGCTCCAGGGCATTGTTACCTACGCGGGTGACTATCTCCCGGAAGAATCCATCAAGGATGACATCAAGGGTTGGCTCACCAACGGAGGCATCACCCGTTACGATCAGCACCCTCGGGTCGAAGCAGCCCTCTCGACGGAGGTGGCATGAACGAGAGTCCCCGTCTTTACTTCGCCGTGCGTACGGACCTCTCTGAGGGTAAGCGTATGGCGCAAGCCTTACACGTGATGGATCAGTGGACGGACAGGTACGGTCCTCAGAAGGGCACCGTCATTGTGTTCGCTGTTCCAGATGAGGAGGCACTCCTTACCGTCATGCCCAAGGAAGGGCGCACCGTGGCCTTCAGAGAGCCCGACCTGGGCTTTGAGGCCACGGCCTTTGCTACGGACATCCCTCTTGTTGGGCTACCTCTCCTGGGCAACCACAGGCGTTCCCGACGACGTGCGTGGGATGAGGCAGCATAAAGACTGGCACCCCTTGTAAAAAGTCTGGACATGCAGATTTCTTCTGTGCTAGTAGAGTAAATCCACCCAGTGCCGAGTAGAGGTGAGGAACCCTACTCTGGAGGTATGAGTATGTCTGATCAGATTGTTCGCAGTTACAAGGGCACCGACTACATCGTCACGGTCACGGACGACGGCAAGTACGACTACGCCGGTACGGTCCACAAGAGCCTGACGAGCATCGCTCAGGAGATCACGGGACAGAAGGCCATCAGCGGCCCTCGTTTCTTCAACCAGACGACCGTGAAGGCGTCGCCCAAGGCGGGCAAGGAAAAGGCGACCCCCAAGCAGCTCGTCAAGGGTTGCGGGGTCATCCTCGACAGCCTGGTTGTGAAGCTCAACGCCATCGACGATGCCACGCTGAGGACGCAGGTCGGCACCAAGATCATCGAGCGTATCGAGACCGAGATCGGTCTGGAGTACGAGGATGAGGGCGAGGATGAGGGCGAGGATGAGGGCGAGGAAGCCACGGCGTAATAGCCGGGCAACCACCAGCGAATAGGGCGCGGTCAGACTACCTGACCGCGCCCTATTTCGTTTATAGCCTTGGTCTGGTATGAAGTTCGCCGGAATGAATCCCTTCTATCCTGCCCCTGACACCGTCATGCGGGTGGTGCAAGGGGAGAACCTGGGTGAGAAGGTGCTAGTCGTGTCCATAGATGGATACGTCTATGACCGCGTCCTCAAGGTAGTGGTTCGCCTCAAGGATGGTTCCCTGGTCTGGTATTGGCCGTGGAATCTAGAGGTTGAAGAGTCGGCGGACCCGCATCCGTCGATTGGCGAGACGGGTGTCGCGGAGGTTGTCCAAACGCCAACGGCTGAACATAGCCTCTCGACTCCACGGCAAAGCTCGATAGTAGAACTCGCCCTCGGTGGTTGTGACCTTGACCAGAGGAAGCCAGCGCCACCGGAGTTCAACCCTTATCGCGATCCCAACTGGTGACCGAAGCACCCCTTCTTCGGGGGACTCCCACTGGTAAGGATGGGTGACCTGCAGGAGCTGCAAGACTTCGACTGGTGTTGCTCTTAGCGGAGAGACAGAAGTTGCCATTCCAGGTCGGAAAGCTCGTTGCGAAGTTCCCAGTAGCGTTCCGTCCACAGGGGGTCGGAAGGGTCTCCTCCAACGCTCTGAATGCAACAGGAGTGTACGGTACACAGAGGACGCAAGTGTGGAGCCACGCTGCAACCATCGCAGCCCATGAGCGGAAGCCGGGGATGTTCCCCGGTTACCTGTAACATCAACCCCCACTTGAACCATGCCTCCTGTATCACACTCTCGCAGATGGAAGGGTGGCAGCAGGAAGCTGGCCCCCTACAACCGTCGCACCGATCCTTGGTGTGCTCGTACATCACCTGATAGAGCTGTACCAGACTTTTCCGAATCTCGTCCTGGGATGGTGTGATTTCCGGGGTCATTTGATGTCGGTGACCTCATTCATTGACCCACCTTCGGTAGTCAGCTTCGATGCCGGGATAATTGTAGTTGCCCTGAGCGCAAGCTGCCTCCTCAGCCTCCCGTGCTCGTTTGAAATCGAGCCGCGAGCGCTCACGCTCGATGCAGGAGTCCTCAGATCCTGCACAGATCAATTGTGTATTGAACCAACTGCCCGTGAGCATCTGGCTCTGCTTCCCACATCGTTCACATCGGCCCATAGTGTTCATTTCTCCTTACAGGGCGTGCCACGCTGGGCGTGGTAAGCCTCACAGGTCGGACAAGACAGTCCACGCATGGAAGAGACTTCAGCCTTCGCCTCTTTCCAGGCCATTTGCATCACTTGCGAGGGGTTGCAATCCAAACGGTATGCTTCCCGTTTCAGCTCCGCAAGTTCAGTGGGCGTCATGTAGATCGTCACCGTCCTGGTCTCCTTTCCACGACGTGTCATGTGCGCGCCTCTTGAAGTCGGGTCACCATGACTACTCCAGGAGGAGTGACTATGAACTGGGTTTGTTAGCGGCATTGGAGAGTAGATCCTGTATGAAAGAGAACGAGATCCGGGTTGGCCTCATCGTTAGGGCGCAAGACGACCTGGAGGGCCTGACCCAAAACTACCCTTTTCTGGTCAACCCGTGTTTGACGTCGTTGGCGATGACCACGTTGCACCGGCTCTTGAGGAGCAATCGGACGTCCGGTATGATGGGCAAGGTCACTGGCGTGGTACCGGGTTTCGGTGGGGACATCTGGTGGGTGTCTCAAGTGAACGGGTTGACAGGGGCCTACTGCTACCTGGAGCTTGACCTCATTGCGGAACCTGTTACGCCTCCCGCCACGCGACCACACGTCTCAAGTGTCTTCGCGCAGCTGGTGCGGGTACCCCAACTGATCATGGTAGCCGCCTGCAACTTGAGTGGTGGTGAAGCGGTGTACTTCGATCTTCAGGGACATGCAACCAATTGGGAGGCTCCAAGGACGTATCCTTTGGGCACCGTGATATCCAGTTCAGCACCTGCAGGTGGACTGGTACAGATCCACCTGCACCAGCCTCTGGTCAACCTTGAGTCTTTCACCAGGCCAGAACTCAAGGCATGGTGTGCTGAGTTGAAGCTACCGACGACGGGGACAAAGAATGACCTTCTCCTCCGTCTCCGCGAATATGACCTGATGCACTTGAGCTAGAGGAGATCCGCGAACACCGGGGTGCCTGGACCAGCCCAGGCACCCACAACGTTGAACTCAAAGAACTCCACGGCTCTCTCGTAGCTCATCCCGTCTTGCTCCATGAGGATGGTCAGACACTTTGCCCGCTCATAGATCGCGACCGAAGGCTTTGAAGCACGATGGGCGATCCCTATGAGGGCATCGTCAAAACCATCGGCCAGTACTGCGTCAGCTTCCTCAAGCTGACGCAGTAGGTCATTCAGGCTCTCAGGTTTTGAAGAAGTCTGCACCGTTCCTCCAACCTAGATTGACCCCCCGCTCCTTGAGGTGGTGGAGAGGTAGAATGCCATCCACCCGTCCGCCCGGATCACTGATCTGAGTGTGGGCCAGGATACCCTTCACGTTGGTCACCGGATCCTTGAGACCCATGTGCCCACTGAGACGGAAGCAGCGCCAGTCCTCACATGCCGTGAGCGGAATACCCCGAAGCTTGCACCACCAGGGCAAGAAGATAGCCAACGCCGCAATCTGAGCTTCCGGCATGGACAAACACTTCACGTTGGCGAACTTGCGTACCAGAGGGGGCAGCCCGTCCCCCGAGCGTCCAATAGCCATCCTCAGCGTGATCTTTTCCTGACCGGGCGCAGGTTTGCGATTCTGCGTGAAGGGACCGCCCACATCGAGGCTGTCAGATTGCACGTTGTGATGGGTGGCATGACGACCGCGCCGAATGGCGGGATCAAAGTGTTGGTAGATGATGCCGTCGATGTCCTGACTGAACGTGGAGGAGAGCCCACGGGCATCCAACGTGTCTTCGGTCTTCGCCGCGAAGTTGTATTTCGGGTTGTAGGAACCCGCCCATCCCCGGTGCAAGACAAACTGCGTGACCTTGTGCTTGCGCTCGCTGGTGTCATCCATCTGAGCCGGGATGCCATTTGGCTCCAGATAGTTGACGAGGACCAATCCGGCGGGAGCTTTGTAGGAAACTCCTTTCACAATAGCGCAACCCGCGTCTTGTTTGAGAACTTGCGGGTCGTACCCATCAGGCTTGCAGACCGGGTTGGGCTGGTGCTTCTTCGCCCACTTCTTCCACGCCTTGATGGAACCCTGACCGAACCAACCGTCAACTGGTTTGGCTCCGACCTTGAGTTGCAACTCCTTGACGGGCATTTCATCCCAGGAGGGCAGCCCAAGGCTTGCAAGGGTCAGGTTGGCCTTGTGTGCCTCTCTTTCACTGTAGAGTGCCGACTGCATAAGAACCTCTAGGTGTGGCCTCGCCTTTCTGGGCTGAGGTGTTGTCGATGTGAGCCCATGTTACCCGCCATTCCTTGAGCCGGGCGTAGTGCTTTGACTCCTGGAAACAGCGTTGACATGAACGGAACTTCTGGCTTGGCAAGAACTTGCGTGCAAGCTGGTTGACCTGTCCCCAGGATACTTCCTGGTCCGGTTCTATGACGCCCTGGGTGCGCAGAGCGGCCAGCAGGCACCTTCGGGGTGGGGCACGTACCGCCCGGACCCACGCCGCCACCCACAGGCGTTCTGAGCCCTTTTCGTAACCACAAAGGGCTTCAGTAGGCTCTAGCTGACTTTCAATGTGGGTCAGCCAGGCTGTTGCTGCAGCTTCCGGGTCTCGACGATCAATCCCGTAGTAGGATTCCACCCAGGGCCATTGCTGAAGAAGTCCGATTGCTTTCGGTCGCCCGGTTGGGGAGAACCGATGGTCTCCTTCATTGCCCGCCTCGTACCCGGACTCGTGACAAGCGGCTGCCAGGAGCATTCCTTTCAGTTCGGGGGGGAGGTCAAGCTGACTCTCCATGCGAAGGATTTTCAGTAGGAAGGCCGGATCAGCGGGCTTCCTCATTCGGTCGCAATCGAGCGCTCTGGTGATAATGGCTTCCTCAAGGGGAGTCGTCTCGTCCTCCGAAGGGGGTTCAAGGTGAACCACCTCTTCGATCATGGGTGCCTGTGGCGGAGGGGGGAGGATGAAGCTGGGGGGAACCGGCTTCACTTCCCCATCAGAGAAGAGAATCGGGCTGACACATCCAAGCATCAGCCCGATCACAAGAAAAATAGTCTGTTTCAACGGTTGAACAAAGCCTCCACTTCTGAGAACACGGCCCACACCTTTGGCGAGTGGGGCCTGGTCGCTTCATCGCGGGCGTCATCGAGACGCCGCCATGTTTCGCGAACATAGATGAGGACCGTAGTCCTCGATTGTACGGTCCACCCAAGAATGGCCTTTGCTTTGCCACCCCAAGCGGTCAGATCGCCTTCAAAGGCGTCTTGATAGTGCAAACGAACCCGCCTGGAGATCTCTTCGGGTTCAACGATGCCTCCTTCGTAAATCTCAGGGAAGATAGGCTCCCAGGTGCCATCCTCATAGTTGGACGCAATGTAGTTTGCGCCGTGACACAGCCAGAAGATGTAGTCCTCAACGGGCAGGAGCCTGTCGAGTTGGGTCTTCGCCTGTGAACGGAGATGTGGTGGGATATACCTCGGTCGTGACTTGGCCTGCTCCTTGGCCTTGGCGGCGCGCTTTGCCCTGGAACGTTGAGCACTCTGCGCTTTCACTTTCTTGTTCTTCGCCATTCAATCCTCTTCCAGATGGACTCGTGAACCCATCGCCGGGGGACATCATCTCTATTTGAGAAAAAGAGGCAAGAAATCACCCCATCTCGATTACGCCCTCACCATACCCGTCGGGTACAAGGGAACCGGTAGCCTGTCTATTAGGCCATGAGACCAGCCGAGGGATCTAATGCAAAAGAAAGCCGCAGAGACTGAAGTGTCTCAAGCCCGTCTCGTAGACCTCATGTGCTTGTGTATCGCCTTCGACGCCTACATAGCCGCACAGGAGGGCGATGAGGAAGATGAAGAAGGCGAGGGCCTGGATGCCCTTGGCAAGAAGGGGTTGATCCTTGTTCGGCGGTATCAGATCGCCTTGAATGACGGTATCACGAAGTACCTGCTACCCCTTCAAGATCGCAAAGACACTGCAACCCTCAAGATAGCTTTTCGCGAGATGCAGCGATCAGGAACTCCGATCCAGATCGTCAAATGGCAAGCCAGGGCAATCTCGTTGATCTTGCCCTGGATGCGGAGCAGGCCAATCTTCCGCACCGTCTTCCCAAGTAAGGCAGGTACGGCGGCACGAGAGTTGGCGAGAGCCACGATTGAGGAGATCCCTGCGACTCAGCTGCAACTGATCGCGGCCATCGTCCCGGTGTCCGGGTTGTCCGTGCCTCACAAATGGATTGAGGCTGCGGCGGCAGCGGCGGGTGCCCCCCTATCTGTCATGGCAAGTGTCGCTGCAGACGCCGGGGCAGCGCAGGGCATGGCCGAAGAGATTCGGAAACTGAGCATCCAACTTGAAGCGGTCAATGATCCGAAGAAGAAGCTCGCGCTGACCGCTGAACGTGACAGCTTGCGGACAAAGATCCTCGCGGTTGCCAGGGCTTCGGAAAACACCGCTACGGTATTGGCCTCCGCAGTCAGTGTGATCCACGAGCAGGGCGGTCATGCTACCGCTCACGGTCGCAAGCTTGGCCTGAATGCGCAACAAGAGGGCGCAATGGTGGCCGAAGGTCGCAAAGTTATCGCTGCTGGAGCAGGTAGCGGGAAA
>CALEMP010000138.1 GCA_937910685.1 uncultured bacterium
GCGACACCCCGGATGGCGACACCCCGGGCGGCGGTACTCCGCCCAGCACGCCTCCACCTCCCGCGGGCAACTACCGCGCCTCTTCCCTGGGCAGCGCTGTGCGCTAACCGGGAAACGCCTCTCCCCATGGAGTCTCAACCGGTTTGACACACTTCACCTTTCGAACCGCCGGCGAATCCCACGGACCCTCCCTCTGCACGATCCTGGAGGGACTGCCCGCTGGTTTAACCCTCGACGTGGAAGCCATTGACGCAGAGCTCGCCCGCCGCCAAGAGGGCTATGGGCGCGGTGGCCGCATGAAGATCGAGCGCGACCGAGTGGAGGTCCTCAGCGGTCTCAAGGGTGGCGTGACCCTTGGCTCGCCCTTGACCCTCTTGGTGCGCAACAGGGACGCGGTGATCGAACAGCTGCCCCCGGTGGAAGCTCCGCGCCCAGGTCATGCGGACCTCGCGGGTTGCATGAAGTACGGCCACCGGGATGGGCGCGCGGTGCTCGAGCGCGCCTCTGCACGGGAAACTGCGGCTCGGGTGGCGGCAGGAGCAGTGGCCCGGCAGGTGCTCAGTCAGTTCGGCATCGAAGTCTTTGCCCACGTGCTTGAGGTGGGGGGAATACCCTCTCCCGCGCCAGATTCGACTCGCCTCTGGGCCCAAAACTTCGAGCAGCGCCATCAGCTGCGCGCCGCCTCAGCCTTTCACGGCCTCGACCCCGCTCTCGAAGGGGATTGGATCGCCCGGGTGGACCAAGCCAAGAAAGACGGCGACAGCTTAGGTGGTATTTTTGAAGTGCGCGCGCTGGGCTTGCCCCCGGGCTTGGGCAGTTATCAATCGGGTCCCGGCCGATTGACCTCGATCCTGGGTGCGGCGCTCTTTTCAATTCCCGCCATCAAAGGCGTGGAGTTCGGCCTGGGCTTTGAGGCCGGGCGGCTGCCTGGCTCGAAAGTCCACGACCCCATCGTGCCCGCGCCCGCCGGATCCCCCCGGCGTTTCGCCCGTTCTAGCAATGGCTGCGGCGGCTTGGAAGGGGGCTTGACCACTGGCGAGCCCCTGGTGCTGCGAGCTGCCATGAAACCCATTCCCTCCCTGCGCCAGGGTATGCCCAGCGTGGATCTGGAAACCGGCGAGGCCAAGCAAGCCACCTACCAGCGTTCCGACGTGACCAGCGTCCCCGCCGCCTCTGTGGTGGGGGAGGCGGTGGTCGCCCTGGCTTTGGTTGAAGTGTTCTTGGAAAAGTACGGCGGGGATTCCCTCGAGCAAGTGCGTGCTGCTTTTGAGTTTCACGCGGAACAGCTGCGCGAGATCTGAACCCTTAGGGCAGGGCACCCGCCGGCGCTAAGTCCCAGGTTCTCCGCCCGCTCCGATCCTGACGCCCTAGCGGGTCAGTCCAAGACATAGTGCGACGCGCCCGACAGGTTCGCCGGGCGGGCTAGGGTATCCCAGTCAATCCAGAGGTCCGGTCCCACGATGTCCATCAGTCCCAAACGCGTGGGTCCAGCGGGACTGGTGGGGGTTAGGTCGAGTTCCGAGGTGGAGGATGCGGTCTGCAGGTGAGACACGATGCCCGATTCAAAAACCGTTCCCGTTCCGTCAAGCAGGCTATAGGTCATTGCATCGGTGCTGGCATCGAGTCGCGTGAACTCGATTTGTACGGCGGAGAGCGAGCCTGTGATCCGTGAGCGCGAAGCAGTCAGGGGAAAACTCGATCCAAGGGAATTGCAACGCAGGGGCTCCACTAATTCTTCGCGGTAGGCTGCGTTGGACCAGAGCGAGTTGAAGACTGCTTGGCCCGCGGGTGTGAAGTGCTCTGTGGGGCAGGTTGTTTCGCCAGCAGCCCTGACGGCTAGGTGCACATGGATTGGATTAGGGTCGGATCCCAAAATCTGGCCGCGGGTTACGGTGGCTCCCAAGAAGACTGCGGGATCCGGGGCACCCATGTGGCCGTATTGCACGACCACTCCGGGACGCGCTTCCAGCAAAATGTCGTAGCGCGTGGGAAAGGTGGAATTGGGGCCGAGGAAGATAATCACTCCGTCCGCCGCGGCCAAGGTGTTTGCTCCCCCAACGAGTTCAAGGTCGATTCCTCCGTGCCCTTCGGGATGGCCACCGCCGTGCACTCCATAGGGCCAAATGCCGTAGTTGTTGAAAGCGCCATCACCGGCGGCCATGGGCATGTCCAGTGAGAAGGGCACAAGTTCATCGTTACCCACAAAGACCCGGCGACCTCCTTCCATGCCGAGGTAATGGGCCCCGTCGTCGAAAGGAGCGGGAGCGTAATCGAGAAGGATCTCCCGGGTAATGCCAGCGTTGGCAATGCCCGTCAGGGTCAAGTGCCAATCGAGCCGCTTGGGTCCCCCGAGGTAGGGCGTGATTTCCCCGTCGTCGATGGTGACGATGCGCTCAAGGACTACTGTGGCCTCAAGTGATTGGTAGTCCGTAAACCAATTGGCAAACTCAGCGGCAAAGTCAGCCCGGGTGCGGCCGTCGTGCAGGTAGCTCGTGTGAAACGCATCGATAGCGGTGGGGGACTCGGTTTCGAGGGCAGTGCATAAATCGGTGATGAGCTCCAAGACCTCTTGAATGTGTGTCCCCTGGGTCAGGCCGCTTTTGCCCCCAAAGAATGTGCCAGGAGTGGTTCCTGCGCAATCGCTTGTGCTGAGGGCGCCGCTCAGCATGTTGGTTGCCCCATCCCAGGTGCCGGTCAGGGTCGAGGAGCTGGGGCAGGGTCTGCTTGAGGAGGTTTCGATCAGGTGCGAGATCCCCGTCACGGTCCAAGCGTCGATGATTCCTCCGCAGGCCAGAAAACCGCAATTTTCCAGGCCCCTGAAGCCGCCCCCGACAAAGTGCCCAGCACGGGACAGGCGGGCTGCTTCTACCTGGGCCTCGCTGCCCCCGGCCTCCACGAGGAGCCAGTGTTCTTCCACGAGGGATCCGCTGAAGCGGGGCAGGGTCATGGGCAGCGGTCCCGAACCATCATCGAAGGTCCCGCGCAGGCTGGCCCCTGAAAAGGTGCCGCTAAAGAGCCCCGGTGGCAGGGGGCCGCCCCCATCTTCGCTCTGGAAAGCAAGGTCGACGGCGCTTCCTGCCCGAGTGCCGGAGATCAGCTGCGTTCCTGGATCTCCGCCCAAGTACCCAAAAAGTCGGCCCCCAGCCCCTTCGCGGAGGAAAAGCACCCCCCCAGGAGCCGCCCAGGCCCCATCGATCGACACGATTGCGGGGCTGCGGGCCCCCGTAGGGGGGCCTGAGGGGGTTCCCTGGGAGAAGAGGAGAGGAGCTAGGATGAGGAGTAGGGGGGAGGCCATACCCATCGACTGTACTCTCTTTATGGAATGCTGGGGCTAGAGTTCCTCTGGCTGGCCGCCTGGCTCTTGCCTGCCGGGCCCAGCGCGCGGTTTCCTCGACGGACGACTCCTTTACTGTCCACCCGGCAGCCAGGTCTGGGCAGCCAACCGGCCTGCCGACCCACCTGGGGGTGAAAAAAAAAGCCCTAAACCCTTGACGGGGCAAGGTCCTTCCCTATTCTACTCGCTCCCCAAAAGGCGATATGCGTCGTGGCGGCCTCAATGAGGCATCTTCGGCGTGTCTGGAGGGGAGGCCGAGCTGCACTGCCAGCGTGGCTCAATTGGCAGAGCAGCTGATTTGTAATCAGCAGGTTGCGGGTTCGAGTCCCGCCGCTGGCTCCAGCGGCGCGATCCTGCGTCCTGGCTTGGCCTAACGTTCACTGGAAACTAGAACCGATCACGAGGATGACACGGGAGCGCCGTGGGCCCCTGATACGTGCGCGTATGCGCCGGTCAGAGGACCATAGCGCGCCAGAACCGGTCTCCCGATCCGGATGCATATCCTGGCTGCGATCGCGGCCAGGACTCTTGCCCGTTGACGCGGGTTGCTGTTTGGCCCCTGGGTCACCAGCGAAGAGAACTTAGGGGGGGAGGTTCCCGAGCGGTCAAAGGGGTCAGACTGTAAATCTGATGGCTCAGCCTTCACAGGTTCGAATCCTGTTCTCCCCACCATTCCCTGGGGCTTGCTCCTCGGCCTCTGGCCAGGGCAAGGCAACCAACGCAAGCCGGCTCGAGGTTCCAGTTCCCCCCGACCGAGCTTCATGCGCGCCATAAGCATCGGACGCCCGCGAGCCGAACAACGGCGGGTGTAGTTCAATGGTAGAACGACAGCTTTCCAAGCTGTACACGAGGGTTCGATTCCCTCCACCCGCTCCATTCCCCCGGCCCCTCCCTGCGACGGGCCGCGCTGCCTGGTCCAACCGACCAGCGCCCCACGCCCCCCCCCTCCGGAAAAAGTCCCCGTGATCTGACGAGCACCCTCGCCGCATGCCCTTTTGGGCTTGGCGAGGACGGCAAGCTGCTGTAGCTCAGTGGTAGAGCACTTCATTGGTAATGAAGAGGTCATGGGTTCAAATCCCATCAGCAGCTCCACAGCCACCTCCTGCTCGTCATCCCCCTCAATGCCCCACAAGAGTCACCCTCTAGGGGCAGCGAATTCTTTACAACATCAAATCTTCACCCCATGCCTGGGATCGTCCGGGCTTGGGGAGGTCAATTGGACGCAAGTCCCGCTGATCGACGTATGGCCTCGGTCGTGCGTCAAAACCGTTCTGTAGCCTTTCGCTGCAGGGCATCTTTAACACACCTTCAAGTAAAACCCCGGGCTGCGGCCCACTAGGCAAGGACCTATTCAGATGGCCAAGGAAGTCTTCGAACGCAACAAAGATCACGTCAATGTGGGCACTATTGGTCACGTCGACCACGGTAAAACCACGCTCACGTCAGTCATCTGCCGGACCCAGTCGGCCCGCGGCTTGGCCAAGGAAATGGCCTTCGACCAGATCGATAAGGCCCCCGAGGAAAAAGCTCGCGGGATCACGATCTCAACAGCACACGTGGAGTACGAGACGGAAGCTCGTCACTACGCCCACGTGGACTGCCCGGGTCACGCTGATTACGTCAAGAACATGATCACCGGTGCTGCCCAAATGGACGGCGCGATCTTGGTGGTTTCCGCTGCGGATGGCCCCATGCCCCAGACCCGCGAGCACATCCTGCTTGCCCGTCAGGTGAACGTGCCCGCCATCGTGGTCTACATGAACAAGGTCGACCAAGTGGACGACCCCGAACTGCTTGAGCTGGTCGAGATGGAAATCCGCGAGCTCTTGAGCAAGTACGATTTCCCCGGTGATGACATTCCCATCATCCGTGGCTCGGCCCTCGCCGCCCAGAATGTTCTGGACGCTGGCGGCTACGAAGAAGGCAACGAAGCCTTCGCCTCGATCATCGAATTGTTGGGCGCCATCGACACCGCCATTCCGTTGCCCGAGCGCGACGTGGACAAGCCCTTCCTTATGCCCATCGAGGATGTCTTCTCGATCAAGGGTCGTGGCACGGTGGGAACCGGCCGCGTAGAGCGGGGCATCGTCAACACTGGTGACGAGCTTGAAATCGTCGGCATGACCGAGGAAATCGGCAAGACGGTCTGCACCGGTGTCGAGATGTTCCAAAAGACTCTCGACGAAGGTCGCGCTGGCGAGAACGTCGGCGTGCTCCTGCGCGGTGTGGACAAGAAGGCACTGATTCGTGGAATGGTCTTGGCCAAGCCCGGCACCGTGACCCCGCACACCAAGTTCGAGGCCGAGGTCTACATTCTTTCCAAGGATGAGGGTGGCCGTCACACGCCGTTCTTCTCCGGATACCGCCCCCAGTTCTACTTCCGCACGACGGACGTAACCGGAGCCGCCGACCTGATGGGCGACGCCGAAATGTGCATGCCTGGTGACAACGTCAAGCTCTGCGTGACCTTGGGTACCAAGGTCGCCATGGAAGAGCAGCTTCGCTTCGCCATTCGCGAAGGCGGCCGCACGGTTGGCGCTGGTGTCGTGACCAAAGTCCTCGAGTAGTCGAGCCATAAATCGAATCGGCATGAGACCGAGTCGTTGGGGATCGGAGCGTTCCCCAGCGATCACTGAAGGGGAATGGTGGGGAGCGCAACATTGCGACCCTCCACCTGCCCCCAGCGCTCCGCCCTCCTCCAACCAACCGTCGACAAGGCCCCACCATGAAGGTCAAGGAACGATACGTCTTTCTCGAGTGCACCAAGTGCCGCAACCGCAACTACACGACGCATAAGCGTCTCAAGGCTGCGTACAAGCTCGAGAAGAAGAAGTACTGCCGCTTTTGTCGGGAGCACGTCAGTCACAGGGAAAAGAAACTCTAGAGGCATTTGCCTGCCGCATAGCTGGGTTTGATCCAGGGCGACCCCCCGATGTCGGGGCGCCTGGAAATCAGCCCACCCTCCGCGGTCCCCAACCGACCTGACCTCCCACACACCTAGTCACCCGCCGCCCGCTCAGCAAAGCAGCGCGGCCAACCCCAACCGAACACATGGCCTACAAAAAAGATCAAGGACGTATGGCGCGAATGACCGTTTTCTGGTCGATCGCCGTTCTGGTGTTATATGGCTGCACGTCGTTGCACGCGACCTTGCAGGGCATGGGCAATCTTGCCGACCCCTTGGGTGGCATGGGCCGTATCCCGTTGATCGGTGTGGTCCCAAACCTGGCCCTGGTAGTTTCTATCCTGGCCGGCCTTTTGGGCCTGTGGCTGCTTTATCGCTGGGAACAAAAACCCAAGAACGCGGACTTGCTGATCGAAACCGAAGCCGAGCTTCGCAAGGTCACCTGGCCCACGATCGACGAAGCTGTTGATTCTTCTCTGGTTGTCGCTGGAACCGTGTTGTTCCTGATGACCTTCATCGCTGGCGCGGACTGGTTCCTCGGTCGCCTAGCTCAACGCATCTTGATGGGGGGCTAGGAGCACGCATGGCGTACAAGTGGTTTTTCCTGAGGTGTCAGTCCGGTCGCGAGAAGCGCATCCGGCAGAATGCCGAACAGCGTCTCAAGATGGCTGGTCTGGAGGATTTGATTCCCCAGGTGCTGGTCCCCTTCGAGTTGGTCACCGACCTGCGTCGTGGCAAGAAGAAGGTCGTGGAGAAAAAGCTCTACCCCGGCTACTTGATGGTCCAGGCCGATCTGGACTCTCCTGATGACGCACGCGTGATTCAGGCACGAAACACTCTGCGCACCGTTGACGGTCTGCGCGATTTCTTGGGCAGCCGCGGCGAGCCCACATCAATCACCGAAGCCGAAGTGACCTCGATTCTATCGAGGATGCAGGATTCGGAAAGTCGTCCCCAGGTCTCCATCGGCCTGAACAAAGGGGACATGGTACGAATCAACACTGGGCCCTTTGACGGCTTCGATGGAGCCGTCGAGGAGATCGACCCGGAGAGCGGAACGGTGAAAATCATCGTGACGATCTTCGGCCGACCTACGCCCGTCGACCTTAAGTATTGGGAAGTAGAGGCTGTCTAAATGGCAAAAGAAGTCACAGGCAAAATTAAACTGCAATGTCCCG
Organism: uncultured bacterium; assembly: GCA_937910685.1. Lineage (GTDB taxonomy): Bacteria > Planctomycetota > UBA1135 > UBA1135. The sequence continues at coordinate 7,418 of CALEMP010000138.1, forward strand.
CTGGCCAGGCAACCCCTGCGCCTCCGGTAGGCCCTGCACTCGGCTCTCACGGTGTCAACATCGGAGAATTCGTCAAGCGCTTCAACGACGCTACACGCGATCAGAACGGGATGATTATCCCGGTCGAAATCAGCGTCTATGCGGACCGCACTTTTGACTTCATCCTGAAGTCTCCTCCGGCAGCTGTGCTGCTGAAGAAGGCTGCTGGTGTGGCCAAAGGCGCTGGTGAAGTTGGAACGCAAATCGTCGGCAAGGTCACCATGGCCCAGGTCGAGGAAATCGCAACCATAAAAATGAACGACCTCAACGCTCGGGATATGGAGCATGCCTGCCGCATTATCGCTGGCACTGCACGCTCGTCCGGTATCGAGGTAGAAGGCTGATATGACCAAGCACAGCAAGCGATTTAATCAGGCCGCCGCAAAGGTGGACCGCGAACAGAACTACTCCCCGGCTGAAGCCTTTGACCTGCTCAAGGGCCTCCCAGCAGCCAAGTTCGATGAGACCTTCGAGGTCGCCATCCGTCTGGGCATCGACCCCCGCAAATCGGACCAGTTGGTCCGTGGCGCCGTGTCATTGCCTAAAGGTCTTGGTAAGAAGGTGTTTATCGCCGTCTTTGCTGAGGGCGAGAAGGCTGAGGCAGCCAAGGAGGCGGGGGCCGATGTTGTCGGCTCTGCGGACTTGGCCGAGCGCATCCAGGGCGGTTGGATGGGCTTTGACGTGGTGATCGCCAGCCCCGACATGATGAAATATGTGGGACGGCTGGGTAAGGTTCTGGGCCCTCAGGGCAAGATGCCTTCGCCTAAATCCGGCACCGTGACTGCTGACGTGGCCCAGGCGGTCACAGATTTCAAAGCAGGTAAGGTCGAATTCCGTACCGATGCGGGCGGCAATGTGCACGCCCCCCTCGGCAAGCGTTCCTTCGACACCAACGATCTGGTCGCCAACCTTGGCGCCTTTTTGGACCACGTGACCGGCTTGCGCCCCGCAGCCGTGAAGGGGGTCTTCGTTCGCAAGATTAGCGTCTCGACCACTATGGGTCCCGGCGCAACCATCCAATACGGAGGCTGAATCGTGCCTAACATCATCAATCAAATGGTTTCCGCCGACCTGGCGGATATGCTCGACGGAGCAGACGGCATGCTCTTCGTGACCTATGCCGGTCTGACCGTCGCTGAAGACGAAGCTCTGCGTTCCAAGCTCAACGGGCATGGCCTGCGCATGCGCATGGTCCGCAACAGCCTTCTTCGTCGTCTGCTCGCTGAGCAAGGCGTCGAGTTGGATGGGGCTGCTCTTCAGGGCAACACCGGTATGGTGGCCTGCGGCACCGAAGAGCTGATCAACGCGGCCAAGTCCTTCAGTGACGAGGACTTCAAGGCCCTGCGTAAGGATGGCAAGCTAGCCATTAAGGCAGCCTTCTTTGAAGGCGAAGTGATGGGCTCTGACGATGCCAAAGCACTTGCCAACTTGCCGGATCGCGACACGGTCAATGCCATGCTGCTTGGCGTCATCTCTGGTCCGGCCCGCGGCCTGGCTTCGGTGATCAACGCAGTGCCCTCGGGCTTGGCCCGGGTTCTACAGGCACACATCGATGGCCAAGGCGAAAGCCAAAGCGAAGACTGATGCATGACTGAAGGGACAGGGCGTTCAAGCGTCTTGTTCCGACCTAACTTCCACACGTGGGCTTGCCCGCGTGACACAACCCCCTGAAGCTGGCGGATGGGCCGCCAGCACCGACGAGCAACTAGTAACTCATCTCAACCGAGAAATAGCACCATGTCCGAAGAGACCACCACGATTGAGCTCGACACAGAGCTGAAGGCTATCGCTGATCAACTGAGCGGTTTGACCCTTATGCAGGCTTCGCAGCTTGTTAAGTTCCTTGAGGATGAGTGGGGCGTTAGCGCCGCTGCTCCCGCAGCCGCTGCAGCAGCAGCACCGGCAGCCGCCGAAGAAGAGGAGAAAACGTCTTTCGATGTGATCCTCGAGAGCGTCGGCGGCAACAAGATTTCCGTGATCAAGGAAGTCCGCGCGATCACCGGTCTTGGCCTCAAGGAGGCCAAAGGCCTGGTCGATGCGGCTCCCAAGCCGGTCAAGGAAGGGGTCTCCAAGGAAGAGGCCGAAGAAATCAAGACCAAGCTCGAAGGCACCGGTGCCTCCGTCAAGATCGACTGATTCTCGCTGCCTCCCCCGGGGAACCGGTGGGGGCAACGCATCCTTGTCATCTTGCATTCGGGTAGCCGACTCCTTCCCAGACCTCTGGGCCCCACCCCCTTGGGACGTTCTGAAACCGCTAATTTGCGGAATCGGGACGTTGCTCTGGGGCCGGTATATTCCAGAGGTATGCGGCGGAGTGGCAATTACCGGGCTCCATGGACGGGCTTCAGCCTGGATTCAGCTCTCCGGAGCCGACTCCAGCCTGGATCACCTCTCCCCTATGGCTCCTGGCCCGATTCCCTCCTTCCGGATTTATCTGGAGAGGGCACGGCCCGCTCCTCGGAACGGGAATTGCCAAAAATGCCCCCCTGCACTAGTATGCCGGGCGGTCTGAGTGCCCCTTTTCTGCTCGGACCCTCTCGGTCCATTTTGAGTATGGCGAGGCTGAGTCAGCCCCGTCCCATTCTGCATGGCCACTTCCCGTGCGGCAACCAAGCCAAGGTTGTCTCGTCCAGTGAGCCTAGTGTGTCGGATGGCCTGCAAAGGTCATCTCTACGATCCCAAACCACAAGTCGGGCGTTGCCATGCCCTCCGACTTTTTCCCCGTTGACCCCTGTCGTTCAGCCTCTCGGCTTGCAGCAGGGATCTCCGCATGGTGCCCAAACCCCCTTCCACGCACCCACCCCCCAGGGTGCCGGAGTGTTGACGCTATGACCAATCAACCCGGCCGCATTGCGGACCCGACTGTCTCCACCAAGGTATTCGGCCGCGTCACGGAAATTGAGTCCCTCCCGAACCTCACGGAAATCCAAACCGAGGCGTATGAAACGTTCCTCGGAGCGGACACGCCTCCTGGTTCGCGTCCCGTTCAAGGTTTGGAAGCCCTCTTGCACGAGGTCTTCCCTATTTACTCGTACGACAAGACCATGTGCCTTGAGTACATCGGCTACGAGTTGGGACGTCCGCGCTACGACATTGAAGAATGTCGTCATTTGCGCATGACCCACGGCTTCCCGTTCCGGGTACGCCTGCGCTTGATCAAGCCCGAGCCCATCGAGGAAGAGGTCTACCTTGGGGAGCTCCCGATCATGCGTGGTGGTGGCGAGTTCATCATCAACGGCAGTGAGCGAGTAATCGTGAGCCAGCTGCACCGTTCGCCCGGTGTGGATTTCATCGTGGACAACGATGCGGACCGTGCCTTGCACTCTTGCTGGATCATTCCGGAGCGTGGTAGCTGGATCGAGCTGAACGTCACCAATAAGGAAATCCTTCAAATCCGGATCGACCAGTCCGGCAAGTTCTCCGCAGTGACCTTCCTGCGTGCCCTGGACGAGGACCTGGGCACGGACCAGGCCTTGATGCGTGAGTTCTATCCCACCAAGGTGATCAAGAAAACCAAGTCCACCACGGAAAACGCTTTCGCCAAGAAAGTCACTGATCGGATTGCGGTGGGGGACATTGTTGTGCTCAAGACCGGGGAAGTCTTGGTGCCTTCGGGCATGCCGATTCCCGAAACGGCCGCCCTTGAAATTGCCGCCAGTCAGCTGGCCGAAGTCGAGATCATCGACGCCAACATCGCGGATCTGGACATGCTGATTCTGAACAGCATGCACGCCGATCCCTCGGTGCGCAGCCATGAGGATGCCCTGCTTGAGATCTACAAGCGTTTGCGTCCCGGCAACCCGCAGCAGCTAGAGAAAGCTCGCGAGCTGTTTCACGAGAAGTTCTACGATCCCCAGCGCTATCGTCTGGGCCGCGTAGGCCGCTTCCGCCTCAACCGGAAATTCAGTCAGGTCATCGACGAGGCCGTGCAGGTCCTCCAGCCCCAAGACATCCTGAACTCGGTCAAGTACCTGGTTGGGTTGCGCAAGGGCGAGGGTGAGATCGACGACATTGACAACCTCGGTAACCGCCGGGTGCGCACGATCGCCGAGTTGGCTGGCGAGGAGTTCCGCAAGGGTCTGCTCAAGCTGCGCCGCACCGCTCAGGAACGTATGAACCTGGAAGACCGCGAGAAGGTCAAGCCCCGAGAGTTGATCAACTCCAAGACGTTCTCCAGCGCCGTGGAATATTTCTTCGGCCGTTCGGAACTGTCCCAGGTCGTGGACCAAGCAAACCCTCTGAGCCAGTTGGCCCACGAACGCCGTCTATCGGCCTTGGGCCCGGGAGGCCTGAACCGTAAGCGCGCCGGCTTCGACGTGCGTGACGTTCACCTTTCCCACTACGGACGCCTTTGCCCGATTGAGACCCCCGAGGGTGCAAACATCGGCTTGATCTCATCCTTGGCCCTGTACTCCAAGTTGGATCCCTACGGGTTCTTGACCTCGCCCTACCGCGAGGTCGTCAAAGGTCGGGTCACCGAAACGGTGCGCTACCTTCGAGCCGACGAAGAATTGGGAATGGTCATGGTCCCCGCCGACGTGTTGGTGGACGACAAGGGCCAAATTACCCAGGACCGCGTGCTGGCCCGTCGAGACGGGGACAACGTGGAAGTGGAGCCCGGCGAAGTGAACTACGTCGATGTGTCTCCCAAGCAGATCATTGGCATCTCCGCCTCCTTGATTCCGTTCCTCGAGCACGATGACGCTAACCGGGCCTTGATGGGCTCGAACATGCAGCGTCAAGCAGTGCCCTTGATGATTCCCGAAGTGCCCATCGTGGGCACGGGCATGGAGAAAGAGGTCAGCGAGAACTCGAACATCCCGCTCTTTGCCCGCAACGGCGGCACGGTTGAATACGCAGACAGTCGCGTGATCATCGTCGGCGACGACGAGTATCACCTGACCAAGTTCCGTGGGATGAACGAGCGCACCACTCAGAACCACCGCCCTATGGTGCGGACCGGTGATGAGGTTCAGAAGGGCGACCTTCTGGCCGACGGCGCTTCCAGTCACCATGGCGAACTTGCCCTGGGTAAAAACCTCGTGGTGGCTTTCATGCCCTGGGACGGTTTCAACTACGAGGATGCCATCCTGGTCTCCGAGCGATTGGTGCGCGATGACGTCTTCACCTCGATTCACATCGAGGAGTACGAGGTCGAGATTCGCGAAACCAAGCTGGGCAAGGAAGAATTCACCCCTGACATCCCCAACGTGGGTGAAGGCGCGCTCGCCAACTTGGACGAGTCGGGCATGATCCGCGTCGGCACCTTTGTTCAAGCTGGCGACATGCTCGTCGGTAAGGTTGCGCCCAAGTCCAAGAGCGAGCTGACCCCCGAGGAGAAGCTGTTGCACGCGATCTTCGGTAAGGCCGGTGTGGACGTGAAGAACGCCAGCTTGACCATGCCTCCCGGTTCTCGCGGAGTGGTCATCGACGCACGCAAATTCTCCCGTCGGGTCAACCTGACGGACGAAGAGCGCATGCAAACCCTGAACGTGATTCGCGATGCAGAGATGAGCTTCTTGGCCGCTCTGCGCGAGAACACGGCAGTCATGCTGGGCAAGGTTCAAGAGAGCCTCAAGACTGAAATTCAAGACGACATGACAGGTACGGCCTTTGCCCTTGACGACACCTCGACTTATGACGAGTTGCGCCGGGTCAAGGTCCTCAGCCAGCAAGCTGCCGAGAACGCCGACGAAGGCGAAGCTCGCGTGGTTGCCCTGCGTGCCATTCACGAGTCAACGGTCAAGATCGAAGCCCGCGAGGCTGAGAAGAACCGGATCGTCAACCGCCTTAGCCGCGGCGACGAACTGCCCACGGGCGTGCTGGAAATGATCAAGATCTATGTTGCCACTAAGCGCAACATCTCGGTGGGAGACAAGATGGCTGGGCGGCACGGCAACAAGGGTGTCATCAGTAAGGTCTGTCCCCTCGAGGACATGCCCTACCTGCCCGACGGTCGGCCCGTGGACATCGTGCTTAACCCCCTGGGTGTTCCCAGTCGTATGAACGTGGGACAGATCCTTGAAACCCACCTGGGTTTCGCGGCTCACAAGCTGGGGATACGTTGCTACACGCCAGCCTTCGACGGTGCCACGGAAGAGGAGATCGCCGAGGTCCTTTCGGACGCGGAAATGCCCGCCGACGCCAAGTTTGAACTCTTTGACGGTCGTACCGGTGTTCCCTTCGAGCAGAGGGTCACGGTCGGCATCATGTACATGCTGAAGCTGCACCACCTGGTTGACGAGAAGGTGCACGCCCGGGCCACTGGCCCCTACAGCCTGATCACACAACAACCCCTCGGAGGTAAGGCACGCTTCGGCGGCCAGCGCTTCGGAGAAATGGAAGTCTGGGCTCTCGAGGCCTATGGCGCAGCGTCGATCCTGCAGGAACTCCTGACTGTGAAGTCGGATGATGTAGACGGCCGCACCAAGATTTACGAGTCGATGGTCAAGGGCCTCAACGTTTTGGAGCCCGGCACGCCGGTTTCCTTCGAGGTGCTGACTAACGAGATCCGGGGCTTGGGCCTCAACATGCAGCTTCACAAGAAGTCCGCTGCGACGCTTTGATGACCTGCACTGCATAACTGGCCGCCCGATCAAATAGCTCAACAAGGAAACCTCCCATGGAAGAAGTCAAGTACAGCCGGATCAACGACTACGGCAGC
>CALEMP010000139.1 GCA_937910685.1 uncultured bacterium
TCTCGAGAAAGTGCCACTTGGCATGAATGGCAATCGTACTGTAACTCGCATCGATGTCAGTCCCAGAGAAGATCCCAATGTGCCTTCCGGCATGAGTTGTCCTAGAATAAGACAATTCAACCCCACCCCGGCCTTTGCCCAACTCCCCGGTCCGAGCGCTAAACCGCACCTCAAAGCCACCACCAGTCTCGAGGTCCGGTAGGCCAACAGTAGTCGTGTCATCGCTCAAGAAACCGTCTCCCGTGAAGTCACCGCTAATGTCCCGGGATAGCATGCTTACCCCTACCTGAACTCCATACGCGGGGTCCGTTGACAGATTCCTGAGTGGATCGGGCGGTAGCCCGGCACAGCCAGAGAACAGTAAGCATAGGATGGAAAACAAGACCCGGGGACTCATTAGCCTTTGCCTACTGCCCCAGTAGAGCATCTAGTTCAGCGTCCACGGCCGTATCCTCGCCCATCGTATCAGAACGCTCCAACGCGCTCCCGAGGCCCATCTGTGAGTCGATTTTATCTTCCTCTTGGGCGAGTTGATCCCGAGCCTCCTCGGATAGAAGTTTGTCCTGGATGATCGCACGGACCTTCGTCAGATCGCCGTCACCCCCTCCTTCCACCCAGGCCACGCTAACTTGCTCAAGCGCGCGAAGCCTCTGCTCGATGTCATTTATCTCCAGCTCGGAAGCCATGACAGCCTTCTCCCGTCGAAGTGCGTCGATCATCGCCTCGCCTTTCTGCTTCGCAATAGCCTCTTTTTCGCGCGCAGCCTTCGCCCGTTCGAGCGTGTCCCCGAGACGCTCGACATGCTCTCTATGCCCATTCCGCTCGACTATCCAGCCACGCAACTGCGCTGTAGCAGAAGCTACGCTGAACTCCTTCGTGAGCAGAACAACCATATCGGTGCCTGAATCCTTGGCCACTCGAATTTTCTCGGCGGAGTCCTCGATCAGCTCCTCCGTCCTCAAGAGCGAGGAATTGATTCCCTCAATTTCTCGTTCAAGCTGAATGGCCCGCTTAACTGTCTCAACCTGTTGCTGAGAAAACTCGGCGAGCTTAGCCTCCAACTTCAACACCTCCTGGTCGTAGTAGTACTCCCAGTTATTCTCCAGTTCGTCTTGCTCCAGATTTCCAATGGCAGCGTCAACCTGTCGAGCTGAGCCAGGTACAAACCAGTACGCGGCAACACAGAGGATAACGAGAGTAATTACAGTTCCGATGATCTTCATTTTAGAATGGGTCGCTTGTTTACTTGTAGTGAGTGGTCATTGATCGTTGCCAGGCTTTCGAAGTAACGCCACAGATGGGCGTGCCTGGAGTCGTTCTACGAATCGGTATTTGGCACGGGATCTTCCTCCGAGGCAGCGTCGCCAGGAGGAACCTCTGTAGCCGGCGATTCTCCTTGGCTGGGGCTGGCGCCATCTAAATTTGGCTTCGTCGGCGCTGGGGCAAGCCCCCGAGTGGAGTGGTCGCCAACTGGGGAGTTTTTATCGGCTGCCATGGCCGGACCAGCGAAGGGGCCTAATTTCTGATTCGCCATGTACCCCCCTGCAATAATCCCGGTGACGATGATCGAGACGATTGCGCCAACTACGGCCATCCGTTGCCAGGATCGCGAAGGTTGGCTCTCCAAGTTAGCCTTACAATAGGTTTTGAGAGAACGCACCAGCATTGATTTCCGTGCACCCTTCTCGGAATTCCCTGCCAAACCCATGGCGAACAATGCAGTGGCCAGCCCGCCGCCTTTCGCATCCAGTAGCGTCTCGAGTATTGAGTCGGCTAGCTGCTTTGAAACAACCTCGTCTTGTGGTCCAAATACGTCAAGCTCCCTACCGACCTTGAAGAGGAAATCCCCCCCTTCATATTGCCCCCATGACGGCCGTATAGCCTTCCCAAGCTCATCAGCGAGACAGGACCGAGTTCCCTTCCTCGCGAGTGACTTCGCCGTCCTTACGTCCGTGTGCCATACGTGAGGAGCCTTCCAACGACGATCACCAAACTTGTCAACAAAACTCATCATGGCCTCCTGGTGCCCTTGTACGCAAAGACGTGCAAATAATCGTGATTGATACTCCTCAGCGCTCGAGAAGTGGCGCTTTGCCTCCCGCTCGTAGCCCAATCTCTCCCTGAAGGACAAGACCGGACTCCACCTCCGCACGGCGAGGGTCAGTGCGAGCTCTGGAAGCAAGAGCTTCAATTTCCTCGAGCGGCGTAGAGTTGCCATGGTAGTGACATAACTCAGCCGCCCTTCGGACAAGGTCTCGTCAACACCTGCCCGCATTTCAGATACCGCGGCATCGCCATTGGGGCAATGCTTCAATATCCGGGATGCGGCAAGCAGGAGCCCGAGCGATGACTCCGGTGGTAGATCATTGAGCACGTTCGACAGCGTTCGACAGAGTGAACTCGACACAAAAGCTGGATCGCATTCACCCACGCTCAGCGCCTGTTCTATTCGCTTCAAGATTGCGTCGAGCTTCCCTCCACCAGTTCTCGCAGAGTTCGCCAAGAGCGCCAAGAGCAATTGATCCCGAAGGACATCTCCCGCCCTACCGACTCCGGCGAACACCCCCCTTGCCAGATCGAGGTCCTCTTCAGTGACCCAATCATAGGCTTGTGGGCAATCACTCAAGATGCCCGCAAGCAGAACGCTACCATAGGCAGTTGGCCCGACGGGCCATTCAGCCATCCTTTCAATCGCGCCAACAGCTGGTTCCGGGCACTCACCTATCAGGCGGGCGACAAGCGACGCGCTCCGCCCTGCAGATGAGATATCTCCCCCTTGATCGATCTCAACGTATACGGTTTTCTTGCCAGTATCGCCCGCCGACAACACAAGGCCTTTTTCACTGCCTAGAGATTGGCAAGTAGCCATATCTATTGAGCGCTGAAGTTTCGCGGGGAACTGACATAGCACTAACGCAAGCGTCTCAGCCGGGGAGCCAGCGCGCTCCACCCTACCTCGCCCACCAGCGATGGAGCGAAGTCCCGCTAAAGCGAACGCCAATCGCTCGTGACTGCCCAACTTGCTGAGCCTCGCGACTAGTTCGGAATGTGATCCGTATTTGCACAAAACATGAACGGGCTCCCCGCCTTGCTCGAACAACTCAATTTCTGTGGTGAGCGATCCAAGCCTGGCACCAGCCAGCGGAGAATAACGAAAGCAAGCGAAGCCATCTTTGATCGGTGATAGCCGCATGGCATCTTCGTGAATGGAGACACCTGGCCGCAGCGATGCTTTTGCTTCGAGCTCAATAAGCACATCCCTGGGCGGACGCGTATCAAACTCACGGAGCCTGAAGCCCCCATCGCGAGGATCGTCACCGAATACTAGCCGAATGGGACTACTCACTTCTGGTAACCTGCAGTAGCCCGGGCGGCCCGGATCAGGTCGACATTTGTGGTAGTGCAGACGACACCGGCCTCATCAAGTATCGAGAGTTTTGCGTGGCGGATGAGATCCAAATCCATCCCCCACCGATCGCTAAATGGACCTAAGTCGACCATCCACACGCCGCTATCGTTTGACTCGCACACCCCGACGATTGGATCGCCAGAGTAATCAAGCTTCCAGTTTAGGAGCAGTCCAACCGCAGGTCCCGTCACCGATTTCTGGCCTTGAGCGCGATGCTCCTCCTTTTCCACCCCAATCAATTTCCACTCCTTGGGCTCAAACCCACTACCTCCGGTTGACAGTGTCCGAATAATTGAGAACGGGAAAAAGATGTAATATAGAATATCCGCGGTGGTAACCGATCGAGCATTCCCCGACGAGTCCATATAAGACACAGGTCTCGAATGCCTGGACTCCACGATAACGTACTCGCCTTGAACGGTTTCTTTCGTGACCACCCCCTGCACCACCGCCCCGTCCTGGGCTAGGGACTCTGAGTAGACGACAACGGAATTCAATTCCCGATACTCCGTCGATTCTACGACGTCCACCCGGTTGTCAAGAAGTGGAGTTAGACAACCGCCCATGCAGGGGAAGGTGAGCAACGCAAGAACCACGACCTTTCTCTGGCTTGGTTTAATCATGGGATGCTTCATCGAGACAGCAGTTCGGACGGGAATGGAAGCACACAGCGAAAGCCCACATAGGATCGCCGATGAGCATAAGATGGAAGGTCGTCAGTAAGAGCCTTGAAGTCGAGAGATCTAGGATCCCAAGCGCTATCGACCAAGGTCATCACCGAGCCACCGAAGACGGCGGGCCTGAGCGACCTTGCCGGATTCCAAGCCAAAAACTCACTTACGTTGCCAACAATGTCCTTGAGTGAATGGCGATTGCCAATCGGCCATAGGGCAGGGGTATTCCCGCCCGACTCGGTCGCGAGATTTGCCCAATCACGGACGGGCACATCCCATGGATGCTCGGCGATTTCCCACATCGCTTTGTAATCCTGAAGAGTTGGCAGGGCAAGGCCGTAGTACGCTGCATAAGCATTCGCACCAAACCAGGAGATTTTGTGAACAGGCATGTCCGCCTTCCTATTCTCCTCGGTTGTCCGCCCGGGAACTAGCTGATCCACTTGAAGGTCAGTCGTTGGGCTACCAATCCCCTTACTGAGAGTCGTCTTGAGAGTCGAGAGATTCCGAGCTACGGAAATGGTCTTCAGAAAGGTGTCGTACTCCGAGACAGTGACCTCACCACCCATGGCAAAGAATGGGCGTGAGCCAGCTACGTTGACGAGAAGGTATCGGCGGGACTTGCGAACAAAGCCCTCAACCGTTGCCCGAAGAGTTCGAGCA
>CALEMP010000140.1 GCA_937910685.1 uncultured bacterium
AAATCATCGTGGAATCCGCCGTGCACTTCATGGCCGAAACCGTGGCACTCTTGGCCAATGATGACCAAAAGGTGTACGTCACCAATCCAAAAGCCGGCTGCACCATGGAAATGCTGGCCAAGGATCACATGGTGCTTCCCGCAGTGGACCAGTTGCAAGAGCGCTATGGGGACGACCTCATGGTCATCGCCTATATGAACACCTCGGGTCGCATCAAGGCCATTGCCGGTTCCACCGGCGGTGCGGTTTGCACCTCATCGAATGCCCACAAGGTGGTGGCTTGGGCGCGGAAGCAGAACAAGAAAATCCTGTTCGTGCCCGATCAACACTTGGGGCGCAATACCGCATGGAAACTGGGTATGGACCTGGAGCGTCTCGTGACCCTGCCGGATCCAAAATCACGGGGGGCCAGTTGGACTCTGGAAGAGGTCGGCCTCGAAGCCCTCGACCGGGCAGAGATGGTGCTTTGGGGTTCTTCCTGCGGCGTGCACACGATCTTCAGCGAAAAGCAAATCCAATGGTGGCAAGCCCAGGGCTGGCAGACACTCGTTCACCCGGAATCCCGCCTAGAAGCCGTCCAAGCAGCGGATGGGGTGGGCAGCACCAAGTACCTTTGGAACGCGGTGTTGAATGCTCCGAAGGGCGCTAAAATCGCGATCGGGACGGAAGGTCACTTCGTGCGCAATGCCCGGATCGAGGGCGCAAAGCGCGGAGTCGAGGTGCAACACCTGGCCGAAATTCCCGAACCGGGGTTCTCCCACGCGGGCTGCGGTTGCGCCACCATGAGTCGCAATGATCCGCCCCACTTGGCGGGTTTGCTGGACCTCCTGCGCCGAGGCGAGGCGCCAAACCTTTGCCGTGTCTTGGCCGGGGACGTGGTGGATGAAGGCACCGGATTCCGGGACCGTTTGAGTGAAGCCGAGCGGAATCAACTGACCCATGACGCGCGCCTATCCCTTGAGCGCATGATTGAGATTACCGAGGCCTAGGGTTACGGCCAACTGGCATGGGCAGGGGTTTAGGCCCGCTCCACGTCCCACACTTCCGTGCCGAAGTGGTCCCAGGGCAAACGGCCCTCGTCGCACTTGTCGTCCACGGAAAACTGCACGTCCACAAAGTAGATGATCTGACTGGGAGTCGCTGCCCGCAGGTTCTTGGCTCCGTGGGCAACTCCGGGGGGAATGCGCACGAGAAACGAATTGCCATCCCCCAGGACCTTGCGCTCCACAACCCCTTCCGACGGGGAGCCCTTACGCACGTCACCTACCACCAGCAGGATCTTGTCGCCGGGGGGAACAAACCACACATCGGTCTGGCGCTTGTGCAGATGGAAGGCCTTGATCCCCAGGGGATCCATCACCGAGTAGTTGATCTGACGCGCACTGAAACCGTCGACCAATTGGTGCATACCCTCATCCATGCGACCGAGTTCTGTCATGGAACCCCCATCGTCGTTGAAACGGCGCAATTGGATGATCTCGAGACCATCGATTTTGGGGGTGGCGGAGTAGTCCTGCACGCCGTACTGGGCGGCGGCCTTGTCGTTGAATTCAGTCATGGGGAAGAAGGTGGGGTCAGGGTGAGGGCATCTTGGCACGAGCCCCGCCCCTCCTCCATCGGCAGGGAACCCCTCCAGCAGAAGTCCTAGATTGTCCTTCTTGGACCCAGCATAGGGCTGGCCGTACACTTTTGGCCCATGAACCCCACCCGCAACAACACAGGGAGCAGATCCAGCTGCCCAGCAGCCTCCCCTGAACTCACCCACCGCCCGGTGACCGAGATGCGCCACCTGGACCAACTCCTGCTGGGGAGCTTCCCCAGTTTTGGTGGAGCCTACCTGCGCCGGGTGTACCAACTGCTGGAGGAAGCCATTGGCCGGGGCGTCCCAATGACCCTGGCGATCAGCGGCCCGGTCACCGCCAGCGGTCAGCATCTGGCTTGGCTCAACCCCCTGCTGGACACGGGTTGGTTCTGCCTGCTGTCCACCACTGACGCGGTCTGCTACCACGACGGCCATCGGGGTTTGGATTCCGCCAAGGACCATCCCTTTCACGAGGTCCCGATTTTCGGTGACGACGGAGCACTCAGGGATGAGCGCACAATCCGCATCACCGACATCGGGTTTGACGAGGACCTTTTGCTGGACCAGGATCAAATGATCTCAAGGGTCCTGATGCAGCCCGAATTCCAAAGGCGCATGACAGGCACAGAAATGCGCTCCTTGCTCGGAGCTGCCTTCGCCAAGCAAGAGCAACGCACCCAAGCCCCGGAAGGCTTGTTGGCCCTTTGCCATCGGAAGGCCATGCCAATATTTGTGGGCGCCCCAAGCGACGGCTCGGTGTTTTTGAATTCCATGAAACTCTGGGCCCTCGCACGCCTGGGAGAGATCGACTACAAGTTCGAGTTAGACCTGCACGAGGAGGTCCTGGAATCCTGCGCCTATCACTGGTGGGGTTGCAACGAAACCGAGACAAAAGGCCTCGGCACCTTGGTCTTGGGGGGCGGCGTGCCCAAGAACTTCAACCTGCAACCGGAACCCGCCCTGGCCCAAGTGCTGGGCTTTGAAGAGGTGCGCGGTTACTTGTACGACGTCCAGATCACCAGCGCGCCGGTGACAGACGGTTCCCTTTCCTCTTGCCCCCCCTCGGAAGCGGTCACCTGGGGCAAGGTGGACAAGGATCTCTACACCTCAACAACCGAGTCCCTGCAGGCAGATTACTCCATGGTCATGCCCTTCCTCGCCAAGGCCCTGCTGGACAAGCGCGCCCGATTACAAGCCCTGCAAGTGGAGCTGGGGCCTGAAGAACTCGCCCGCCGGCACCCCGAAGCTCCTGGTTTCCTGCGGGACCCAAATGGCTATCGCTTGCTTGACCAGCGCGCAGAGCTGCTGGGTAAACTCGAAAAGGAACTGAAGCAACGCAGTGCCGGATTACTTAAAGACCTGCGCACATGAACAACCGTACCGACGACTCCCGCATCAGCGGATTCGACTTGGCCCGGGGCTTAGCAATCCTAGGCATGGTGCTGGTCAATTTCGACGTGGTGCTCTCCTATGAACACAGGGACCCTGACCTTTTACGCACGATCGTCAGCGCCTGCACCGGCCGCGCCTCGGCCCTGTTCGTGACCCTTGCGGGGATCGGCATGATCCTGCTTGGCAAGCGTGCGGTCTTGTTTAAGCGCGCACTGTTCTTGGTGGTAGTAGGGTATGCCTGGCAGATTTTTTGGACCGGAGACATCCTGCACTACTATGCGTTCTACGTGGCCATAGGTGCGCTCTGTCTCTCCCTGGGCCCGTTGACTCTGGGTGTGCTCGCCGCCGCCAGCATCGGCATCTTCATGCTGCTGATGGGCGCACTGGACTATGGGGCGGGTTGGAACTGGGCGACTCTTGAATACCCAGAGTTCTGGACCCCACGGGGCCAGCTGCGAAACCTCTTCTTCAACGGCTTCCACCCTCTCTTTCCATGGTTGGCGTTTCTCTTCACGGGCATGGCCCTGGGCAAGCTAGAAATCGGACGGCCAAAGGTTCGACGCTTGGCGCTTGTGGGCTCCGTATTGATTTTTATCGGTGCCCAGATGCTCTCGGATCATTTTGGCTCCGTGGAAGACACCCGCGGGTACATGCTGCAAATCAAGGAATGGTACAAGGCCCCCGATTCCCTCTATGGCTTGGGCTCCATGCCCCCTGGGCCTTTTTGGCATGCTCTCCGCCGGGGCCAGCGCGGTGTTCGTGATCTGCCTTTGCCTTGAAGTGGGCGCCACCCGCATCGGCCAATGGCTCGCCGCCCCCCTCATCACCTGCGGGCAAATGGCCTTCACCCTTTACCTGGCCCATGTGCTGGCGCTGTTCTTCCTCATGGCTCCCTTGCTGGAGTGGTTTCAGGAGCACGGCGGTCTCAACCGCACAGGCACTATGGCCCTGGTGTTGAGCGGCGCCATGGCTTTCAACGTCCTTGCGGTGCTTGGGTCGGTGCTCTGGAAACGACGCTATGACCGCGGCCCCATGGAATACCTCATGCGGCGCATCACCGGCTAGACTATTGAGAACCCCACAACATCCCATGCGATCCAACCTCCTCCCTATCCTGACAGCGCTTGGGCTCTTGAGCCTCAGCCAAGCCTTCGCTCCTGACCCCGAGCCCCGATGGTGGAAGGGCAACACCCATACCCACACCCTTTGGAGTGACGGCAACGCCCTTCCCGAGTACGCGGTGACTTGGTATAAGGACCGGGGCTATCACTTTTTGGCTCTCACCGATCACAACATCCTGCAGGAATCGGAAACCTGGTTCCCCGTTGCCACTGCCGGTGGTGCACGCTTGCAACCGGACCAGGTGAAGGCCGTACTCGAATCCAAAAACCCTCTTCTGGAGGAACGGACCCGGGAAGGCCAACGGGAAGTGCGTCTCAATCGACACACGGAATTGGTGCAACGGTTTTCCGACCCCGGTAAGTTTCTACTTGTTCCCGGGGAAGAGGTCACGTCCAGTTGGCGCTCGCCCGGCCCCGAAGGCCGCGGCCACCCGGTACACATCAACGCCATTGGCCTGGAAGCATTCATCCCCCCCGCCCGGGGAACGTCGGTGGTAGACGTGCTCAACCAAGTCTTCGATGGAATTGCTGCCCAGGAAAAATCCCAAGGGAGCTCGGTCTTTGGACACTTGAACCACCCCAACTTTGGCTGGGGAGTCTCCTGGGAAGACATGGCCCGTATCCGCGCGGGGATCTTCTTTGAAGTCTTCAACGGCCACACGGGCACGGCCGATGCGGGGGATGGGAAGCACCCCAGCACCGACGAAATGTGGGACCGGGCCAACATCCTGCGTCTGACCGAACTCAAGCTGCCCCTCTTGCAGGGGATCTCCACCGATGACACACACCACTACCACGGGGGCAAGGTGGCAGGCCCCGGCCGGGGTTGGATTGTGGTGCGCGCAAAATCCCTGGACCTCGACTCCTTGACCCAAGCCATGCGCGCCGGAGACTTTTACTCCAGCTCCGGGGTAGACCTTCAAGACCTAAAAGTGAGCCCGACCTCTTATTCCGTACAAGCCAAGGTGCGCGAGGGAGAAACCCTGACCATCGAGTTTGTGGGGGCGCGCAAGGGCGATGCGCCGGAGCCCGTAGTCTTCAGTACCAGTCAAGGTGCAGAGGCGAGCTACACCTTCCAAGGGGATGAACTTTTCGTGCGTGCCCGGGTCACATCAAATCTTCCCCATCCAGCACCCAAGGTGGAAGGCGAAACCCAAAGAGCCTGGACCCAACCGGTGCTACCCGGACGTTGAGTGTTATTGGGTCGGGATCACCAAAAAAGGCCTTGGCCCTCTTCCAGCTTGCTGGGGTCGAGGGGCTTGCCCAGCAATCCGTACAGGATTCCCAGGCCTTTAGCGCAGACCGCCCGCCCCTGTCCCCGGGGCAAAGCCAACAACCAAACCATGGGCAAAAGGGCCACATCCAAGATCCAAAATCCGGCCCAAGCGGTCATGTTCCCGTGGGCGCGTAAGAACCGCACGGAGCCCAAGCCCATCAAAAATTTACGCCGGGGGTTGTAGCCCCCACCCGTGGCACTCGATGCCCTGTGCACTGCTCGGGCGTTCCCCACCAGGCAATTTTCCCAGCCCCCCGCTTCCCCGCGCACGCCTAAATCCACGTCTTCGGTGTAGGCAAAGTAGCCTTCGTCAAACAGGCCTATTTGCTCCAGGCACTCCCGCCGGGCAAGCAGCACACAACCTGGCACATAATCCACGCGCTTGGTTTTTTGCCACGTAGGGCCGTCCGGTTCTCCCTGTCCCATGAGGGCCGAAAGATTCGCATGCAGACCCAGCATCCCGCCCACGGCCCAAAGGCGCGCGGGTTCCCCCGGTAGAACAATGCGCGGGCCCAACAGGCCCGCCCCATTCCGCTGCCCTGCTTCTTGCACCAGTTGCTCGACACAACGGGAATCCACCAGGGCGTCGTTGTTCACAAAGAGCACAAAGTGCGCGCCCTGCTCAAGGGCCAAGCGCGCGCCCTGATTGGCAGCCGCGCCAAAACCCAAGTTGGTGGGATTGACCAGAATCTGTGCCTCGGGAAACTGGCCGCGTACAAGGGCGAGGGAATCATCCCGTGAGCCATTGTCCACAAACAGGATGCGCTCCGCGGAAACTCCGGCGGAGGTCAAGGCAGCGAGGCAATCGAGATTGCCCCGGCCCCCATTCCAATTGACCACAACCCCAAAAACTTTTGGCTGATCGACGCTCATGCGATGCCTTCGTCTTCGGTGTTCTCAGCACTTGTTTCCACCACGGAGCGCAGTCGTCCTGCAGCCAAGATCGTCTCGATGATGGCTCCCGGTTGCACGTTCTCGGCCGAGCGCAGGGCACGGTTTTCAGCGTCCCGGGTGATCGAGTATCCGCGATCCAAAACCGCCAAGGGCGAGAGAGCCTTGAGCCCGCGGGTGGCAAGTTCCAGTCGCTGCTGACGGCTCTCGAAGACCTGGTCGAGGGCCCCTTCGAGTTGTGGCCCCAGTGTTTCGAGCCGCGAGCGGCCCTGTTCCAGCTTAAGGGCGGGGTCGCACTTCGCTAAGCGCGTAGAGAGAGTCGTGAGCACCTCGGCCTTGGTCTGGATCGAACGCCCCGCCCCGTGGATAAGCCGCGTCCGCAACCCCTGCAATCGATCCGTAGGGAGCACCAACAGATTTTTCGCGTCGCGCAGTACAGGCCGACTAGCCAATCGCTCAAGGGCATCTGCCCGCTGGTCCCAAGTTCGGCCAAAGGCCCGGGAAAGGTGTTCATGGGCCCGTTCGAGAGAATCCAAAAAGGCAGCGCGCTCGGGCACCGCCACCAGCGCGGCGTCGGTGGGAGTGTGGGCTCGATGGTCTGCCACATAGTCGATCAGGGTGGTGTCGCTTTCGTGACCCACCCCGCTAATCACCGGCACCGGACAGCGGTACACCGCTTCCGCCACGGTCAACTCATTGAAGGTCCAAAGGTCCTCCAAGGACCCTCCGCCCCGAATCACGCAGATCAAGTCCACGCCACTAGCAACCAAGCGATCGATGGCCCCGGCCACCAACTCGGCGCTGCCTTTGCCCTGAACTCGCGCGTGGGAAAGGCGCAGAGGAAACTCCGGCCAGCGTTGTGCGTGGGTCTTTTGGAAATCCTGCCACCCGGCCGTATCCCGACTGGTGACCACACCGATCATACGCGGTAAAGACGGAATCGGGCGCTTGCGATCAAACCATCCCTTTGCCTTCAGGTCGGCCTTCAGCTTTTCCAGTTGAGCCAAGAGGGCGCCCAAACCCTGACGCTCCACGCGCTCGACGATCAAGCTATAGGTACCGCGCCCCGGGTACACGTCGACCTTACCGTGAAGAATCAACTGATCACCAGGATTGACCACCAGCTTCAGGCGCTGGACCGTGTTCCTCCAAGCAATGCAGGAAAGTTGCGCGCTGGAGTCCTTGAGGTTGAAGTACATGTGGCCAGATTGGGCCAGAGTGCTCTGGGAAACCTCTCCCTCCACGGACACCCGCCCAAGACCTGCTAGCTGCTCCCCGACCCTGCGCGTGAACGCGCTGACCGTTTGCACAGCGGGGCCCTCGGGCTTTCTTGCTTCTGCATGTTCAAAGAGGTCCACGGGATGTGCTGTGCTGGAGGTTCGACCCGAATGCTCCGGCGGGTCCTGGGCCCAGTCTAGCCCGTGAACCCAAGAGGACGAAGAGTGGACCCAAGACTCTTGTTCCGATGCTCCACTCAGTTGCCACCGGGGGCATTTTTGTCTGGACCCCGATCACGAGCTAAGAGCGTGGGCCGGGGTACGAGTCCCGGCAAACCGGCGGTCTCCCAGGCCTTAGGCTCCGCCCGGGGCAAGATCAGTCGGAAGCGGCCCTCCAGAAAAGGCGTGCGCTCACCCCCCACCATTTGAACCCCATCGGTGAGCTCCATGCGCAACCCCCCATCCCCCCCCTTTTCGAGGGAAAGGGCATCCGCAAAAAGACGCCGCAGGGGCCGGCCCGCCCCGTCGAGTTCCACCAGTTGCACATCCCGCAGGACTCCCGCCACGATGCCCCCCAATCCGGCCAAACGCCAGCGCCCCACGCTGGGGTCTGCCACCAGCAGGCGGTTGAATTCTTGACGCACTGCAATCAAATCCCAGAGCCCGTCGTCGGGAGGTCCCCCCTGGGCTTCCACCCCAAAGAGCTCCGGCAGGGCTTCAATCCAAGGGGCGGGGTTTACCCCGGGCAAGGTCACTCGGCGCACACCGCCCCGGGGCTTTCGTCCCCGGGTCGCGACCCCCGTAGCCCCGTCAAAGGGCAGGCTGACTCCGCCGTGTTCTTCGTAGCCCTCTTCCAACAGGATGGTCACCGTGTAGCCCGCACGGCTTGCCTCAAGCCGCAGGCGTTCGGCCGCCATCAACCCCGAGGGTCGGCCGCGCGCATCCACAAGGCGCACCACCACCGGCCCTGCATGGCCATCCTCAAGGCGGCCAAGGGTCAGAAGTTGATAATTGTGCACCCCGTCGGCTTCCAGCAAGCCTTGTAGGGTTGCCCGCATTTCTTCCGCACGAACCTGGGCGGGATCAAGAGCCGGTTTTGCCGGGTCGCCCCCTTTGTTCTCCTCCGCAGTATTTCCTTCCGCAGTATTTCCTTCCGCAGTATTTCCTTCCGCAGTATTTCCTTCCGCGGTATTTCCTTCCGCGGT
>CALEMP010000141.1 GCA_937910685.1 uncultured bacterium
CGGGCGCTGCGACGGGCGCTGCGACGGCGACGGGCGCAGCCGGATTGAGCAGGGACCGGAAGTCGTAGTGGGTCGCCTTGGGCAGGGTCATGATGCCCTTGCCCTCGACCGTGGCATTCTGGCCTCCGAAGTGGACAGACAGGAGGCACTTGACCAGTTCCTCATTCCGGTCGGTCTTGGGGAAGCTGTATCGGTCACTGCGACCGTAACCCTTGACAGCGTCCTCGCGAACCCCGTTGCTCAGGTGGTTGCGGATGTCCTTCACCATGCCCCAGGCCCGCTGCCCCTTGAAGGCGATGAAGATCCGCGTCGTGTCGGTCGGGTGCGTTCCGTAGTAGACCGGGGTCCGGTCGAGGCGCAGCCGGTCAGCCATCTCGGTGAAGCCCAGGGCCTCTACCGCATCGGCGCAGTCGAGGACGATCTCCTTGTTGTCGTAGTAGGCGCTCGCCCACTTGACCAGGAGGTTGGCGAACAGGCGGAAGTCGCCCTTCCGCTTCAGGGTGCGCAGGGCTTCCTTGATGGGGTCGGTCAGGTGCGTGGCGGCGATCACAATGCCGAGGGCCACGGCGACCTGCTTCTCCGTCGGGGTGTACGAGGGCTTGTAGTAGCGTTTGCTGCAGATGGGGCCGATGCCGATCTGGACCGACTCGGCGTCGGTCAGCTCACGGTTGCAGATGCAGCAAGAGGATGCCGTGATAGCAGCCAGGTGCGCATAGTCGAGACCTTCGATGTTGATGTTGGTGCCGTGCTGAAGCATGTCGTCCTCGTGCCCGCTTGTGCGGGTCTGGTTGAGTTGTCGTTTCGTCTGTCGTTTCGTCTACTCTCGACCGTGCCGATTGGAACTGGGCTTCGGTCGATTCCTGTCGAGCGGGTCGATTCCTATCGAGTCGCTCGTCTCCGCTCTTACGACGTCTACTCTCGACTAGGTCGATGTGAACTGGCTTTTTGAACTTTCGGGAAGAATTTGGCATTCTTCGGCCCACACGACCGAAATCGACGATTCCCAGTTCATTTGAGGCTACTAAGGAGTATACGTCGTGTGCAGGGGTTGAAGGGCAACCCCACAAGGCACCGAACGGAATCGACCGATTCCCAGTTCACTTCCGGTAAGTCGGGAGTAGACGTTGTGAGCGATTGAAAACACAAACCCGCACAGCGGGAAAGGAGGCTGTATGAAGTACAGCGAGAAGCGCCTCGGATTCAAGGGCCGCAGCCACCGTTGCGGTGGCACCCGGATCGCGGTGATCCGGGAGCGTGCCCGAAAGCGGGCCGAGGCCCGCGCCGAGAAAAGCGAGTAACCCAGTTCACTTCCGGTAACACGGGAGTAGACGGGGTGGACGAGAAACAACAACAAACCCGCACAGCGGGCACGAGGATGTCATGAGATACGAGGAAGCAGTTGAGCGCGGCTACGACGGCCCGCCCCCGTGGGCTGGTCGGAACAAACAACGCTATGCATGCTGTGACCGGATGTGTGGGGCTCGCGACTGCGAGACCTGCTACCCCGGATGCAGCGACGAGGACGAGGACGGGGACTTCGACCGCAGCGCGGAGGTGACCAAGGTGGTCACCGCCCGCAAAGCGCGGAAGGACACGATGGGCCGGGTCATCCTGCCCGGCGACCGGGTGGAAGTCACGCGAGGCTTCCACTATCGGCCCGGTGGCCCCCGCGTGGGCTACTACCTCAACGAGCGCAGGGTGAAGCGGGGTCCGGGCCACGATGCCCCGGACGCCCCCCAGGACACCCCCAACTCCTACCGGACGGAGGACATCCCCTTTTAGGGGGTGGTGATGCCCATGGCCTGCCTCTACTTCGCAGATGCTCAGCGACTCTCCCTGGCGGGTAAGCCCTGGTGCTTCCGCTATGTCTACCACGACGCGGCTTCCAACAGTCACAAATTCTGGCTCGCGACCGGACGAGGGCGCAACGAGGTCTGCGAGATCCACTTCGGGCGCATCGGGGCCAAGGCTCAGATCCTGATCAAGGACTGGGACTACGTCGCGACCAAGGCCCCCGAGAAGGAAGCCAAGGGCTACGACGCGGAAAACACCCCCTACATCCGGGTGCGGCAATCGACCATTGATGCCAGCTTCGGGCCGACCTACACGACCAGTCCCCTGCCCCCGGCTACCCCCGTCACCCCTGCTACGCCGCCCGCAGCGGCCCAGGTGGGTAGCACGAATGACCCCTACAACCGGGTCGTTCAGGTCTGCCCCACCACAAACGGGCAATGGATCGCGGTTGACGCCAGCGGCGTTCAACTGTTCGCAATGCCCAAGGCTGGGGCCATGAAGCTGGTCCAAGATGGAACTGCCACGGTGGGCGGGCTCTAATGGCAACCCGACGCAAAAAGACCCCGGTCCTGCCCTGCCCTGCCCTGACCCAGGCATTAGCAACCTTGCTCCCGCCAAGTGCATCTGCCCCACCCACACGCTACGAAATCACCTACCGGTCCAAGGATCAGGGGCCACGTTTTCCGAAGGTGGGCACGAGCCCTGGTGTGGCCTCCGCAGGTGACCACGTCACCTTTTTTGAGCATGGACGCTTTGTGAGCCGCGAGGTTTCAGCGGTGATGGGTGAGAGGATCGTGTGCGTACCCCTCACCAACCGTGAAAAAGCGCTCAGGGTGCCTTTCACGGACGTGTACGAGGTTTTACACGATCACGGTCCCCAAGCCGTTGTCGTCCAACCTCCGCCCAAACCGAAGCCACCTACCAAACCCACCAAGCGTCGAACCAAACCCACCAAGGTCGGAGAGGTCTCGGAGGGTGACCTTGATGACTGGTTGGGCAACTTGAAAGCGGATCGGTAGCTCCCCTATCGCCACCGCACATCAGGGACGATAGGATGCGAGGTGCAATTGGGATTCTTCACCAAGGTCACTGAAGAAGGGCTCATCCAGGAGATTGCTCTCCTGTTGCCAGATGCTCTGATCAATGAGGATCTGGGCCATGCTATTGTGCGTCAAGTGACTATCGAGGCAACGAAGTTTAACATCACGTTTGAACAGCTGCCTTACATCTTCAAAATCCTGATGGAGATGCCAGAGCATTGGCCCTCGGTCATGCCTGATAAGAACGCCCTGTTGTTAGGTCGTGAGGTGTTGGCCCGCTCTGGTGTCACGCCCAACTACTCCCGTGCGGTGGTCATACCTCCTGGGACTATGGAGGACGCGGTAGATCGGGTTCTTCAACGCATGTCGTCCTGGTGCAGTGGTGTCCTCATGGCTCAAATGTCCACAGCCTACGATGTCATCCTGTTCAAGCGAGTGGGCCAAGTCCCCAAAGCTACGCAGGGAGCCATCCCGAAGGACAAGGGTTATGCCTGGTTGGACCTCATGGTGAGACGTATTCTCCCCAAGCGTCCACGATGGATTCCGAAGAACAGCGACCTGGTTTTGCGTCTCCTTCCTCGCCTCTGATCGTAAACCTCACCCCGACCAGGAGTAGAGCAAATGCAAATCAGATGGAGGGGTTCATGGGACAAGTACCTGCCAAGCTGTTGGAGATTCGCAAGCGCACCGACTTGAGCTTGCGACCTACCAAGCATCTCAAAAAGACCTTCACTGGTTTTGACGGTGTAGAGCGCGACCTCACCATTCGGTACTATCAGGTGCAAGGCGTCCTTCACCTCGCCTCCTGCCCACGCTTCATCCTTGGGGACGATACGGGTTTGGGTAAAACGCTTGAGGCGATCATCGCGCTTTGCTTCTTGTGGGAGAAGAACCCTGACCTCAAGGTGTTGGTGATGACGACCAAGTCGGCCACACCGCAATGGGTCAAGGAGTTCTCCAAGTTCACCACCGGCATCCAGGTCATCAAGTGTCAGGGTACGGCGAAGCAACGGCTTCAAGCTATTGACCTGTGGAAGTCCTCGACAGGACCAACCGTCATGGTGGCTGGCTACCGTTCCGTGGTGAAGGACTTCCGTCAGTTCCAGCATGAGTCTGGATACGCTCTCATCTACGACGAGGCCACGGCGTTCAAAAACCAGAAGACCCAGATCCATCAGGTTTGTGCTCACCTGAGTGGTCAGGCGAGTCGGGTGTGGGGATTGACGGCGACTCTCATCAAGAACCACCTCATGGAGGGTCACGGGATCTACAGTGTGATTGTGCCGGGGTTGTTCGGGACGGCGAACAACTTCATGTACTACTACTGCATCATAGAGATGATGCAGTTGCCCAAGGGGCGACGGGTACCTCGCATCGTAGGCTACCAGCCTGACAAGATCGTCGACTTCCGTGAGAACATCGCCCCCTACTACTACGGTCGGGCGAAGCACGAGGTAGCAACAGAGCTGCCTACCTTGACCATCGAACGCTATGAGGTGGACCTCACCAAGGAGCAGGAGAGCAAGTACCGTGAGGCATTGTCCGGGTTGCTTATGGTAGGTGAGACCAGTGAGGCTGGTGAGGAGGAGCGGGAAGTCACCAAGCTCACGTCCCTGATCTATTGCCAGCAGGTGGTCAACGACCTTGAGTTGCTTGAATGTGAGGGAGCCTCGGCCAAATTGCCTACCCTCATCGACCTGCTCACGGCTGGGGATCTAGCGGAGGAGAACGTCATCATCTTCAGCCGCTTCAAGAAAATGGTCGACCTCATCATGCCTGCCCTCAAGAAGGCCAAGGTGAAGGCTGTCCGGGTGACCGGGGATGAGAGCGGAGATGAGCGTCAAAAGGCCCAGGACGCCTTTCAGAATCCCAATAGTGACACCCGAGTCATCTGCATCACAATGGCCGGTGGTGACGCCATCAATCTGCAAGCAGCCAAAGCCCTTATCTTCTTCGACCTTCCCTGGTCGGCAGGGGACTTCCTTCAGATCATTGGAAGGATGATCCGCATTGGGTCAGTCCACGATAGGGTACTCACCTTGTTGCTTCAGGCGAGAGGACCAACCATCGGTCCCACGATTGACCAGAGGGTCGATGCCACCGTATTCAAGAAACTGGACCTCATTGAAGCTGCCATCGGTGCCCGTTTGCAAGGTCATGTGCCATCCAATGGCAGTGGAGCCATCATTCCCACGGGTAACGAGGTTGGGGACATCTTCAATGCCCTCAAGGGTGACGCCCAAGGATTGAATGCGTGAATGACTATCCATCGGGAAATGGAGATCCCGATTGCCCCCTATGCTTCGGTCGTGGTGTGGTTTCGGTCGTAGTGGAGGAGCTTCCTGGTGGTGGTACCCGTGATTGTGCCTGCGTCTATGTGCAAGACATCCGGGCCAACCTGGAGCGTATTTGGAAAGGCACACTCGACGCCGAACTCATTGAGACATCGCCCCTAAAGGGTCGTACTGGTGAGAGTCTTCGCATCACCACATCGGCCCCCGAACTTCGACGGCATCTTCGTCATGTAGGAGTTCGAATGGGGACACGCTGGTCTGCACGGGTGGTGTCCGATGCCGACTTGATGTCGGCGTGGCTGGCTACGGTGGCAGAGGTGATCGATCCTGATGTGACCACGGCACGCATCCGGTCAAAGGGTGAATTCTTCACCTTGTCTGACATCGCCCTGGCCCACGACCTGCTCATCATCGTGTGCGGAGTGAAGGCCGCAAAGAAT
Organism: uncultured bacterium; assembly: GCA_937910685.1. Classification (GTDB taxonomy): domain Bacteria; phylum Planctomycetota; class UBA1135; order UBA1135. The sequence continues at coordinate 5,569 of CALEMP010000141.1, forward strand.
CGTGAGATGCCCGGTGTACTCCTGGAGACCATTCAGGAGCGAGCCATGGAGAACAAGGCCACCTGGGTCGTGGATTCACCAGCCAAACCCTTGAGGGACGGTCATATCGCCTACAGTGACCTTCTTTGGGAAACCCTCAAGGATTGGGAATGGGTCATCCTGAGCAACACCGAAGTGATGCCCGCAGGGGTAAGGGGGCCTGCAAGTGTTCCACTTCCTACCGCACCACGAGTATCCCGCCCTCGACCAACTCGTATGACGCCGCCACCTGTTGAGGAACCCACAAAAAAGGAGGTCCAGGACGACGACGAGGTTGACCTCTCGTTCATGGGTCAGACCCCAATGGGCAAAGAGGAACGTTTGGAGAATGTGGAACAGGCCAAGCGGGATCGAAGGTACGCAAGAGAGCAAGCCAAGAGGGGTAAGAAGTGAAGACCCTTCTGCGTTCGGTGATTCGATATAGCGCGTCCGACGACGCCAAGCTGTTTTTGCGGAACTATCAGAAGCTCAACGCTTCGGGCATGGGCTTTGAGGTACCAGAGCACAACGTCATATGGGCGAAAGTTCAGGACTTTGTCCGCACCCACAATCATGCCCCAGAAATCAGCACCCTCCGTGTCCATTTCAAGCATGCCCGTGAGGAGGAGGTGCTCGATCAGTTGCGGGTGCTGGAGGCCATGCCTCCTCGTACGATGGGCGACTTCCATGCGTTGCTTGAGCATAGGGTAGAGGAACGCCGTACACGCATCTGGGCGGAGACCCTCAAAGAGGCTGGGGTTATCACGTCCACCGGTATGACCGTCAAGAGGGGGCATGAGGAGACAACCCTCAAGGGGCCGGTCGACTCAGCCCGCTTCGTCGTTGAACGCAGCCATGACATCCTGGCACCCACAGTTGGCGGTGCCCTGTCCGGTGAGGTGACCAAAGACGGGCAAAACTTCAAAGATCGTTATGTCCAGGTTGAATCCGACCCTCTCGCTGGGGTGGGGCAACATACGATGCTCAAGCAGATGGACCAGGCTATGGGCGGGGCCAAGCGACACGAGTTGTGGCTCCATGCCGGGTTTACTGGTGGGATGAAAACCACATTTTGTATCAACTGGGCGTACAACCAGGCAATCTGGTACCAACACTCGTCGCTCTACTTCTCCTTGGAGATGCCGTACATCCAATGCCGTAACCTGCTGTACGCCATCCACTCGTGTCACCCGAAGTTCCGGGAGATCCGCTACACCCTGGGTCTTCAGAAGGATCCCAATTCAGACATCGGCCTACCCTACGAGAACATCCGGGACGGCAACCTTCACCTATGGCACCCCAACGCCAAGATGTTCTTGTTTGACCACGTGGTAGAGGACTTCGGTGGGAACATGACCATTCCAGGCGAAGACCCCAACGGAAGACCGTGGAACACACAGTACGGGCGTATCCACATCGAGGTGCCACACCCGGACAAGGATGACTTCACCATCAGCGACCTTCGCTCACAGGCAGAAATCCTCTATGGGGCCAGTCCGTACTCCACCATCTTTGTAGACCACGCCGGATTGATGGCTCCCCGTAGATGGCAAAAGAGCACCACGGAGAACCTCAACTCAGTGCTACGTGATTTGAAGAAGATGGCGATGGGGTTCAATCGTGGGGCTGGTTTAGCGGTTGTCGCCCTATTTCAGATCAGTCGTGAGGGCTTTCGTGGAGCGATGAAGCTCAAGGAGAAGACGGGTCGTGCCGGATACAACCTCACTCATCTCAGCTACGCCAACGAGGCGGAGCGGAGTTCGGACGTGGTCACGGCATCCTGGATGGATGAGGATCTGCAGAAAGAGTGTCGGGTGCAGTTCCAATGCTTGAAGTCCAGGGATCAAAAGCCCTTCGAACCTTTTGTTGCTCGTGTGGAATGGCCTTGTCGTCGCATCTTGACCTGTTTGGACCCGTTGACTACTCCTCAACAGGCTGAGAAGATGGGCGACGACATCGACAAGCAACTAGACAACCTGTGAGGACCAAATGGACAAGCTCGACGTAACTACCCTGAAGACCCTGGATGCTGCGAAGAAGAAAGAGGCACTGACCAGGTTGCGGGCATCCCGCAACCTCAAGTATGCCCCAGAGTACGCGGACCTTCTGGAAGCGGCTGATGCACCCGCTGATGAGGTGGCCTATGCTCGTACAAGGGCGGGCAAACCCGCCGTGGACAGCAGCCTCACCGTTGCCCAGTTGCTCACTCTGGCAGGAGAGTGGGGTATCACGGTACCGCCGAACACCCAGAAGGACGCGATCATCGCACTCCTCAAAGCTGCTCAGTAAGACGGCATGAGATTGATTCTTCGATCAGGGGATTGCATAGAAACGATGCAATCCCTGGCGAACAACTCCGTCTTTGCCCTGGTCTGCGACCCACCTTACGGGTTGGAGTTCATGGGCAAGGAATGGGACCGCCTTGAGCCCAATCGTAATCAGCAACGTTGGGCCGGGACGGAACGTAAACTGATTGGAGACGGGACAGCCAACAACTGGCTGGGTGAGCTACCAAACTACCGCCCAAGCCGTAATAAGAAATGCCGCATCTGCTCCCACTACAGGTTCAGTGGAACACCCTGTACCTGCGAGACCCCCGACTGGGACATCCGTCAAGATGACCACGTCCGGTTCATGCAAACGTGGCATGAGGAATGGCTACTGGAGGCAAGACGTATCCTCGTGCCCGGTGGTGTCGCACGAATCTTCTCAGGGTCGAAGACATGCCACCGTCTAGCAATGGCTATGGAGGTGGCGGGTTTTCAAGACATCGGTCTCGTCGGATGGTGCTATGGGAATGGCTTTCCGAAGAACCTCGATGTCAGCAAGGCGGTTGACGCTCTTAGCCTGACGGGTAAGACCAATAGTAAAGGCATTCGTGCCGCTAACGATGCCCGTCCAAAGACAGGACGCCTCATGATGGGCTTGAAGGGTTCCTACATGGAGGACACTTCAATCCGGGAGGGTGTCCACATAACCTATGAGCAGCGGGACACATGGCACGACACGGACCCACTCACAGAGGGGGGCAAGACCTTCAACGGTTACGGAACTGCCCTTAAACCGGCATGGGAACCTATTCTAACGGGTAGAGCCTGACATGAGGATTCGTCTACACCAAGCAGACAGCATTGAGCTTCTGCAACAACTCCCCGCTGAATCTATCCGAGCCATTGTCTGTGACCCGCCTTATGGGTTGGAGTTCATGGGTAAGGAATGGGATTCCTTCGGCGCTCGTGGTTCCAACTGGCCTTCAGGAATGCCTGACAAGGTTCCAGATGACACTCCTCGCTGGACCCGAATGCCTCAACGAGCCCGGACGGCGTTTGAGGAGTTCAATGTAGATTGGTTGCTTGGGGCCTACCGGGTGTTGATGCCCGGTGGAGTGTGCAAAGCCTTCGGTGGCACACGTCTTTTTCACAGGCTCGCAGTAGCTATGGAGGACGTGGGTTTCATCTTGATCCCGCACCATGCGCTGGAAGCATGGTGCTATGGCAACGGCTTCCCCAAGAGCCTCAACGTCGCCAAAGCTATCGATGACCACCTGGGTGTGACCAGCGAGATCGTGAGTACGGAGACCCGTATGAACAGCCCATCGGGATTGGTAAACGTCGGGCAAGGTGGAGAGCAGATGATTGAGCGGAACATTACGGCTCCTGTTTCGGATGAGGCCAAGAGATTCGACGGCTATGGTACGGCACTCAAACCAGCCTGGGAGCCCATCATGGTGGGGATCAAGCCCCGATGAGTGCTATCACCCTTGCTCGTAAGCCGCTCTCAGAGACCAGTGTTGCTGCCAACGCCCTACGTTGGGGCACTGGGGGCGTGAACATAGACGGGTGTCGCATTGGCGGTACCGTCAGACAGGTCACGCAGGGGGTCACGCAGACCCCTACGTCCTATAAGGTCCACACGAGTCTTCAAACCTCACAGCCCAGCCCTTTGGGAAGATGGCCTGCGAACCTTGTGCTCCAACACAAGCATGGTTGCACGATCATAGGCTACCGCACCCTTCCTGAGCAGGTGCAGACTCCCGAGGATGAGGTCGAACTTGAAGGTCCAGAAGAGGTACCCGTTTGGGAATGCATTCCCGGTTGCCCGGTGGCTGACCTCGATGAGCAGAGCGGTTTCAGTGCGAGCAGGAAGATGATGCGTGGGGTAGGTTGGAGCGACTCCCCAATCTACAACGAGAGTGGTGACCCTGACTTCGACACGGAGCGTGGGTTCGATGACGAGGGCGGAGCCTCTCGATTCTTCAAGCAGGTGCAACCAGAGAATGCTATGAGCACAACCCCACCCCAGGACTTGATTGACTACCTTTCGGTCCTCATCTCACCCCCCGATCAGACTATCACTGTCATGGGGGATATTGGTCATGTCGACTGGGATGAGGTTGCAACCTGGGAGGACGCTTCCCTATGTGGAATCATCCTCCGTGGGACGCCCAGCGAAGAGCAGTCTCAAGAACTGATGCGGGTTCTGATGCCCGGAGCGCACCTCCTCCTCATCGCTCCCGAAGAACAACCCACAGGTCACACCGGCGCTTGTCGTATCGAGGACGCCGGATTTGAAATCCGGGATGCCATCCTCTGGGCGCGAGAGGCCGGGAACCTTCACTACGTTCCCAAGGCCAGCCGGGCAGAGCGGGAAGCCGGATGTGGCTTCCTGGAAGGCAAGAGCGGGGCTGAGGCCACGGAGCGGGATGAGGACAGCGATGGGATGAATAGCCCACGCGCTGGTGCCGGGCGAACTGCGGATACTGTAAAGAATTTTCACCCCACCGTCAAACCCGTCGGAGTCATGGAGAGGTTGCTTGCCGACCTTCCCACGGATGAGGGTCCAATCATCGACCCCTTCAACGGTAGTGGAACAACGGGCATCGCGTGTCTTCGCACTGGACACGACTATATCGGCATTGAGCGTGAGGAGGAGTACGGTGTGATTGCCACTTCCCGGCTTGAGCACTGGAACACAGAACTCCGCTTCCTCGATCCCGCCACCATTGAGAGTGACTTTGAAGTCCCCATCAACACCGGCGCTGGTCAGGAAGGTGACGTGATGGACATGGACACCCTGTTCGATTTCTTTGGTGAGTAGATGGCACTCACACAGTTGAAGTGTCCCTGCTGTAACAAGCCTCTCTACTGCCCAGACCCAGAGTGTTCCGTACTCCTCTTCGATGACGGAAGTGGTCACCCTGTCACTCAGGCACACACGCAGGAAGAAATTGACGCTGCCCAGGAGAAGGTGGAGTTATGGAAGAAGCTCTTCAAGTTCGGTGTCCCCGATGAACCTTCATCTTCTGAAGGGTGACTGCGTCGAGCGAATGAGGGCCATCCCGGATGGGGTGGTTCGGGCTGTAGTCAGCGACCCCCCTTATGGTATCTCCTTCATGGGCAAGGAATGGGATACCCTTACCGGATCAGCCACACGTCCTGATTCTTCAGAGAGCGCGGCAGACCGGGCGAACCGTGGCAAGAACCACGGCATCCATGCAGGGAAGCCCGCCTTTGATCTGACCATTCAGACCCAACAAGCAATGCAGGTGTGGCACGCTGATTGGCTCCGTGAGGCATATCGGGTGCTTCAACCCGGTGGTCCAATCAAAGCCTTTTGCGCCTCCAGAACCTACCACCGACTAGCAGCAGCTATGGAGGACGTGGGGTTCCAGGTCACCGGCTACGAGGCTTGGGCCTATGGCAACGGTTTCCCCAAGGGCCTCAACCTCAGTAAAGCGGTCGATGATGCGCTGGGGGTTGAACGAGAGGTCACCGGCCAACGTAGCTGGATTCAGGGTGGTGGTACCGCTCTCCAACTTCGCATGGGTGAGAAACGTACGGTCACGGTGGATGTCACTCGCCCTGGCTCTCCACAAGGATTGGCCTTTGAAGGTTACAACACCGCCCTGAAGCCTTGTTGGGAACCTTTCGTGGTTGGGGTCAAGAAGAGGTGATTGTCGTCACCGTTGCCAGGAAGCCCTTAAAAGGCACCGTGGCTGCTTGTGCTCTGGGAAGGGGGACAGGTGCCCTGAATCTCTTTCCGTGCCGTATAGGCGTAGTACGGCGGTCCTATAAGGGGTCAGGGCGTAACCTGCTCAAGATGGTGAACCATGGGCCGGGTGATACGGGCATTGGTACCTGGGATGGTAGCGGTGGGGACCAGACCTACGAGGCCATTGGGCGATGGCCCACCAACCTCGTGATAAGTGCTCAGGTGACCTCAGAGCTGGATATCCAGAGTGGTGAAGGGAAGAGCACTCTTTCGTGGGGTGGTCTTTTGTCTGGACCCGTTTTCGGGTCGTTGAAACTTGGAGTGGGGTCACCTGTGAGGGGGTTCGAGGATTGCGGTGGGGCATCCAGGTTTTTCAAGGTGGTTTCCGAATGAGGGTTCAGGTTCGACACGGCGATTGTGTAGAGGTTATGCGAAGCATCCCGGATGCCTCCCTGTGTGCCATTGTCAGCGATCCTCCTTATGGTATCTCCTTCATGGGTAAGGAATGGGATGACTTCGGGCGAATCAAACAGTACGAGCGTCAGACAAATGGTGATGAGCGTCGCCACGCCGCCGTGCAGTTTGAGGAGTTCAACATCTCCTGGCTGCAAGAGTGCTTTCGGATACTCCGTCCCGGTGGGATGTGCCGGGCCTTCTCTGCGACCAGAATGCTTCATCGAGTCGCCTCCGCTATGGAAGCTGTGGGCTTTGAGCACCTTGACCTGATTGGGTGGGGTTACGGGAGTGGCTTCCCCAAGAATCTTGACCTCAGCAAGGCAGTAGACAAGCGGCGAGATGACCGTGAGGATGTTCTTCGGGTCACGGGTTGGGTACGAGAAGCCAGGGATGCTGCGGGGCTCAAGAACACGGATATAGATGGTGCCTTCGGCTTTGTGGGGATGTCCTCTCATTGGACCTCCCGGACCTCCCAACCGACCATACCGACCCCGGAACAGTGGACAAAACTGTTGAGCGTGTTGGGTGACCCCAACGTCCCCGATGAGATTGCCGAGCTGGTAGCCTATCTCAATGACCGTAAGGGTCAGCCAGGCGAGGCATGGGGGGAACGTGAGGTGATAGGTGAGATGGGACGTAGGGACACTACAGGTTTCCTCTTCGCCAACATGCTAGGCGGTACCTATGCCATCACCCGACCTTCCTCAGAGGAGTCCTTGAGATTCCATGGGTGGGGCACGGCTCTCAAGCCAGCATGGGAGCCCGTGGTCGTAGGAGTGAAGCCGTGATTGTCATCACACTCGCCCGCAAGCCTTGTGCTGACACCGTGGCTGCCTGCACTCTTGAGAGAGGCACGGGTGGGCTGAACATTGATGATGCCAGGATCCCTCTCAATGGGGATTCGGTGCCGTCTCATTTGAACGGGGTCATGTCTGGTCGTTCCCTCAAAAAGAGACCATCAAGGTACCAACCTGGCGACTGGAAGCTAGATCCAGAGCGTGTCCTGGGAAGGTGGCCCGCCAACCTTGTACTGAACGAGGAAAGCTCAGAGGAGATAAACCGGCAGGGTGTGGAGATGAACATCCCCCCTGCCGGGTCTTCGAAGACTCCTGACTATGAGGCCAGCAAACCTTTTAAGGCCACGTCCTACAGCTACGGTGGGGTAGCGGTAGGATTGGGGACACAGGTGGACTTGCCCGATTCTTCAAGGTGGTGACCAGGTGAAGCTTCAGATCATTCACGGTGATAGCATGGAGGTGTTGGCGGAACTGACAGACCTTCGTGCTGTGGTGTCCGATCCGCCCTACGGGTTGGAATTTGCCGGAAAGGAATGGGACAAGCTTCAACCCAAACACGCCCCGGCAGGGCGTCGGGTTGGCAAGTCTATGGAGATCAACCCTAAGAGCGTCCCCAAGATGGGGCGTACACCGACAGGTTACGGTTTTCCGAAGAAGAACCCTCGTTGTCTTGTGTGTGGACGCATCCAATATGCCAGTGAGCGTTCCAAGTGTCAGTGTGAGGATCCCCGGTGGGACACTCGAGGATATGAGTACGCTCAGGAGATGCAGCTCTGGCATCAGCAGTGGTTGGGGTTGGTCTATGAGGCTCTTCAGTCTGGCGGGGTGCTTCGGATATTCAGCGGGTGCAGAACCTACCACAGACTGGCGGCAGCGATGGCTGAGGTAGGTTTCGACGAGATTGATGTGCATGCGTGGTGTTACGGGTCTGGTTTCCCGAAGTCAGCCAGTCTCTCCCGCACAATAGACAAGCAGGCAGGGGTTGAGCCCATTGGTGAGGAGCCGCCCTCTTTGGGGATGGCAAACAACCCGGAGTGGAACACTCTCAAGCGTCGGCTCATCATGCCACCACCAACCACGGATGGAGCTAAGTACTTCGTAGGCTATGGCACGGCCCTCAAACCCTCCTGGGAAGCAGTTGTGGTTGGTGTTCGACCGTGATTGTCATCACGGTCGCTCGCAAGCCCACACTGACGACCGTAGCGGCTAATGCCCTGGAATACGGGACAGGTGGGTTGAACATCGACAGCACCCGCATCCCCACCAATTGGGACCAGGAGTCTAGTGTCAGAAGTGGACACATGCACAAACCCACAGCAAGTTCCGGGGTCACCGGGTGGGGCCGCAATAGGATGCACGCTGAAGTTCATGTTGGGGGGAGGTGGCCCGCCAACCTGATTCTTTCCTCACAGGTAACATCCAACGTGGATGCACAAGGTGAATCCCGTGGGGTGCATTCTTCTGGGCATGCCTTTGAGGGCTACCAGGAGGCTAGAGGGCCTTTGAGGGCTACCTCCTATGCTCATGGCGGCAAAGCAGCAAGAATTGGTGACTCTGGTGGTGCCTCCCGATTCTTCAAGATTGTGGGTGAGGGCGAATAGATGATTGTCATCACGGTCGCTCGCAAGCCCACACTGACGACCGTAGCGGCTAACGCCCTGGAATACGGGACAGGTGGGTTGAACATCGACGGTTGTCGAGTGGGATACCAATCCGAAGAGGACAAAGCTGCCAACCTCTATCGTCCTGGTAGAGGTCAAGGGAGCGGAAATCATCAAGCCAGTCTCCCTTCTCAAAGTCCTGATTGGGGTGGTTGGGTTGGTGGGCAGGGGAGGTGGCCCGCCAACCTTGTGCTAACAGAAGGTTTGCTGGACGACGTCCCCACAACTCAAACCGGCTTGCGCCTCACAGAACAAGCGCCTGTGACCAAAACGAAGGGGGTAACTGGATGGGGCACGGGGTCAAACACTGACCGGTGGTACCTCGACAAGGGTGGGGCGAGTCGTTTCTTCAAGGTGATCCCCAAATGATCGTCATCACGGTCGCTCGTAAGCCCCTACCAGGTTCGGTCGCAACCACTTGCCTCATGCACGGTACCGGCGCTCTGAACATTGGTGCGGCTCGTATCGAGGTTGGTGGTGCTCAACTGACTGGAGGAACAAGCAAGCTCTGGTCTCACTATCGGGATGATCGTGAAGCTAAAGTCCCGACGTGGCTTCCTGCACAAGGCGGAAGATGGCCACCTAACCTCATCCTCCAACATTTGAGCGAGTGCTCCACGGGTGGAACAACCTCGGTGAAGGTGGGGAAGTCTGGGGAGTTAGGCACTCGACCCGGTGGCTTTGGGGATGTGGGAGCAGGCAAGGGTTCAAGTCGACCGAACGCTCCTCAGTATGGTGACGCTTCTGGGGTTGAAGAAGTTGCCATCTGGGATTGTGTCGTAGGGTGTCCGGTAGCTGGATTAGATGGTCAGCACGGCTTGACGGGAGGAGCCTTGAGGGTGACTCAAGAAGATGCAGGTCGTGTGGATGAGACTCAGTGGCGGTTCAAGCCTACTGAGGGCACGGTACGTGACTTTGGGGATCGAGGGTTGGTGTCGCGCTACTTCAAGGCGGTTCAGGAGGACTAGACACCAGCTCACTGGACTCTGGTCTTCAATATAGACGCTTTTGACGATCTTGACGCTTTTGACGCCTTTGATCCTCAAACGCCTTACTCATCTCACTGTAATAGCTCTCCCCACCAGGATTTGGTGGACGCTTCATCGAGGGGACATCAAAGACGTCGTCGAGGTGACCATAGTTCTCCTGTATCCACTTCTCGTACGCTTCATAGTTGGGAACCCAGAAGAAATCACCAACCTGCACTGTAAATTTCCAGAGGTACTCTATGGTAGGGCCTGTTGTAACAACTGAAAGCTTCTTGCCTTCCAGGTCCATCCAACCGATCTCATCGACCTCACTGCCCTGGTCACTCTTCAGTGGGAGTGCCATATCAATGGCGCTTTTCAGCTGGGGGTACCTGCTCAGGATCGCCCCACTGTATAGCACTTCTAGGAAGTTCAGGCGTTGAATCGCAGCCAGTTGCGCCCCATTCTCATTCCACAAGGCTTGGTTCATTGAAACGACCCCGGCCTTGTTCTTGATGTGGGATCGAAATGTCACAAGGAACTCCTTGTTGAACTCCTTGAAGGTCCACGTAAAGCCGACCGGGACTTGGAACTCATCGGGGAAGGTTTCCGTGTAGTCTCTTTTGTATCCCGGTGCATTCATTTCTTCGGAAGCAGAAATCTTGGGAGTCCCAACCGTGAATGTAGGCGACGCCCAAAGATCACGCTGCCTCAGTGTCTGAATGAACTTGTCAAAGTCCTTCACGAAGGGGGCGTGTCCCGCAAACAACTTGCTGAGTCTGTTGATGCTGACTTCAGCGGTACGGTCACAGAAGGTCCAATGTGTCAGGCTCATACTTCCCTCGCGGTTCCCTTTTGAAGAGGTATAAGCAACAAAACGAGTTCTTGACAGGTGAAGAGGGCCGTACTAGGTTGCCCCACATGATGAACGCGGAAGCGACCCACAACCTGAGCCTCTCATATACGACCTCCTCATCGTATCTGTGGCTTAGTGTGCCCGGTGGGTCGGACTAGCGAACTCCTCAAGAGAGTATGACTAGCAAACCCCATCAGGTACAACCTGATGGGGTTTTCGCGTTCTGGTCTTTGACAATTCAAGAGAGGCATCTGGTGAATGCAAACGTGGCGGAATCAGGGATACGCGCTGGATTGAGGTTCCAGTCCTGGCAACAGGGTGGGGGTTCGACTCCCCCCGTTTGCATTTGAAGCAAAACGGCTCCCCTCAAAAGGAGTACGACCCGCTTGCACAGCGGGAGGTGGTGGATAAACGTCTGCGTCGGCCCCGGTGGGCTTAGGCAGGAAGACGATAAGAGCCACCTTGCTTCATTTGGAAGGCATCCGGCTGGATGAGGAGCACGTTTCGAAAGCGTGTAGCTCGCTTTGAAAGCGGGTTCAGGGTTCAAGTCCCTGGTCTTCCGCTCCTGGGAGAGAGCAAAGCGGTTCTTTTCCAGGTTGCCCGGAGTAGAACAATGGAAGAGCGGCAGAGATTGGTGAGCTGCACTGTCTTGGAAAGGCAGCGATCTGCAAAACAGGTCTGAGGGTTCGATCCCCTTCTCTTCCTTCTTTATGGAACGTACACCTCAATGGCGGGGTATCGCGCTGTAAACGCGACTGGACGCAAGTCCTATGGCAGGTTCGATCCCTGCACGTTCCACTTGGTTCCGGGGATTGAGGATGTGACCTTATCAAATCGCGCAGCAGCGAGGTCTTTCAGGCTGCGGGACCAATATGGAAGAGTGGGTGAGCGGTCGAAACCAGCACACTGCTAACGTGCCGTGGGCGAAAGTCCACCGAGGGTTCGAATCCCTCCTCTTCCTTTGTAGGTGGCAGTAACTTAGAGGCAGGTATAGCAAATGGGACAAGACATCGACCTTGAAGCGGTCAACGAAACGTGGTCGAAACTCCTTGAAGCTGCAAAGCCTGGCCCAAGTCAGGCTTTGCAGCTGATTATCTGAAAGCGCAGTTGGCAAAGGCTCCCGAAGCGGAACGCTTGCGCAAGCTCACATTGGAGGCGTTGGAGGGTAGCAGTAAGCAGTCCCCAGAGGACTGACCTTGGAAGAGAGCCGAATGTTGGTTGGTCGGGGCGGTCTTGAAAACCGTTTGTCCCCTAACAAGGGTCGCGAGGGTTCGATCCCCTCCTCTTCCACTTGCCTGTGTCTTTCGATCCTACTTACTTGTTCTAGCCGTAAGGGAGAGGGTCGAACAAGGTGCAGGCAAAATTCTTCTACCTGTCTTGCCGGGATTGAAAACACGGAGAAGCACCTTCGTGTCTGGGAGGAAGGTAGAGTGTGCAAGTGTGGTGGAACGGTATACACACTGGTTTTAGGAACCAGCCCCTTTACCGGGATGAGGGTTCGAATCCCTTCGCTTGCATTATGATCGAGGACCACAGAGCATGATCATTGGAGTAGCCGGTCCCAGTTTTTGCGGAAGCACCCTCACGAATTGCATTCTGGGTGAACTTCCAGGGGTGACCGGTCTTGGGGAAACCCATTGGATCCTTGACCGGGCCAGGGACAAGCCGAAACGGGGGAAGTGTTTTCGTCACCTGGATGAGTGCCCGGTGTTCACACCAGAGGTGCTCAGTAAGCTTCGGGCTGGGGGAGCAAATAACCTGTATGCCAACCTCAAACGGATTGTGAGCCCCAACGTGCTTGTGGTGTCGGACAAGAACACGTTCCAATGGGGACGCTTCGGATGCCCGGATGTTCTGGTCTTTCCAATCAAACCGCCAGCTACGATGCTCTACTCTTATGTTCGTCGAGGGAAGAACCTGAACAATGTAGTCGAGCAATTGGCCTCTGAGTGGGAAAAGCTCCTCGTACTTGGTGAAGGCAGGTTGATGGTGCCCTTCGACTTGACAGCATTGGCCGCTGATCCTGAACACACCGTGAGGGAACTGTGTGCAAGATTGGGGTTGGAGTACTCTGAGGAGGCTTTACGCCCTTGGGACTCTACATCTTGTTTCTTCGGTGGTACCGGAAGATGGCCGAAGTTCGGCAGAGAGTTCCGCAGCACGGGTCTTGCCTGGGATGCTGTGTTCGCCAAACTGAAGGCGCTTTAGTTCTGGAAGAGCAACGTGGCGGTGGTACTTGAGAGTTCGATTCTCTCCTCTTCCTCTTCTCGTGGCCCAGCAGGGTCGGGTGGTTCCATAGGGAGGTGGCTCCTCCGTATGGAACCAGTAGCTAGGACGGTGTTCGTTGTACGGCTGCTGCCAAGAACGCCCAAGGTACCCGGAGGAATGGTAACCCGGGACGAGAACCTTTTCAGGACCAAATGTGGTCGAAGTTTTCCAGATGCTCCCTTGAGAGGTCACCCATGGCTTTCATCGCAAGTGCCTCACAGAAGTGCTCCTCCGCATTTGTAGATGCATAGTGGGAGGGGAACTTTTTGTCCGAGGACCGACGGATGCTAGCGTGCCATTTACCCCAGAGTTTCTTGGCCGGTTTCTTAGCGAATTTCTGGTAGTAACGGTGCCCTAGCTCGTGAAGCATGGCATGAGCCTCATCATGTCCTGTACGACTCACTTGCCGTAAGTACAGACTATCCTCTGACGGGTTATACCACGCAGCTACATGGGCTTGAGTGAGTTGCCCTACCAGGAACACATCCCCATACAGGGCACGGGAAAAACCAGGAACAGGATTCCTGGCACCTAGTTTCGCGACGAACTCCACACCCTTCTTCATGAAGTCTAACCACCCATCCCGAAAACCTTTGACATTGTGGACCTTGAAAGGCCCCAGAACAAACAAGTCGTCACCACCCAACTCTTTCTGTGGCCACTTTACTGCTTCAAACAGAAGTTCCAACTTCTTCCCATTGGTTTTCCACCACTTACGGATATCTTTGGGCGGGTTCCTGGTACGAACCAACATCTGAAAAGCGGACTCAAAAGCTCTGGCTTTTCCTGATGGGATGATTCTAGTGGAGACGACACCGTTAGCCATCAGATAACCCTTGTCTATCAGGGTCACCCAGGGCCTATTGGTGAGGAGTTGGAAAGAGAACTCTGTGCTAGGGATGTCAGAGGCCAACAGAGGCATAAGCTGATCATATGCCTCTTGAAAGGCTGCGATGTTGGAACTGATATCCTTTTCGGTGGCGGCTTCTTTCAAGAGAGGCAACAAGTCTTTCCTGAGACTTGGTTCTGCATGCGCCAACCGAATCAACTCTTTCCGCAACTTTGACATACTCAACCCCTGTTACGACAAGGTCTCGATAGGAAAATTATCATTGATTTGAGCCCCACGCTCTGGGCAAGCAAGTTGGACTCCAAATCCGACTGGCGGGGTTCGATTCTCCGGTGGGGTGCTGAAGAAAATACGGGTATCCCAGTTCATTTCCCCCCGGTAAGAGTAGCCTAAATAACGGTGGCCACAATCCATCAGGATCCGCGAACGGACGGACTCCAACCTTGCGACCTGCGGGCAGGGCAATTGTGGTACGTGCGGCTCGGAAACGCCGTTGTGTAGCCTGTATGTCCAAGGGATCGCTGTTCCGACGTCAATCGGAGATTTCAGATGACGCAACACAGGCGGCTTACTCGGCAAGTGGGGCAACGGCGGGGTCAGTCCTGTTCCCCAAGGCAGATCAAGCCGTGCTTGGGTATGATGGCAAGGGCCTCGACAGGTACTTCGCTGAAGCCATTGCTGATGGTCGGTTGCGCTTTGCCACCAAGAAGCGGTGCCGACCCAAACGGTCGTTGCAAACAGTGAAGCAAAGCAAGAAAGCTGCCCGTGCTTCACGCCGAAAGAACAGGAGCTAGTTGAGATGCATTCACTGGTGTGGGTCGCGGAAGACCTGACAATGGTCACCCTGCTCGGGGAGGAATGGGCAAGTCTCAAACAACCGGACTTGGGACCGGGTCTCTATGTGTGCAAATCAGGGGTCTACCGAACTCTCTCCAAGAGTGAGGTGGCTCTCGTTCGGGCACAGGACCACGCGGCGCTCAAAGAATCTTGGGCCAGGAAGGAGCATGAGGCGAAGCTTCGGAGCCGGGCTTTACCGTGGAGACCCGACGTGCTGGTGATCACTTGATCAAGGGCAGGAGATAAGGGCGCAGATGGGGCTTCTTATGGGCCAAGCGGATAATCTGTCCCTTGAGTGTCCCGCTTGCTGTGAGTTTGTTTCTCGGAGGGCTCACAACCGTGAGCTTGCCCCCTACAAACTTCATTTTGAAGCCTGCATGCTCCATCATGTCCTGGACAGCGACAGTGGTGTCACTGGAACCAAAGCCTGAACCAGAGGATTGGTAGCGATCCGCTACCCGCTCTGCGATGGTTTCTGCAGCGTAGTACATCTCTTTGGTGCGGGATTCTTCAACGGTGATGAATTCCCAATCGACTGCGGTTCGCAGCAGCTCTCGTGGGGAGATGATCCAGTTTGCGGTCTTGTCTTTGATGGACATCGGAACCTCTTGTCTAGTAGGCGTTGTCCTGAGAGCTTCAAATAGGCAAACTAGTAGGGGAAGATGACTTCACTGGTTTGGATCACGGGGCCAATACGGGCTCATGAGGCTCATCTTCGGCATCAAGTTTCAAAGGTGGACCTGTGCTCATAATCACGGTAGCCCGCAAACCTATGACCGCTACCGTCGCCAGGACGGCTGTGGCACACGGCACAGGGGCGTTGAACATCAACGCCGCCAGGATTGCCACAGCGGCCCCCAAACATGCCACAGCGGGCAACCGCACGGGTAAATGGGGCGTAGGTGAGGGTGGAAGTACCTACAAGCTAGGAACCGGAGCCACCTACACCTACGAAGGACGTTGGCCTGCGAACCTCATTCTTCAACATGAATCCGGGTGTCATCAAACAGGTACCCGGAAGATCCGTTGGGCTGCTGCAACCTTCAAGAATGTGACGGAAGGTGAGCGCAAGGCAGGCTCAATCGGACTCATCACAAACCAGCTGCTAGGTACCTTCGGATATACGGACGAGGACGGGCTGGAGGAAGTTGCTGTCTGGAGTTGCGAACCCGGCTGCGCTGTAGCTGGGTTAGATGCACAGACTGGTGTTCTCCAGAGTCGGGGCAATGTAGGACCAACCAAGAGTGGTGGTGGCACCGGGGCAAGTTGGAACTTGCCCTCTGTCACTCAAGACTCCGAGCAGTATGCTTATGATGAGGGTGGTGGTGCCTCTCGATTCTTCAAGCAGGTAGGCATCGGAGAATGATCGTCATCACGGTCGCCCGTAAGCCCACACTGACAACCGTAGCGGTAACGGTTCTGACTCACGCAACGGGCGCTCTGAACATCGATGCGGCCCGTATTGAAGTGGACGGTGGTTCCCCTTCCATACAACGACGACAAAGTGGCACCCCTGCGGCCTATATCACTCCACTCTGGGGCAACATCACGAGTAGGAGAACCTACTGTGAATCCCGTCCTGGTGAAGAATTCGGTCGATGGCCTGCTAACCTGATCCTCTCTGCGAATCAGGTTGAGGCATTTGATGAACAAAGTGGGGACCGTCCAAGTACATTGACCGGACGTGCTGACCCCACGAGGGCATTTGAGCATCCAAGTGATGTTCGGGGTGGCAGGGGCATGTTCTCCCACCTGGGTGGAGGCGGTCATGTGTACGCTGATGGGGGTGGGGCTTCCCGCTTCTTCAAGGTGGTTTCCGAATGAGGGTTCAGCTTCGCCAGGGTGATTGTGTCGTTCGATTACAGGAGCTTGAGGACGGGTGTCTTGGCGCTGTAGTCAGTGATCCACCTTATGGGTTGGAGTTCATGGGCAAGGAATGGGATGCTCCTTGGAAGTACGGTATACGCAAGGTCGGCTGGAAGAGTTTCGGTGCCCTTCCTTCGTTCACATCATCCAGGAACCCCATCTGCAAGACCTGCCGCAAACACATGCGGGGCGGCAAAGGACATCCTGCGTGTATCTGTGAGCTGCCTGACTACGACCAGACCGATCATATGATCCGGGATCGTCAGGCATATCAGAACTGGTGTTCCACCTGGCTGGTTGAGCTATTTCGCACCCTGCAACCGGGTGGCCGGGTTGTGCTTTTTGGGGGCTCCAGGATGTTTCACCGGATGGCCGTGGCCATGGAGGAGGTTGGCTTCACCAATCTCCAGTTGTCCGCATGGTGTTACTTCAGTGGGTTCCCCAAGAGTCACAACGTCGCTCGCGCCCTGGATGACCATCAGGGGGTGGAGCGCCCCATGATTCGAATCCCTGCTAGTCAAATCAGGAATCCCAAGAGCATCAACAGTGGACATGGCATTGAGGGTGGTGACCGTCCCTGGATGCAAGAGGCCCTGATCCGTGGATATCACGAGAAGGTCTCCCCTGACCCTGTCTCCCCAGAGGCAGTACGGTACCTTGGATATGGCACTGCACTCAAGCCAGCATGGGAGCCCGTCGTGATGGCGGTGCGACCGTGGTCTCGATAGCATGGCTATCTGCACCTTGTGTAATGGCACTGGGCTCATTGTGACCCATTGGGGTGGGGACGACGTCCCCTGTCCAGTCTGCCGTCCTGATGAGACGCCCCGATTCTTGAGAGAGAGGTACCCCGCGATGTCAGAAGAAACAATCAACCTCAAAGGCTTCCGCCCGGAACCAGACTCGCCCAAGCACTGGATTTTTGAGGACAGCCTGCGCTCACAACTGGTTGGTGCCACTGGTGGGGATGTGGACTTTCGGGAATACTCAAGCCCTCGCCACAACCAGAAGTCCACAAGCTCCTGCGTAGCCCAGGCGACCGTGAAGGCCCTGGAGATCAAACGCATCATGGAAAAGGGACATAGTGCCCATGTAGACCTGAGTCGTCTTGCCGTCTATTGGTTTGCCCGGAACATGATGTTCCCCAAGGAGACCAACGAGGATGGTGGCACCTTCGTGTCGCACGCCTTTGATGCCATGCGACGTTTTGGTGTACCGCCTGAGAAGGATTGGCCCTGGGACGTGTCCAAGATTTACGACGCCCCTTCTTGGAGTGCCATGCGTAAGGCGTACGTGTCCAAGATCAGTGCCTTCTACAAGATCAAGTCACGGAAAAATGACCGTGCTGACATGGTCATTGAGGCATTGAGGGCAGGGAACCCTGTAGTCTTTGGCACCAACGTGGACGAGAAATGGCACATGTACCGGGGTAAGAAACCAGGTGTACTTGGTGTCGTTTCCAACGAGAAACGCACTGGGAGGCACGCCACGTGCCTTGTCGGCTATGAGAACGGAAAGTTCATCGGGGAGAATTCCTGGGGCGAGAACTGGGGACTTGGGGGGTTCTACTACATGACCCCCGAGGCGGTAATGCACGAGGGGTCTAGTGACTTCTGGGTGCCTCAAGTTGGTTGGGAGAGCTACAAGGAGAAGCAGGCATGAAGAACCTCACCCAGATCCTTCTCGCTATCCTTCTGGGCATCCTCCTCATGGGTGCCACCTGTACGGACGTACAACCCCCTCCGATCATCCTGGAACCCACGGACACGGCCAACTGTGCCTCAGCTTGTGCCCGGTTGTCTGAGTTGGGTTGCCCCGAGGGTGAGCCCCTGGAGGATGGCACCACCTGCACCATGTTCTGCGAGGAGACACAGAAGCAAGGTCACCCCCTGAACCCTACCTGTGTCATGGATATGACCTCCTGCACCCAACTGAACGAATGCTCCGCCCCAAGAGAGTGACATTTCTAATGTCGGTGAAAAGCAGGCCCTCCGTCCCGTGATAGAGGGGGTTGGTTTTATGTCCCATCTATAAGGGGTCATCGAAACTTGCCAAAACTTGCCGAAACATTGAGCAAACACGCCTTTGAGCATTCGTCCTAACCAATCTCAAGGTTGAGTTCGGGTAGGGGGGATGTGGCTTCACACCTTCGCAATCGTGCAGACCGAATCAAGGAACAGGTACCCATCCTGTCCTTGCTCATCAGTTACGGCTACGACGTCCGTGCGGATGGTGGTGACCGGGAGCAGCAATTCTCCTGTGACCTCCATGGGGATGGTCGGGATAGCAAACCCTCCTCCCGCTACTACCCTGACTCAAACAGCATCTATTGTTGGGCCTGCGGCAAGATTCGCGATCCCATTGAACTGGTCCGTGAGAAGGAGGGGCTTGGGTTCAAGGAAGCCGTCAAGCTCCTTGAGGTCCGCTTCCGTCTTCCTACTTTGCCTTATGAGGCAGAGCAGTCGGCAACGCAGAGGATTCTTCAAGAAGGTCGGGATGCCCTTGATCCAACCACCACCCTGGAGGATGACATCAAACGTCAGTCTGTGTTGCTACACATGATCGCGCAAGAACGGATGCTCTCCATGACCCGGTGTGCAACCTATTGGGATGCATTGGACCGCATCAGCCATCTAGCCCAACAGGGACAGTTACCGGCACTCAAGGCTCGTCAGACCATAGGTCTTTTGCGGGAACGACTGTTTGAAGAACTCGTCGAGTGAAGCTGCAACGGCTCACAATCAGCAGTCCTCAATGGTCAGACATCCTGGTTTTGCGTCCAATCCCTTCGGCAACCGACCCATGGGGGGACTTGGCCCCCCTCCGGGGGACCGAGTGGGAGGGTCTGGTTCAAGTTGTGGACGGGGAGGTCTTCAGTCATGCCTTACATGGGCACGTGATGCCACTGATACGTGTTCTTCAAAAGCATCCCAAGGCGCTCCTGGCGGCGGTTCCTGAAAAGTACCGCCCCTGTGATCTTCGGAAGGGTTGTATCATGCATCAGTCGAAGAAGTGTCACCCCTGTGTGAAGGTTCCTGACTGTTACATTCCTTCCGGGTTGGAGGAGGACCAATCAGAACCTGCTGGTGTAGTATGTAGAGCCTGGGCGGAAGGTCGGTACGTGTTAGTGGTCAAGGGGCAAGAGTTCAGCTTCTGACGGGTAAGCCAGGTAGTGGACACAAAGGGGATTGAATGAGCGACCTGTTTGACCTGATGGATGTCGTGGATGATAGCCGCGATTCTGCCCTCCCACGTTATACCTGGATGGCTGAGAAGCACTTTGTGCTCGTCACCCCGGACACCCTGAAGGCATGCATTGATGCCTGTCTGGCAAGCCCTGAAGGTCTGGTCTCCATCGATCTGGAGACGAGTGGGTTGGACAATCGGGTCATCAACGAACGTACCAAGGACTTCATCGTCGGTATTTGCCTCTCCCCGGATGGTCTGACCGGCTACTACCTGCCAGTCAGACACTTTGAGCTGGATGACTTCATGGGGACTAAGGAGCCCCATGAAGCCAATCTGCCCTGGTCAGATCTTGAGCGGGAGTTCCGGCGTTTGATTGATGCCATTGAGGATGTGGACAACCCGCTCATGGCGGTGTTCCACAACGGCAAGTTCGATCAAGAGTTCCTTCAGCATCCCGGTGATTGTGAACCTTTCGGTCTGTGGGAGACCCACAAGACGTGGCATGACACCCTGATTCTTGCCTACCTTCGCAACAGTCGGGCACGGGTGAGAGGACTCAAGGCGCTCTCAGAAGCGGACCCCGAAGCGAACCCCATCTCCTCATCAACGGGTGGCCCAGGTCTGGGCCTGAAGATGTGGGAGTTGAAGGAGGTCTTCAAGGAGTGCAAGGGGGACGACTATCATGGCCCCCTCGACTTCTCCCTCCTCGATCCCACCGATGAGGTGCCCCTGATCTATGCCGGATCGGACGCCATCTGCACCTGGCTCCTGTGCAAACTGCTTCTCCCTTCGGTCGTAGGTAAGAGCGCTGAGTACGATCAGACCTTGATCTATGCCATCGAGCGCTCCTGTGTGACGGCGACCCGGTGGATGGAGAGGAACCGCATCCCGACCAATCAGAAGACGGTGATGGAGCTGATTCGTCTGGGTCAACAGGAGTGGTTCGACTCCATCATGGAGGTGTATGAGGCCGCAAATGGGATGCTCGGTCGGGATGTCATGCCAGGGTACTACAAGGTACTCCGGGACAGCTTTGTGTCGGACGACCGGGGCAACCTCCTCTACCAGCAATTGGACCAAGCCAAGAAGAATGCCGACCGCTTGTACCCTTCGGGTAAGGGACAGATACAAAGCAACGGCAAGAACTGGCCGGGGATCTATGATGTGAATGCGCCTATGCAACTGGGCGTGATGTTCGATGAGATGCAGGTACCAGGGCTGGTTCGAACGGAGAAGTCGGGACAGGTTAAGACCAGTAAGGACGTGCTGGAGCAGGTGATTCAGGAAGCGGAGTCCCGCTTCCCTTTCATGTCGAAGATTCGCCGCTTCCGCGAGGTGTCCAAAGCCCTCTCCAACTACCTGATCCCCCTGCTCACCCAATGTGACCCCAACGACCACCGCATCCGTATCCAGTTCAACGCTCACAAGGTGGACACCGGACGCTTCAGCACGCCTGCTAGCAAGAAATTGATCGAGGGGTATCCGCAGATGAACCTGCAAAGTATCCCATCGACCTACGACCCACGTCGACCTGAGTGCATGGGTCGCATCCGGGAGTGCGTGGAAGCTGAGGAGGACTTCTTCATTGTCGCGATTGACTTCGCTGGTGAGGAGCTTCGCATCGTCACCAACCTGAGCCGGGAGCCGCTGTGGTTGACTGAGTTCTTCCGTTGCTCCACGTGCTCTCGTTCCTTCAGCCGAGGTGATGGTAACTCCACACCGGAGCCTCCCCCTCCCCGTTGCCCCAATTGTGGCAGTGACAAGATAGGGGATCTCCACACCCTGACGGCTATCACCATCTACGGTGAGGATGCCCCCAACTCACCGGAATGGAAACGGATGCGTGGGGATGGGAAAG
The DNA here is from genome assembly GCA_937910685.1 of uncultured bacterium. Classification (GTDB taxonomy): domain Bacteria; phylum Planctomycetota; class UBA1135; order UBA1135. The sequence continues at coordinate 27,184 of CALEMP010000141.1, forward strand.
GCACTAATTTCGCTTTGTGTTACGGCGGTGGGGGCAACGCCGTCATGCGAGCCACTGGTTGTGACAAGAACGAGGGTTGGCGCATCAAGAGCCAGTTCGATGGCAAGTACAAGGGGTTGCAAGGCTGGTGGGGCACTCAGCACAAGTACGCCCGTCAGCACGGGTTCATCGTCACTGCCTTCGGTCGCAAGTATCCGGTGCCCGATATCACCCACGCGGACGGAGGCTTTCGGTCCAAGGCGGAACGCAATAGCGTCAATGGGCCTATTCAGGGCTGCGGGGCCGACATGATCAAGATCGCAATGGCGGTCATTTACAAGCGGTTCCGTGAATTGGGTTGGCTCACCAAGGCTCGTTTGATCGCCAGTATGCACGACGAGCTGGTGTTTGAGATACACAAGAGTATCGTGCGGGAAGCCATTGAAGAAGCCCAACAGCTCATGTGTCACAACGGCTTTATCACAAGCAAGCGGTGGGCGGTTCCCTTCACATCGGATGTGGAGCTTGGTCACACCTGGGACGTGCCCTGGGATCTGACCGCCATGAAGTGTGGCGAGGTTCGATTCTATGGGGAGAAGAAGATCAAGGGACCGGATCAATGTCCCGAAGGTGTGGACTTCGCAACCCTGCCCCATTTCCCGAGAAGCCTTCAGGGGATTTTCACCCCCGTTGAAAACTCAACAGGGAACCCACCGCCCGTGACCCCCACAAACGGTTCAAATGGGTCCGAGTTGGCTTTGTCCGCCTCGACTACCCCAGCGGCCACACCACAACTTGCTAAGGGTCAAACGTACTATCACACCGTCCACGGTGGGTTGACCGTAGAGACCATGTTGCAGCTGGCTCAGGTTATCCACAATTGCAAAGGGAAGGGCACTCGTCTGTTGGGGTTGAAGTTGCCTGATGGCACTGTTCTAGATGGGTGGACCGAGGAACCCGTCTATATCAATGAGCAGGAGTTCCATATCGTTGCGCAACACGCGGGAGTCTGAGGAGTCATGCTAGGATCCATAAAGGTTGGGGAGGAGGGGGCTAAAACCACCTACGTGTGCGCTCATTGGCGCACCTTTCCTCCCAAGGGCTACCAGGAAGACATCGAAGAACAACGAGCTTCCAAGAGCATCTCCACCCACGAGTATCAAATGCTCCAGGTCTGGCAGCGGATTTGTGGACTGTTCAAGATGGACGCGGATAAATGTTTGGGGTGTCCTCATGTTCTTCGGGTCAAGATGACATCAACTGGACCGAAGACCGTTGATGTCAATGGGGTCGAACGGTTCATTGTCGACATCCCGACTCGTGAAAGTGCCCCCACGAACCGTAGCTATCTGACCGTTGCTATCGAAAAGACCAAGACCCCGAACGCTCGTAAGAAGACCCCATGATCGTTGTGACCTTAGCCAGGAAACCATTTGACACCACCGTCGCTTCCAACGCCCTCACGCTGGGAACGGGCGCGCTGAACATTGATGGGTGTCGCTTGGGCATTGGGAACGAGCAGCTCACAATCCCTCAAAGCAGTCCAGCAAGACGTCAGGGTGTAGTCGGTCGTGACCTGGGCATCACAAACTCACCAGAGGCCCGCTTCCATCAGATGCAACGGGCATCCATTGCCCGGACCATGGAGTTGGGTCGATGGCCTGCAAATCTCCTCTTGAGTGACGCTAGCCAACACGACCTGGATGAGCAGAATGGTCTGACACCGAACCGATCCCCACGGGTCGCTGTTTTCAAAAACAAGATTGCACCCACGTCCTACAGCATCATGCCTGACACCCATTATGCTTTCGACTATGGGGACGGGGGCAGTGTGTCTCGCTACTTTCGGAAGGTGACCCCGTGAGCAAGCCAACAGACCTCCTGGACAAGGTTTGCCGTGACCCACGTCTTGAGATCAGCATATCCGAGTTCGAAGCCCTCTTTTGCAACCGCTGTCGGAACCAGGAATGTGTGCGGGCCAACTGGGGGCGTGACCTGTTTCAGAAGCGTGTGCTCACACAAGAGGAACGCCTCCTCAACCCCACACAAGGTAACCCCGCCCAATACAAACACCTCGTGGACTTTGCCTCCCGCTTCCAAGAAGCCATGCGGCTAGAGGTGTCCGACCGCAAAGGCGATTGGTCCATCCCAGAGATCCCAATCCTGGACGGAAGAACCACCCGAAGTGAGTCCTCAATCGGTGATGCCGTTGACCATGCGGTCAGGGCACTCGAAAAGGTGAGTGGGCCAAACATTGCCAATAAAGTTGAAGAAGTGCGGGAGGTTACTCAATGTACCCTTACAAGTGCTAGCAACGAACTCGATTGTTTGGGTGCCTCCCAGATGCCAGAGCAGGAGATTGAGCAGAGGGCGGAGGAGTTCCAGCACGTAGGTGGGGAGTTCCCACCTGTGGAAGCTGTTCCCCTTCCCAGGTTAGGCAACCTCCCTTCACAGGATGGGATGATGATTGGCCCACCCCCACCCCCGGAGTCGGACAAGTCTGACCCCTGGGCACCTGCGAAGGATCGCAAGGTCAAACCCGGAGCAACGATTCGTATGGGGAACAGGGATGACTGAGTTTGATCCCACAGTTGCAGCGGCACTGGACGGACTGATATCCGTCCTAGGTACTGAGTTTCCCGAAGTAGTCAGCTTGCTTGAGCAAGCCCGAACCGGGGAACGTACTGAGACTGAGGTCATGGTTGCCCTGATGGAGCTGATGCAAGCCAACCCCGATATGGAGCGGAAGTTCCTGGAACAGGCAAGCCAGTTGACGAGCCCCTTGCGTGAGGAAGGCATCACCCCAACCACTCCTTTGCATCCATTGGCCTTTGATTCCGGGGTTGGACTCCCCCAGTTGAATCCTTTGTACGTGGCCGCGTTGGTTGAGCGGCTTCAGTTTGATGGGGACATCCCGGAGCTTCGATTCGGCCCTGCCCCCCTGGATGCACTTCCCGCTGTCCCGATTCGCACGAGCGCCCACAGTCTCATCACCATCGGTCAACAACTTGAGCAGGCAGGCCAGGAGGTCAGGCTTGAGTTGGACGCTGCGCACAAGCTCCTTCAAGCCCAGGTGGAAGGAGGGACCGCTCTGACCCCCTATGAGGGACAGGATGCTTCGATGATTCTTCAAGGGTCGGCTGAGACGGACCCCGAAGGATACAAGCGTGGGAGTCTACCTGCCCTTAGAAGCGCTTCTAAGCCTTCCGGGGCTTCCCTGGCTACCCTTGCCCCGGAAGATGCAAAGGCTTCTGTGTGGAAAGCTTTGTCGTCCACACAGGGACGACGCTCTGCAGTGACCGTGATCCTTGAATCAGTAATGAGATACCTCAAGGATCACGGTCACGATGTAGAGCCTCGCCCTTTCAGTCGGGAGTCTGTCCCGGTTGTGGTGGCTGAGTGGACCGTGGGTGTGACTGGCTCAAGGAACATGACAACGGACTTTGCCTTTGTGGACACCGCCGCTGCCGTCATTGCTCGGAGATTATCCGTTGCAGCCTCTAGTCAGGACCGCTTCTGGTTGGAAGTGCGGACAGTGGACGACATCGCCAACCGTCAAGTTGGCTGGCAAGGGCAGTTGATTTGGAGGAAGAAAGAGTAGAGGAGACATGAGTACTCAAATGCATCTCTTAGGTGAGGTCTGTTTCGCTCGTAGGATTGCCATTCAAACGCAGCAGCGGATCGTGATGGTGGTACCTCCGAAAGCGATGAACGACATCTTGCCTCTCTTCACCTGTCAGGCTTCCAAAGGAGACCTGTTGGGTGGTCGTTCAATCTTCTTCAAGGACGGGGGCCAACTGGTGCTTTGTTCTGCCGATGGACCACCCGAGGAGGTGGTTCCATTCATGGCGGTTTTTGTAGCCTGGGATGGCAAGGTCGGTCAGGATGCTCGTCCTTGCATGACCCCATGGCGTCAAGCGGCAAATTCAGTCATTCGGGCAAACGCTTGAAGGTCTTCACTTTTGAAATCCGTGGTGGGCAGAGTGTGAGTCTTCGGTTCCACCAAATCTCAGGGCCACCCCTGATTCATGACGGCTCTTTCACCCTTTGGAAGATGGTAGGTACCTCAACGCTGGCTACTGATGTGGAAGACCTCCTCATTGGTCCCCTGGTTGGAGCTACCGTGAAGGTTTATACGGAAGAACAGACTGAGGAGCAGGCGGCGGAACGTCGGGCACGCCTCGGTAGATAGGAGAGTCTTGTGCCCGTTTACGAGTTCAAGTGTACGCGCTGTGGTCACCAGTTTGACCGCCTTCAAAAGTTCAACGACCCTGAGCCTCCTTGTCCCAATCAGCACGAAGACCCTGACAGTCCAGAATGTGGGGCCAAGACGTGTCGTCTCGTGAGTGGGAGCAATTTCCATCTCAAGGGCAGTGGATGGGAAGCGGACGGTTACTCTTGATTCGGTAGCGATCTTATACCGTTTGCCCATTAGACGAGGGCTGACGAAGGCCACCGGAACTCCTGGAGAACAAAATGGAACGAACCGCTACCACCGTAGCCCGCAGCCTTCGGAAGAAGCTCATCCGCAAGGCACATGACCACCCTGAACTGCGCTCGGCCTTGTTGCCGGTCATCGCGAAGATGGACAACCCTGACCTCCTCAAGGTTGCGGGTATGGACCTCCCGGTTCGGGTCGCCCTGGACCTTCGTGAGGCCCGCTTTGCGGCGGGTGTGATGGACCTTGACCGGATGCCCGGCTTCAGCGGAATGCAGCTTCGGCAGCAGATTGACCGCATCGGTCAGGTTCAGCGGGAGCTGAAGATCCTCACCACCCAATACGAGGAAGCCATCAAGCAGATGGGTGAGTTGGAGAAGGAGGAGCGGGCTGGTCTTGCCAAGCTCAAGGATGCTGCGGGCGAGATGCGTGAGAAGGGCAAGTACTGCGCTCAGGCGGAGGATGCCCTTCTTGAGTTCACGGCCTATCTCACGGACAAGCGTCCTGGCATCGAGCAAATGATTGCTCGTCCTGACGACAAGAAGTTCGGTGACAAGGCGGGTGACTTCTTCGGTCGTGTCGCCGCTCAACTGGGCGAAGACGTGTCCAGGGCCGTGGGGATCATCTATGAGGCTACCAAGGAAGACCTGACCCACAGCACGATGGCAGTTCGCGGTCTCAAGGTCGTTCAGAAGACGGCTGGTCTGGACCCCAGGATCATCAAGCAGGCTGGTCTGACGGACATGATCGTTGGCGTCAAGGAGTGGCTCGCGGGCAAGGCTCGTGGCTTCATGGGTCTGGTCGGTGACATCGGTCGCTGGCTCAAGGGCTTTGTGGAGCGCACCAAGATGGTCAGCAAGTCTACCTCAGATCTCACGAGTGCTTTGCAGCACGCCCGTAAGGAGATCGACAAGGCGCTCGCCTAGTCCTGAATCAGCCGTGCCTCACAGCATGGAGCCATTGTCTTGCCAAAGCCCTGGTGGTGAAAACCGCCCATGGACCTGAGAGGTAGGACATGTTGCGCTGCTTGTAGTAGGTGCGCATGTTGTCGCCAATGTCCTCCAGGAGCCACCAGCCATTCCCGCAGTTCGGTCACCCGGTCCTTCGGTGAATCGACCTGAAGCGCCCGCCGTTGGGACAGCAGCTGGTACAGGGCTTCCAGGTCGGGTTGGGGCCTTGCCACACCAAAGCCCCACTGCATGTCCTGCATCTGCGCGACGATCTTCTGATCGATCTCCAGCAGCGTATGGGTAGAGGCCTGATAGGAGGCGACTGCCGCACTGGCACGCTTGGTCACGTCGTCGGCCACATCGTCAGAGATCCACCACTCCCCAGAGGCATCCCGCCACTGGCCCAACTGGTGGCCCCGTTCACACAGGTCTTCCAGGATCTCTGCAATGGCGGATCCCCAAGGGGTCGCCGGGGCTCGTACGTTGATGCTCACTTTACCGTCTCCTCTGTGCTCGGTGTTGGTCGGAGTAGTTTGACCTCGTGACCGTCCTTCACCACGATCTCAGCCCATTCGGGGAATCCCATTTCCACAAGCTCGGTCCTTAGCTTGTCCAGGCCATGCACCCTGCCGAGGGTGCAAAGGGCATTGCGCCAACGATCCAGGCCGTCGTCAGCTACACGGTCGATCCAACCGTGGCTGTGGTCATCGTCCACGCCAGCCTGCACTTTTTGTAAGGCGGACTTTGGACCCAGGTCGTACTCACGGATGCAGGTCTGGACTGCCTCTTGGAAATCCATATCGACGAAGGTGAACCCGTCGACGATGCTGGACCAGCAGGCGAGTTTGCCGTTTGGCAGTTTCACGATGCGCATGCCCATCAGTTGAACCCCACCCAGCGGTTGTGGCAGTTGGCCGTGAACCCTCGGACGTTGCGAGGGCGTCGAGGGACTTCCAGTTCGAACCCCTGCTCTGCCAGGAACGCCCGGATCTCTTGAACCCTCCAGCCGGTGCGGAAGTTCAGACACTGGAGTTCCTGCGCAGTGTACTCCGTACGCTCGTCCTCGTAGAGTGCCTCTGCGAAGTCCTCGACGGAGGCGAAGTCATCGTCCAGGGGATCCAACTCCCCGAAGCGGGGATGATTCGTGGGCTCGTTGACCGCTGGCTCTTTGAAGGCCCGCTTGCGCTCCGCCTTCTCCTCAGCCTTCTGGTCCTCGCGATCCTGGTCGTGGGGGATGTAGCTCAAGCGTGCCATGAGGTTTTGACCTTCCGTGCAGTGTAAGGGTTGGGAGGTTGGGGCCATGCTTCAGCGTCCGAAGACTCCACATGGTGACCCTAACGGTGCCTCCCGCACCGGCCACAACCGTGGCCAAGGGCAATCTCCAAGCTTCCGCCGTCAAAGGGCTTCCGCTTTTCGTACGGGCACTACCCCGCTTGTATCATGGGGTTCATCGCCACCCCCACTAGTCAGGTAGTTGCCTGACACCCTCTCTACTCCTAAGTCGCCCAAGATGAACTGGGAAGTTTGCTTTTCATCCGGCGGGCTGTTGGGTCACGACTTCGAAGGACTGGATCGCCTTGCGCTCTGCACGGCGACGAGCCAGCTCTTCTTGGGCCATCTCCTGGAGTTCCTTGGTGCGCACCAGGGAAAAGCCCAGGGCATGGTCGGCCTGGATGACCCGCTTACGCAGGGCACGGCCAAGCTCCCGGTGCGTCCAGGCTCTCACCCGATCCATCACCGTCATGAAGGACAGTTCCCGGTGTCGAACCCACTGCTCCGCACGGAACTGGCTGTTCGCAAACGTTGCCTCCTTGGCGACGCGGCGACGCTCCACCGGAAGTTCCGCCCTGCGCAACAGGAAGTGAGCCATCCTGCGAGCTTCGCTTCGCAGGTCGTGCGACTGCTCGCCCTCGGCCACTCGGACCAGGAGGCCATTGAGGTTCATGGTCCTGATTTCGGTCTCAACCTGCTGCTGTTCCGCCAACAGGCGACCTGCCTTTCGGCCTACCAGCGCTGCTTTTCGTCCCAGGCTCATTCCCATACCCTATCGGTTGAGCAGGGGCATGATGCCTCCTGCCTGTTGTACGTTTGCACGGTAGCACTCGCCCCATACGCGGCGGTTGGCCATCGTCGCCCCACGTGCTTCCACGCAGGCCGCTGTGGCTTGCCGCAAGGCATCGTTGGGCACGACGTACCCTTTCCACCAAAGGACCGCCACAGCGGCCAAGGTGAGGCACACAAGTGCCGTCATGATTGAATGTTTCATTCGGGTGTCTCCTTGACACATGTACCCGTGCCTCATGCGTGGGTTCTGGTGTATGCTTTCCTCGTTCACCCCGTCTACTCTCGACGGTGCCGGTTGGAACTGGGTTTCTGCAAAGATGCGCGCCAATTAAATTTGTCGATTCCCAGTTCGTTTCCGGTAAGTCGAGAGTAGACGTTGTGAACGATTGACAACACAGACCAACACCCGCACAGCGGGACTTGAGGACGACACAAATGAACATCCGCCTTTCGGACATCCCGACCTTCCCCGCCGCCACCAACGATCTCGTCGAGATGGCGTGCAACGGTCAGATGGTGTCCGCTGCCCGCGCGTGGCAGGACACCACGCGGGCCGTGCTGCTCAACGGCAAGCTGGTGCAACCCACCGCCGCCTGCGCGTTCGCCTACATGAAGACCATCCAAAGCGGCATGCCCCCGATGGGGCTGGTCGTTGCGGAGGGTTCCTACGAGCCCGCCTGGAGCGCGGAGCGCCTTGCGGCGAGGGACGCCGCTGCCGCGCAAAAGGCTGAGGTTTTCGCGACGAAGATGGCGAGTGGCGAGTGGCCCCGCAAGGGTGTCAACACCTGCGACTACTGCGAGGGGCACGGCCCTGGCACCAACATCTACAGCCCGGATGCGGACGGCGACCCCACCCTCACCATGTTCCGTTGCGACGAGTGCAACGACGACGAGGACGAGTAACCATGAGTGGTTTGAGCACCGCATCCTTGCGGCTCCGGTGGCGTGACCCAAAGGACGTGAGACCTTGACGAGACTGACGGGAGTGTT
>CALEMP010000142.1 GCA_937910685.1 uncultured bacterium
GTTCGGCGGATGGGTATGCAGGTTTATGTAGGCCCTTTGGAGCTCTTACCCTCCGGTGGGGCAGGTGTGGCCGGTCGAGGGTCGGTAGCCCAATCACGCGGACTCAGAAGGGACAGCGCGCTGGAGGGGAGTGATGGAGGGGCGCAGGAGCCCGAATGTGGGTGGGTGAAGGGGAGGGTGTGGGACTGAGGTTGTGCGCGGGTGCTGGCGGAGGCCCTTTGTCTCTCTTATCCTCAGGAATGCGTACGGGCACGCGATCGAGTGGCCAGCTGGCGTCAGCGCTGCGGGCTTGCTGGGAGGCGGTCGATGCGGAGTCCTCTCCGGTCGGCGCAGGGACAGTGGGGGCCAGGTCTCGGTCTGCGGGGCAGCAGCGCGCTGGTTCGCGGCCCGGAGCCTCTGCGCGCCCCCTCCGGTCAGCTCGAGCTCTCCGGCGCGCTCGCTCTGCCCGCGGCAACGGCCACCTGACGGAAGAGCAGAGCGGCTCCGAGGAAGCCGAGGCCGCCATAGCCGACGGTCCAGGGCAGCGACTGGCTCTCCGCCCACGAGTACCAGCTGCCGAGCGCTCCCATCGACGTGAGGGCCAGGCCTACGAGGACGACCAGGAGCGAGGGTCTCCCCGAGCGCGCCACCCGCAGGGCCACGAACAACACGAACAGGAGACTGCAACAGAGGATCAGGATCGAAGGGCTCATGCAGACGATTCTCGCCCATCGCGCCCTGGTTCAGATCGGATTGCTTCTATCCGTGCCAATCACTCCGGCGAATCGACCCTGCGAGGAGGCCGCCGCGCGAGGTGCCAGCGCATCGCGAGACGTCCGACCTCTCGCGACCGCCCAACAGCTCGCACCCTCCTTCTCGCGGTCCCGCCATGCTTGGCGCTCCCTTACTGCGGAGCAACAGCAAGGTGTGCGGCCCTGGTGCGCGGATTGAGCGTCTTGGCATACCGGAAACATCGCTCCCAGGGCGAGCGGTGGTGATGAAAGAATTGTGTGCGGAACTCGACGGGTTCAGTCTGCATGCAGCCGTGAAAATCGAGGCGGGAGAGACGTCGCGATTGGAGCACCTTTGCCGCTACATCGCTCGCCCGCCAGTTTCGAACAAACGTCTCTCATTCACACCCGATGGCCGCGTCGTACATGAGCTTCGCGCCCCGTTCCGTGACGGGACAACGCATTTTATCTTCGAGCCGCTGGTGTTCATTGAGCGCCTAGCGGCGCTCGTTCCGCCCCCGCGCCTGCACCAGCTGACCTACCACGGTGTTCTGGCTCCCGCCGCAAGCTGGCGTGGCGACATAGTCCCCGCTTCCTCACCACGTCGCCCGAGCCCATGTGATGGAGGCGGCCAGCTTCCCCTTCATCGGTATAGCTTCGCGGAGTTGATGAAGCGGGTATTCCGAATTGACGCCCTGGAATGCGCGACGTGCGGTTCAGAGCGCCGTTGGATTGCGGCAATCACGAACGCAGAGGTCATTGCGAAGATCCTTGGGCACCTTGAGCTGCCGAACGTCGTGATCCAACCGGCGCCTGTGCGTGCGCCTCCGCAGCTCGGGTTCGAGGGTTGCTGATGAGAGGCGAACGCAGGCGCTGTGAGTGTCGGCGGTGGGGCAGGTGTGGCCGGTCGAGGGTCGGTAGCCCAATCACGCGGACTCAGAAGGGACAGCGCGCTGGAGGGGAGTGATGGAGGGGCGCAGGAGCCCGAATGTGGGTGGGTGAAGGGGAGGGTGTGGGACTGAGGTTGTGCGCGGGTGCTGGCGGAGGCCCTTTGTCTCTCTTATCCTCCGCCAGCGGTGGTAGGTCTACTCGGAGGTCTCAAGCCGCTTGGCGATCTCGGCAATCGAGAGGCCGTCGGCCAACATCACATCCGCGTCGCGGAGCTTGGCCAGGATCTGTTCAGGAGTGTGTCTTCGTCGTGCCATGGTGAGTCCATTGTGCCCGATTTCGGGCGGCTGGACTCTCATAGGCGCTGGACTCGTTTCTGGGTGTCATGCCAATGCAAGATCCTGAATCGCCTGCTAGACTGCGGGCGACCAAATACGGTCGCCATCGCTCGCCGAATTCGCCAATGGGGGGGAAATTGTTGATTCGAGTGGCTTTCTGTACCATCGCCCGTGCGGAGAGGCTCACCTCCCCCACCACGGGGAGTTCTCCCGCCAATCAACCCATATCTAATTACATGGAAACCATACTCGCGCATAGTCTACTCACCATCTGCCTGCTCAGCATTGGTTGTGCTTCCGTTGATGTAACGCCGGAGGCCACGCCCTCCCTGACCCTGGTGTCTTACGAAACTCCAGCAGAGCCGAGTGTCGAAATTGTCAGCGAGCCGCGTAATCGCACCACATCGTGGCCTCAAGAAGAATACTCTGAAGGCACTACTGAAGGCACTACTGAAGGCACTACTGAAGGCGAAAACACCATCGAAGTGTACCTGGGCGCGAGGACGCTATCTGACGACGACTGGGGCGCAACGGTCGGATCGGCAGAGTATGACCTTTCAAGTCAGAGAGCGTTTGGTATCGGGGGGACAGAAAGCATAGGCATGGACGAGGTTAGCTGGGAGTGGGCCATCTTGTATTCAACCAGCAGCGATTCAAACACGATTGACGTTTCGGACCTCGGCTTTCCGGAGCTTGGCCTCGTGGATGTGGAGCTGAGCACGGACACAATCGAGTTCAACGTCGGCGCCAGGAAGAACTTTCCGATTAGCGATGCTCTGTTCACCCCCTATGCGGGATTAGGCCTTGGTCTCCTTAGAACCTCAATTGAAGCAGCAGCGTCCGCTGATGGCGAGTCGGCGAGTGTTTCATTTCGCGACACCGCTATTGGGGTTTACATGCACGGTGGTTTATCGACCATGCTCGATGACTCCGTTAGCCTAGGGCTCGATTTCCGACTATTGACTGGAGCCTCGTACGGAAGCGACCTCGACGGATTGGACGGAGACTACTCTCAGTTCATGCTTGTACTGGGGTTCGTCCTCTAAGAGCGCGGGCTCCGTTGTCCCTACCGAAAACGCAGTGCACCTCTTCCTGATCGGTGTCTGAATCGAATTTACTAGGGAGGCCAGTCAGCGCAAGCACTTCATGGTTCGACAAAGGCGCACCTCTCCCCTCGGTCTCGACCTTAATCCGATCTCTGACTACGCGGCTGTCCGCGAGTAGCTGTGATGCAGTCCGCCGAGGACTGGCTTTGAGTTCAACTCGCCCTTGGCAGCTAGTTCTCGGGGCTCTGGAGCATTCCCGTTCAACGACAGATGAGTTCGCGACTCGTCGTAATACTCGACGAACTCGCAGAGGACACGGCGCATGTGTTTCTCGTTGACGGGGATGATGTGATCGAGGCACTCTCGCTTGATCGTTCCGATCACGCGCTCGACGAACAGATTCTGCCAAGGCGACCTCGGCGCGCTCTTCACTTCCACGAGACCAAGCGCCCTTACAAATCGTTGGAACTCCCAGCCGTAGATCGCGTCGTTATCGCGCAACAGGTACTTGGGCTTTGAGTCGTAGGGGAATGCTTCGAGGAGTTGGCGGGCAGCCCAGGCAGCCGTTGGGTTCGCGGTCACATTGACGTGCAGAATCCTTCGCCGATCGTGGGAGAGGATGACGAAGCCATAGAGCAGATTGAAGGTCAGAGTGGGCACCACGAAGAAGTCGCAGGCAGCAGTCACATCCATGTGGTTAGCCAGGAACGTCTTCCAGCTCTGCGAAGGTTCACTGGTTCGGTGCTTGACCATGTACTTGGCCACCGTGGATTCGGCAACCTCGTGTCCGAGTAGAGCCAATTCGGCTTTGATTCTCGGCGCACCCCAAATGACGTTCTCTTGGGACAGCCTGCGGATGAGAAAGATGAGCTTCATGCTGATCAGCGGTCGGCCAGCGTTGGCTCTCGACTTACGTCGCCAGTAGTACTGGAACCCCTTGCGGTGCCAATTGATCACGGTCCGAGGTTGAACGAAGACCAGCGCCTCGCTCCACTCTTTCAACATCCCCATGACAGACATCCAGAAGATGCGGTCTCGGTCCTTGATAGTCGGGCGCTTGACTGTGCGTTTGTAAACGGCCAGCTGTTGACGAAGGACGATGTTCTCAAGGGCAAGTTG
>CALEMP010000143.1 GCA_937910685.1 uncultured bacterium
GCCTTGAAGGCATCTGCAAGGCTGGTGAATTCCGCTGCAATGCGATTGAATTCTTTGCGGTCTCGAGCCCCTTTGGAATTTGTCTGCCAATCCCCGGCAAGCTTGTCATAGCTCAAACGCAAGCGGCGGCGGTCGCGCTTCAAAGGCACCGGGATCCGCGAAAAGAAAGTCTCCATCTTCTCGCAGAAATCCGTGCGCACTTCCGCCTTCCAGGTTTCCCGCAGAGCTTCCATCCGCTCAAAGACAAGCTCCGAAGGATTGTTGGCAATACCTTCAGCCACTTCGAGAATGAAGGCCACTGCTCCATCCATGTCCCTTTTCACCAACTGCTGCATGCCGGCCTTGTTCCCCACCTTGCGCGCCAACTCGAACTGACTCTTGAAGGTCTCCGGCTGTTGGGTGGCGGCCATGGACGGGGCGTGGACCAAACCAGCTCCCAGGAAGGGAACGAAGACCGAGAGCAAAAGGAAGCAGATAGGGCGCGGGTTCATCATGGTTAGGGACCAGGTACCTGGATTGGGTCGCCGGTATGCCGGCGACTCGGGGGCAATGGTCATTCTAGCTCCTGCTCAGGGAGCTATGAACCCCTGTCCCGTCACGATGGTCCCCGGAGGGCTCAGGTCGCAGGCCTGGGACGCCCCTAGCTCTTACGCCGGGCAGAAGCGCGCTTCAAAAGGGCCCGTTCCCCCCGGGCCAGGGACCCGATGCCCTCCCGCTGAATCTTCTGCAGCAAGCGGTCGAGCTCTGCCTCCTCCACCATGTGCATTTCGACCTTGCGAGCGGCAAAGCGCGCCTGGAGGCGGTTCAGTGGGTCAAAACTCAGCCAACCGAACCTGGCCGCCAGCGCCCCCCAGGCGGCTCCGCCCAGGTGCACCCAATGGGCCACCCCATCGGTACCGCCGTCGCGCAGCTGCACCAGCACTGCGAACAGGTCCCCGGCCACCACAATCGTGGCCAGAATCCAAAGCTGTACAGGAATGAAAAGCACGAGCACCATCCGCCGGGGATACATCACCGCACAGGCCACCACCAAACCGAGAACTGCCCCGGATGCGCCCACCACCGGGCGGCCACCACCGGATATCAAACTCACAATCAGGTGCACCAAGGCCCCCACGGCTCCGGCCATAAAAAACTGGGTGTACAGCCGACGCTTACCAATCGATCCTTCCAGCATGGTGCCGAAAAAGTACAGCCCCAACATGTTGAAAAGGATGTGACTCAAACCGCCGTCCGAGTGCAGGAACATGTAAGTCCCCACCTGCCAGACCGGGAAGAAAGGAGCCATGGAACCCCAACGGTGGGCGTCCAACCCAAGCCAGGTGGGAATGCCCGAGCGCAAACTCGGCACAAAGGAGGCCATCATGTGGACCACGAAAACCCCAACCATCACGATCAACAGCCGGCGCACCCCCGGAGTCAGGGGGGGGAATCCAATCTGGGCACCACCGGGCGCACCTGGTCCAGCCATCGACATGTGCTAGGTCCCCGCGCCCGGGGTGCAAGCCGCTGCTTCGGTCAGGAGGGCTTCAGGGTCCACTCCCACCGAGTGGGCCGCGGAGTGAAATGTGTTCTTGATCAACATGGCAATGGTCATGGGACCGATGCCCCCGGGCACCGGAGTGATGGCTGCCACGCGCCCCATCATCTGGGCCTGATCTGCGTCCCCCACCAACTTGCCGTCGTCCCCGCGATTGATGCCCACATCCAGAACAATGGCGCCTTCCCGCACCCAGTCCCCTTGGATCAATTTGGCGCGCCCCACGGCAGCGACCACAATGTCCGCCTGGCGACAATGTTCCGCCAAGTCCTGGGTCCTCGAATGACAAACCGTAACCGTGGCATTGCGTGCAAGAGCCAAAGCACTCAGAGGCTTTCCAACCAACATGGAACGACCAACGATCACCATGTGCTGGCCGCTAATATCCATGCCATAGCGGTCGAGCAACTCAATACAGCCAGCCGGAGTACAGGGCTTGTGACCGGGGCGACCGAGTGTCCAGGCCGCCACGGACCGGGGCGAAAGCCCGTCCACATCCTTAGCCGGATCGAGGCAATCCACCACCGCTCCCGCATCAAGCCCCTTGGGCAGGGGCAGCTGCACCAGGATGCCGTGCACCAGGGGATCTTGATTGAGTTTCAAGACCTCTGCTTCCAGGTCTGCCTGGGCCACGGAATCCGGCAGGCGGATCGTGCTCACCGCAAAGCCAGCGCCCGTTGCAGCCCGGTCCTTGTTACGCACATAGACCTGGCTGGCGGGGTCTTCGCCCACCAAGATCACCACCAATCCTGGCTGCACGCCGTGGGCTTTTAGCTTTGCCGTCGCACCGGCCACCTCCAAGCGAATCGCAAGGGCAGTGGCTTTTCCATCTAGGATTTGTGTTTGTGACATGGGTCGCAAAAAAGGGCTAATTTATGGGCCTCGCTCAGGCCCCGTTTGTTTTGGATTGAGAGCCCCTCATGAGAGGCACCATCCACCAGAGAAGGCCCCAGCCGATCAGCAGCATGTTGGCCATGTGCCAAAAGGACATGGCCCGGGCAGCTCCGGATGTGAAACCATAGGAGTGCAAACCAACCCCTAGGTTGTTGACCCCAAACCAGGAAAAGACCACCACGCTGCCGAGAGCCACCGCGGCCAACGCCAGCCCCAGGTCCTTGATCAAGCCACCCATACGAGCGTGAAGAATCACGAGCTGCCAAAGCACAATGACCAAAGCACCGTTCTCTTTGGGATCCCAGCCCCAGAATCGACCCCAGGAATAATTCGCCCAGATGCCACCAAGAATCGTGCCCACCAAGGAGAACAGAAGGCCAAAGGCCACAACCCCATAAATCGAACGGGTCAAAGACCTGTGCCAAACTGCGGTGCTTGCCCCCATCTTACGCCGGTGGAACTGTACAAACGGTAAGGCCAGCACCCACAGAGCAGCCAAGGACCATGCAAACAGCCCGGCGCAATAGCCAAAGGTGACGATGGTCACATGGGTCGCCAACCAAAAGTTGGTGTCCAACACGGCCATCAAGTTCCGCATGGAATCCCCGGACGACACCGCGTCCCGTAGCTCTAGGGATTGGGAAAGGAAGAGGATCGCCACTGCGAACAGAGCTCCCAGGGGCAGGATCGCCTTCTGACGTTGGATCCGAGCCACGAACATGGCCAGGATGACTCCACAGGCACCAATGAAGGGCGCGGTTTCATAGAGGTTGGTGATCGGTGGCCGCCCAATGATCAGGCAGCGCCAAATAATGCCCACCACCAAGATCAGCGCACCAATGCCAGAGGTGCCCCAGGCCAACCAACTGAGCCATCGAGTGCCCGGCAAGAGTGCCAGGGCTCCGAACAGGAACGCGCACATGAACAAGACCAGGGCGAGTGTGAATAGTTGGGCGTTTTGAAAGGAGACTTCCGAGGTGAGTTCCTTCAGCTCCCCTCGGGCCTTTCCACGATCACTCGTGGCCTGCACAACCTGGGTCAGAGCTGCTTGCAACTCCTCCACATCCCCAGCGCTTGCGGCGTCCTGAGCTTGCTTGAGACCCAGCAAAACCGAACGGCTTGTTTCATGTTCTTCGGTCACAGTGGCCATCAGAGCCTGACCCAGATCCAGCCACTCTTCGTCGTCTGTACGCGTTCCGGCGGGGGGCACCATGGCCACCCCGGATGCTCCGGCCGCCATCCCCTTTTCCATGGCGGCCGCAAGACTCGCAGCCATGCGCTGGCCCGCTTGATCCGATTTTTCCAGGGCCGATCGCACCTGATCCAGATCCGTTAACAGAGTCACCAGGTTCGCTTGGCCGTCCGTGGCCCATTGCCCAAGGAGACCCCCTTCGGGTACAGCAACGCTCATTCGAATCGGAGCCAAGGTGCGCATCATGTCCTCAAGACTCCTCATGCGGATCGCAAGGTCGAGGGTCTGGGTTTCCTCCCGGCTGCGCTCATTCCCATCCAGGCCCTGGATACGCTGGGCACTGCTTATGAGTTCCGTACGCACAGGCTCCAAATCTTCCAAACTGAAACGGTCCCGACGGCCACGGTCACCAACATCCAAGCCAACCGCTTGCAGAATGCTGGAATCATCCACCGAGAGCACAGGATAGGTTGCAGCGAGTTCAGGGAAGAACATGCAGTCCAAGACCCAAGCCACCGCATCTATCTTGATCTGCTCGCCGTCTTGCTCAATCTCAGGTTTGCGCCGGGTCGAGAGGCCCAACAGCTTGAAGTCTGCCCAGGTCCGCAGGGGTTTGATACGGCCCCCGTGTTGCAGGGGCAAGGCCTCCATGGTGGCAATCATCTCCGGCGTCCATTCGAAAGAACGGGTGGCAGACGGGGCTTCAGTCTCCCCTTGGAGTGCGAAGGACTTGGGTAGGCACAAGCTACCCAACAACATCATCGAAAGAATTAGCATCAAGGTTCTCATGATTTCCCCTCCCCTAGGCGCCGACTGGCCTGCTGTCGCATATAGCCCATGAGGCGAATGCTCATGGCAAGGGACATGGAAATCCCGATGATGATCACCGCCAGGGTGGGCCAATGGTCGGAAGGGTTCCGCGTGACCTCCAGCTGACTGTAAAGGCGCTTGGCATTGGGATCGTCCTGGGGACCCCAATTCGCTTGGAAGAGGGCATGCCCATCACGACGCAAGGGCTCGTTCATGGAGATCCGAATCTTGTTCATGTTCGGGTTACCCGCGGCATCCAACTCGGTCCATTCCACGTCCGAACGAAACACCCTGGGCATTCCCGTATTTGGGTGCAACTCCCGGTGGAAGTCAACGAGCATGATCTCGCCGGGCAACTCAAAGATGCGGTGCCTCAGACTCATGGCCCAGGTCTTGCTCCCCGCGGGAAAGGTGAAGGGGAAGCGCTCCCCCGCCCAGAGAATCCCAGGGATCGTAGCTTGTGAGCCCTTGGGCCTAATTTTCGCCAGGATCCCCGCGATGTTGACCCCTTCTCGGCCCGCCGGTTTCTCGGGTACCAGGGCCCAGCCGTCTCCCCCAGGAGAAGACACATGGCCATCGTTGCCTGACCTGGGGCGCAGCCGCCCATTGATCACAAAGTGTTCGAGAATCAACTCAAAGGGCAAGTCCTCCCCTGTGAAGCTGCGCGAGTCAGATTCCAAATCCTCGAAATCGGAAGCAGGAATGATCCATTCCTGCACATCGCTCGTGGCTTCCGCGTCGAAGATCACGATCTCCCATTCGTGGAAGCTGACGAACTCGGACGTGGACTCCCCTTCAAAGAGCGTCACATGGCCGGTCTCCGACAAGTGCAGCTTGACCAGACCCGCAGCCAGCAAGACCACAACGCCCACATGGGTCACCATCAAGCAACTTAAGAGCAATTTGCGGCGGGTGGTGCGGGCGGCGATCAAGTTCTTGCTGACGCGCAGCAATCCACCCATAACCAAATTGATCGCCAGCATGCTCATGAGCAATTGCCCACCGGGCAGGGGAACCGAGAGCACAAAGTCCCAGGGGAGGGTGAAGCGTTCCACCAACATCCAGGACTCAAAGTACTTCTTAATCGAATCCTGAAGCGACATGTCGATCTGGGCTTCGGTACCCAGATAGGAAATCACGAAAAGTCCGAAGAGGCAGGTAACAGCCAAGTGGAACGAGCCAGCCCAGCCCATCAGGAACACCCGGCGCTTACGACCAGTGGCTCCCGCAATCACGAGGGCAAGAATAAAGCCCCAGAAGGCCAGGGTCAGATCAAGGGTGTGCAGTTCAATCAGAGAAATCATCGTCCGTCCTTCATACGTAAGCTTTTGGTGAGTCCCTTAAAGGCCTCGGTCGCCCCAGCGACCCCATCAACGGGCCCCCATAGCTTGATGAAAATGTTGGTGCGGGGCATGGGCACGATCGCACCGAGCAAGCGCGCGCCCTCAATGGTTGTCCCACTCATACTGGTCCAGGTTCCATCCGCTTGCACCAGGATGGCTTCACCGAGACCTGTACTCATGCGCTCAAGGGCAAGGAACCCATCGGGTCCAAGGGCCTCGGCTCCCATCTGCCCCAGCCAACGCTCCGCGTTCGCCTCGGGGGAACCGCCAGCTGTGCTGATCGAACACTCACACCCCTCAGCCACCTCAAAGCTCGCCAAGCGCATGCTACGGGCACCTAAATCACGCCAGCCATCGGGCGCATCCCAAATGAACGCACCCGCGCCCGCCGGTGGCAGCGAAGCCGCGGGTTTGGACTGGGGTTCCTGGGCAAGGTCTAAGGACGCACACCAGGCCTCAAAAGCTCCCGTTTCCGATTCCACCAGAGCACGAGGCCCAGTCATCTTGGCAAAGATGGTGAACTTGGCTGTGAGCAGAATCACACCCACCATGCGCGCGTCCTCAAGGTCCGCTTCCCCCATGCCGCGGTAATGTCCGTCGATCACCACTAAGGTCGCTTGACCGCGTAGCATCAAGACTTCGCGACGCTCAACCACCTCGGCGCGGGCCCCATCACTGACGGCCATCTGGTCCTGCCAGCGTTCAATGTTGGCTACAAGGCCTCCGCCCGATCCGGGCAACATCACCAGGGATGCATTGCAGTCATCCCGTCCGGCCACTGCCAAGCTAAAGAGCCGCGGCGACTGGGCCGGCAGTTCCTTCCAGCCCGTGGGCAATTGATACACAACGCCCGGTCCCCGGGAGGAAGACTCTTCCGCACGCTTGGCCGCGCCAAACCGTTGATCCGAGGTTGCCCCGATCATCACCGCGCCTGAAGGCTTGTTCGCCACTCGACGGGTTTCAATGACCGCATTTGCTTCCTGGGCACAACCCATCAGGGCACAGAGGCCGATGGTCAAGGATGAATAAAAGAGAGGGCGCAACATGGGCAAATTTAGGATCGACGTTCCAGGGTGAATTCGAGCACTCGCTCGAGGGATAGACGCATTTCGTTGGCGGGAAGATGCAAGAGGCGGCTTTGGGCGGAAGCAATCAGTTCGTCCGCTCGCGCCCGGGCCTGCTCGCAGCCTTTGGCTAAATCACAAGCTTCACGCAAGGCCCTGCGCCTGTCAGCGCAATCGGTATCGAGATAGGCCGCTTCGATCGCTGCACGACCAACTGAATCAGCAGAGCGCCAGGCGTGAAGCACCGGAAGGGTGACCTTGCCATCGGCGATGTCTGTGCCAACGCTTTTACCCACCACCGCTTCTTCGCCCTCGATGTCGAGCAAGTCATCTGCGATCTGGAAGGCAAGCCCCAACTCCTGGCCCATCAGACGCATCTCGCGACCGAGGACTTCTTGATCCACTCGTCCATAGCACACGCCAAGTTCTGCAGCGGCCCCATAGAGCACCCCGGTCTTGGCCATGGCGATGCGCTCGTATTCCGCAGGGCTGGCATCAAAACGATGACGACCCAAGGCCTGGCGGATCTCGCCCACGCAGATCGCTTGGGTGGTTGTGGCCAAGACCTGACTGGCCAACGGATGGGTCAAGCGAGTGGAACGGGCAAAAGCCCGTGAATACAGCCAATCCCCCAGCAGCACTGCGATTTGATTGTCCCAGGTGGTGTTCAGACTGGGCAAGCGCCGACGGATCTCCGCGCCGTCGAGCACATCGTCATGGACCAGGGTGGCCAGGTGAATCAGCTCGACCACAGCCGCCACTACGGGCATCTCAGGAGATGAATTGCCGCTGGCTCGTGCCACCAGCAACAGCAAGCTCGCCCGGAGCTGCTTGCCTTGAAAGCGGCTCAAGTGCTCGACCATTTCAGCCACGGACGGATCGTCCGTGACCAACTCCTGCGCCAGGGCTTCTCCCATGGCGAGCAGGTCTGGTTCAATGGGCGCGACAAATTCCAGGAGGGTGCTGGACGTGCTCATGCGGATTCCTCCCGGGGAGCCCCTGATTCCAGCTGCACACCCGATGCTAAGTCCTGGGGTCGGTTCCAATTGACCGCATGCTTGGGCTCCACCTTGAGCCGGACGACGGAATGGGGTGCAATCAAATCAATGATGCGTCGGGTGCCTGCAGCATAACTCTGCTCGAACGCTTCGCGCACCCGGCGATGAACACAGAGCACCAAGGGCGGCCGTTCCCGGCCATCGTCAAGCACCGCCACATCCGCGTCTTCGGCCAGGGCCAATTGCACCAACTCGGACAAGGGGCAGTCATCGAGGAAGGGCAAGTCCACCGCCACGAATAACACGCGCTCTTCCGCAGCGGCCGCCAAGCCCGCCAGGATTCCCGCGCTGGGTCCCTGATCCGGTTCCACGTCGAGCACCTCCCGCAAGCCAAATTCGGAGTACCTCGATTGGGCCCCAGAAGCGATCAGAACTTCCGCGGCCATAGCGCCGAGGGTCGCAAGGCCGCGCTCCAAAAGGGTGCTCCCCTCCAACCGCAAGAGGGCCTTGTCACAGCCCATGCGCTGACTGGCGCCGCCGCAAAGCAGCACACCACTGATCGCGGGGGTTGGAACAGTCATAAATCGGATGCTTGCAAAAACCTGGTCGCGCCCCAACTTTCGGGACACTGATTGTGGATTGCCCCGACCAGATGGACGCGGCCCTCAACGAGCCACGCTCACTCGGCCTTGTCCTTGGACTCTTCGATCTCCTTCGGTTCGTCAACGACCTCTTCTTTGAGGCCTTTTTTGAACTGGGTGATGCTGCTGCCCATGGAACGGGCCAACTGGGGCAACTTACGGCCGCCGAATAACAGCAGGACCAAAGCAAGAATGGGCCACAACTCGGGCATGCCAAGGGCGGCTAAGGGTAGGGTCAACATACTGGGCTCTTGGATTGGGGCTCAAAGCCCGTTTAGGAGTCTTACAGGATAGGAAACCCGACCGGGCATTGAGACAAGATGAATGCAAAATCCCTGTCCCTGAGCCTTCCCACGCTTATTGGGAATCCAGAGGTGCGTTCTTCGGCGCAGGATCGGCGGCTCGCTGCTTTAAACGCCTCAGGGCACGGGGCAGAAGGGGGGGTAAGTTCGCCGGGGCCGGCCCCGCCACGGTGCCCTCGGCTTTCCGACCCACACGCCCCAAACGACCGACTAAAAGGCCCGCACGCAGCAGGTCCGCCCGCATGGCACTGGCCGCGCAATAGGTGGCCAGGCGCGAGCCAGGCTCCATGCGCTCGGCAATCGCGCGCAGGAAATCGGGTTCCCAAAGGTCCGACTGCTCCTTGGGAGCAAAGGGATCCAAGAACACCGCGTCAAAGCGGCGCTCGGGGGGCAACGTCAAAATGGTCTCTCGGGCATCCCCGACCCTTAACCAAAGACGGCTGCGCTCGCCAAGGGGGACTCCCTCTGCCTCGGCCAGCTCCGGATCTGCGAGGGAAAGCTCGAGCGCCTCGGTGACTTTCTGGTGCCAGGGATTCGCCAGGGGCTCTGGTTCAGCAATGGCCAATTGCAAGGGGGTCAGGTGCAGCTCTAAGCCGGTCACTTCCAGGGAGCGCCCCTCCCCCTCCACGGCCGCCAAGGCCGCCGCCATGTTCAAGCCAAGGCCCACGCCCACATCCAAGAGGCGAACCTTGGTGTCTCCACGCTTGGACATTTCCACCCCGGCCGCATAGCGCAAAAGGGCCTGATCCCAGGCACCTTCCGAGGCATGACATGCACGGCCTTCGGGATCCAAAAGAGTTCGGGATCCGTCCTGGGTAAGGACTCTATTCCATGTTTCTGGGATGCTGTTCACCTTACCAAAATAGACTTCTGGGTAGGTCTAGCGCAAGGGCCAAACCTAGGAGCCCATGGGATCAGCGATGATTCCCAAAGCACTGAATAGGTCGAGCAATTGGGGCTCGGTCCCGGAGCGGCCTGGCCCTCGAACCTTCTCTGCCAGGTGGCTCATTCGCTCACGGATCCCCGCCCGAAAGCTGCCCAGGCCACGTTCATCGAGGGGAGGCCTCTGCCATGGACAGGAAAACCCTGAAGGGACGCTGGGATCGCCTTGGACCTTCTGGTCCAGGGGCCACCTGAAAATCCTCTCCCCGGAGGAAACCACTCTTCCTTCTCCGCGGCCCAGGGGGCCTCATGATTCCCCAAGGGTGGTTGCAATCGTGGTCCCCCAGCCCGGATCATGCACCCATGGATCCCATGTCTCTGGTCGATGAGTTGGCCGCCGCGGTAGATGCGCTTACTTTTGCGCCCCCGGTAACCTCGGTCTACAACCCGCTCGTCTATGCCCGTGCCCCACTCAAGCGGTACTTCGAGCGTATGTGGTCCACCAAGCCCCCGGCCCTCTTACTGGGCATGAACCCCGGCCCCTGGGGCATGGCTCAAACCGGAGTGCCCTTCGGCGAAGTATCCAGCGCGAGGGATTGGCTTGACGTGGAAGCAACCGTCGTGCCCCCACAAGACCAACACCCCAAGCGCCCGATCCAAGGGTTTGCCTGCGAACGGCGCGAGGTCAGCGGCGCTCGACTTTGGGGTTGGGCCCAAGAGCGCTTCGCCAGCCCCGAGGATTTTGCCAAACGGTTCTTTGTCTGGAACTGGTGTCCCCTGGCCTTTTTGGAAGAGTCCGGCCGCAACCGCACCCCCGACAAGTTACCCGCCGATGAACGGGCCGCCCTGCAAGCTGTCTGCGACGCGAGCTTGGTGCGCATGGTCGAAGCCCTCCAACCAGGGGCCGTGATCGGCATCGGCCGGGTGGCGGAGGGTGCCGCCAAACGAGCCCTTGGAACCGACGGCCCCCCCATCGGCACCATCCTGCACCCATCCCCCGCCAGCCCCATCGCCAACCGCGGCTGGGCACCCCAGGCAGAGAAGCAACTCAAGGCTCTAGGCCTCCTGGATTGACCCAACCCTAGATAGAGCAAGGTTTCTCGCGAGGGAAGGTCAACCCCAAGCCCATTCCTGCCGTAGAGAAGAGTCCCCACCCCATGCAGCCCCCCCAAGAACCAACCACTACCCAAAGCGCACCCCACCCCTGGGGCTGGCAGCTCTTGGCCCTGGGGATCTTTCTGCCCCTGGTGGCCCACTTTTGGTTCCTCTGCGACGATGCCTACATTTCGTTTCGCTACGGACGCAACCTGGCGGAGGGCTTTGGCCTAGCCTGGAATCCAGGGGAGAGCGCACCGGTAGAGGGCTACAGCGAGTTTGGTTGGGTCCTGATCACAGCCCTGGTCCAAGCCCTCGGCGCCCCGATCGAGATTTTTGGCCCATGGATCAGCGCCCTCTGCGGCGCAGCCCTTGTGATCAGCGTGACCCGCTTGATCACCCACGAATTGGTCAGTCACTGGGCCGCTCGCTTGGGGGGAGTGCTCTTCATTGCAGCCGCCGTCCCCCTGGCGGTTTGGTCCACGGGAGGCATGGGCAGCATGCCCGCCTTACTTTGCCTTTGGTGGATCTTTCGTCGCTTACTCAGTCGCGTGGATTTCCATGACGGTTTGGGTGCGGGACTTGCAGGAGTCGCCCTGGTGTTGTTGCGAGCCGACGGACACCTGTGGGTGTTCCTCTTGGCGGGCACCGCCCTGGTGTTAGGAAGCTTGCGCAAGGACCCCTGCCTCGCCCGGGCCGCACGCCTGGCAGCGGGCCTGCCCCTCTTAGCTTTCTTGATGATGACGGCTTTCCGCCTTGGCTATCACGGGGACTGGTTGCCCAACACCGCGCGGGCCAAGATCGGCATGAGTCCCTTTGTCATCGAAAGGGGTGCGCGCTATGTGGGGCACGCCCTCTTGACCTACCCTGGACTCTTGGCAGCCCTGTTGCTGCCCATTCTGATGGGACGCCGAACCCTAGAACGCCCAACCTTCGTGGCGTTTTTGGTGGTTGCCTGCGCCATGGGTTATGCCCTGTTGGTGGGCGGCGACTTCATGTGTTTTCACCGGTTCCTCTTGCCCCTCTGGCCTTTTGGCGCCCTGCTCTTCGCCAAGGGCCTGCAAGCCCTGGCCGAGGACAGCACCAGCCGCGCTCGCTTGGCCCTGGGCCTGGCGGTTTTACTCCCCGCCAGCAACCTCGCTCCGGCTTGGAACCTGCACGTGATCCCCCAATCCGTGCGTGAGACCTGCTTCTTCCGCTTCAATGCCACGACTGCCGACGGCTCGATCCTCTTTCGCAGCGAACAACAGCAATGGCAGGACATGACCTCCCGGGCCCGCCAATGGAAGCGCTTGGGAGAAGCCGTGGCGGGCAACACCGCCAACCATGCGAGCTTGGTGGCCGGTGCCATTGGCGCACTTGGGTGGGCTTCAAGGCGCACGATCTTCGACCAATTCGGACTCACCCGAAGAGACGTGGCGGACTTTCCCCAGCTCCCCGGACGCCGCTCCCCAGGTCACGATCGCTACGCCCGGGCGAATTACTTTGCACCGGAGTCCCCCACCTATGCCCGGGTTTCGATCATCGATTCCACCAGCCTACGCCAGCGAGGTCCCGCCCCCAGCCACGTGACTGTGATTGGCCTCGAGCCAAAACAGTACGGCCAGGGACAATTTCTCATCCTAGAGGGTTATCCTCGTCCCTGAACACAAGACATGTTGCACCCCACCCAAACCCCCTCTTTGCCACGCTCTCCCAAGCCCCGGCCCCTGCTCCTGTTGATGGCCGCCCTCGGCTCCCTTGGGCTCGGCAGTTGCAGTCAAGATCCCCCGCGCCCCAGCCTGCTGGTGATCACCCTCGACACCACCCGCGCGGACTATCTTTCCTGCTATGGCTCCAAGCGCAGCCGCACCCCGGTCCTGGACGGCCTGGCCCAGTCGGGGGTCTTGTTCGAGAACACCTTTTCGTCCTCGGCGGTGACACCGGTGGCCCATGCTTCAATCTTCACCGGACAGTACGCCCCCGGTCATGGGTTGCGCGTGTTGGCGGGGAACGGCGGAGACCGCTTGCAGCCCAGCGCGGTCACCCTGGCAGAACTCTGCGCCGAATCGGGCTGGGACACGGCTGCGGTGCATTCGGCCTTTCCCGTATCCCGGCGCTTCGGCTTGGACCAGGGCTTCAGCCACTTTGATTCCTTCGAGGGCGAAGCACGCATTGACGAGACAGGCAAGACCACATGGGATGTGAAAAACCTGCAGCGCCGCAGCGATGAAACCGTAAACCGCGCCCTCGCATGGGCCCAGGAAAGCGACGGTCCCTTCATGCTCTGGGTCCACCTTTGGGATCCCCATGACCCAACCCTCATCCCGCCCGAACAATTCATGGCGGGCATTCCCCAGGATGTAACCGGCGCCTATCACCCGATCCGTTTGTACGCTCGGGAGGTCGAATACCTCGATCAACAAATCGGGCGACTGCTAAAGAAATTGCGGCCCATGGCGGGAGAAGCTGGCCTCCTCGTAGCCCTGACCAGCGACCACGGAGAAGGCCTCGATGACGGCATGGCGCGCCATGGTTGGCCCGCACACCGCATGCTTTACACAGAGCAGATCCACGTGCCCTTGATCCTCGCGGGACCGGGTGTACCAAAGTTCAAGCGAGTGACCCAACTGGTGCGCACGGTGGACCTCTTGCCCACCCTAAGCACCATTCTCGGGCTGCCCACTCCGGAGGGCATCGACGGCCTCGACCTTGCCCCCCTTTGGGAAGGCACCGAATCTGCGCCCCGCCCGGCCTATGCGGACCAAATCAACGGCTATGACGGCAATGCCGCCATGGTGCGCCGCCGCCCCGACGCGGCCTTCCAATTCGTCTGGGTCGAATACCCCTGGAAGCTCTACTGGCGCCCCCACCAGCCCGCCGATTCCGAGCTATTCAACCTGGCTGCGGACCGCGGGGAAGAAATCAACCTGCTCGCCACCAGGCCCAAGATCGCCCACCGACTCCTCAGTGCCCTGGCCCAGGGAAAACCCTGGGTGACTGAACCCTATGGAGCACCCGATGATGTGAACGTGGAAGGCGCCCTCGGGGCCCTTGGTTACGGGGGCGGCGACGGGGACGAGGGCAGCGACGAGGATCCCAGCTACCCGTGGGTTTGGGTGGGCATCTCGGAGGCCCTTGGGCTGCCCGCGGTGGATGGGGAACTGACCCTGCCGGTCGTGAACAAGGAATAGAGGCCCGACCGCGAGTCCCCTACCCATGACTTTGCCCTTTCCACCGGAAGGGTGAAAAGGGCAAAGCCGGAAGGGTGAAGCCGGAAGGGTGAACGCAGTGACTCGAAGAAGTTCAGGCTCAGGCTTTGCAGCCTTCAAGCAAGCCCGCGTCAGCAAGGCTTTTCTCCATCAGCTCGCCCAATTTCGCAGGGCTCTCGCTGACCACCGCACCCGCTGCCTCAAGGGCGCGGACCTTTTCCTGGGCCGTACCCTTGCCGCCAGCGATGATTGCGCCCGCGTGTCCCATGCGTTTGCCGGGAGGAGCCGTGCGTCCAGCGATGAAGCTCACCACCGGCTTGGTCACGTGCGCCTTGATGAAGTCAGCGGCGGCTTCTTCCGCCGAGCCACCGATCTCGCCAATCATGATCATTGCGTCCGTGTCCGCGTCTTCCTGGAACGCCTTCAGGCAATCGATGAAGTCCGTGCCGTTGACCGGGTCGCCACCAATGCCAATGCAAGTGGACTGGCCGATGCCACGGCTGGTCAACTGCCACACGGCCTCGTAGGTCAAGGTGCCCGAGCGACTGATCACACCCACTCGGCCCGGCAGGTGAATGTAACCGGGCATGATGCCGATCTTGCACTCGCCAGGCGTAATCACGCCGGGACAGTTGGGTCCGATCAGCCGGGTCTTGGAGCCCACAAGAGCTTCCCGCACGCGCACCATGTCCAGCACCGGAATGCCTTCGGTGATGGCACAGACCAGGGGCATCTCAGCCTCGATCGCTTCGATGATCGCCCCGGCCGCAAAGGGTGGCGGCACATAGATCACACTGGCGTTGGCACCGGTGGTTTTACGGGCTTCGGCCACGCTGCCGAACACGGGCAGGCCCAGATGCTCTTGGCCCGCTTTCCTGGGGTTCACGCCCCCCACCATCTGGGTGCCGTACTCAATGGCCTGTTCCGAGTGAAAGGTCCCGGTCTTACCGGTAAAGCCCTGGCAAATGACCTTGGTGTCTTGGTTGACGAAAATACTCATGACTTGGCTCCTGCTTTTTTGACTGCTGCGCAAACCTTTTCGGCTGCATCATCGAGATCGGTGGCGGTGATGATCGGGAGGCCGGACCCCTCAAGAATCTCGCGCCCTTTTTGGACATTGGTGCCTTCAAGGCGCACCACAAGGGGCACGCCCAGCTGGACTTGCTTGACTGCTTCCACCACCCCGTTCGCAATCACGTCACAGCGCATGATGCCCCCAAAGATATTGACCAGGACGCCTTTGACCTTGTCATCGGAGAGAATAATCTTGAAGGCCTCGGTGACCTTCTCGGCGGTAGCTCCGCCCCCCACATCCAAGAAGTTGGCGGGTTCGCTGCCGTAAAGCTGAATCACGTCCATGGTGGACATGGCAAGTCCTGCACCGTTGACCATACAACCAATGTTTCCGTCCAGGGTGATGTAGGACAGGTCGTATTTGCTGGCTTGGATTTCCGCCGGGTCTTCCTCGTGCAAGTCCCGCAACTCTTCGATCTCTGCGTGCCGGAAAAGCGCGTTGGGGTCGAAATTGATCTTCGCATCCAGGGCGAGGACCTTTCCGTCCGTGGTGTTCACCAAGGGGTTGATCTCGGCCAGGGAGCAATCCAGCTGGCAAAAGACCTCGGCCAGACCCACCAGATAGTCCGCGGCCTGACCCACGAGTTCACTGGGGATCCCAATGCCCGCAGCCAACCGCTCAGCATCTTCACGCTGCAAGCCGGTGCTGGGGGAAAACGGTGCCTTGAGAATTTTATCAGGGGACTCGTCTGCCACCTGCTCGATTTCCATGCCACCTTCGCTGGAGGCCATCATCACCGGCATGGACAACTCACGGTCAATGGCGATACCGATGTAGTACTCCTTGGCAATGTCGGAACCAGCTTCCACCCATAGGGTTCGCACCAGTTGGCCTTCCGGTCCGGTCTGGTGCGTCTTGAGGTTCATCCCCAGGATGCTGGTCGCCGCCTCGCGCGCTTCATCCGCGCTGCGAACCAATTTTACGCCGCCCCCCTTACCGCGGCCGCCCGCGTGGATCTGTGCCTTGACGACACAGAGGTCGGTGGGCAAGGACTCGTAGGCTTGAACCGCCTCTTCTACCGTAGTACAGACATGCCCAGAGGGCACGCTGAGGCCATGCTTGGCGAGCAGTTGCTTCGCTTGATATTCGTGAATTTTCATGCTGAAATCTCCCAACCAGGCCCGATCCCGGCTTTGGGGCAAGGATCCTACCTAGCGCAGGGGCATCCGGGAAACCTTGCCTCCAGAAAAGCAGGGTTCATGCCCACCCAAACCCACAAAAAAAGCCGCGGGGGCGTCGGCTCTTGGCCGACGCC
>CALEMP010000144.1 GCA_937910685.1 uncultured bacterium
TACCGCGACGGGGCCGCGTCCAACTTCTCGGATGGCGTTTCGGTCACGTTCTGATCGCTGACCTCCGCGTAATATGCAGGCTGGGGAAAGAGCCCCCAACGTTCAGCCCTTCCCTTAAGCAATGCAATGCGCGCCTCCCCCACTTTGCAATGCTGGACGGGCACTGAGCGCGCCCTAGCTGCGACAGAACAGAAGGGATCTTTGGAGGCACCTGCAATGCCCGCGGGGGGCGGTGCCCCACATTGGAGCCGCCAGTCTGCAAATGCCGGGCTTACAGGCCAGCTGAGAGCCCACCAAAGCCCCTGCGGGAATAAAACGGACCGCTGACCTATAAAGGACCTTCTTCTTGATCTACGCTAGAGCAGGCCTCTTTGCGAGGCCCTAGCCGGCAATGATGTCCACACCCGTGATCCTGTTGGTCGATGATGATCCATCGGTCCTACGCTTGGCCCAGTTCGGTCTGGAGGATCGAGGCTTGGCAGTCACACTCGCAGAGTCAGGTGATCTGGCCCTAAAGCTCCTCAGGCACGCTGACTTTAAACTCGTGGTGCTGGATCTGATGATGCCGGGTAAGAACGGTTTTGAGGTCTTGGAGATCCTACGCGCCAGCGAGCGTAACGCCAATGTGCCGGTGTACTTCTTGACCGCAATGGCCAACCCCCAAGAAAGCGAAGGGGCCCACATGGTTGATGTACTCGGATATCTGCGCAAGCCCTTCGATCCGTTCAAGTTCGCGACCACGGTAGAGCTCGCCCTCGAATCACCGGGCTAAGCCTCGACTGGTCTTCGCGGCAAACTGACAGTGAAGGTGGACCCTATCCCAAGGGTGCTGGCCAACTGGATTGTTCCACCATGCAAATCGACGATGTCCTTGGTGATGGCCAGACCTAGACCTGTTCCTTGGATTTCGTGATCTGGGTGCGCTACACGGTAGAAGCGGTCAAAGATGTGACCCTGATCACTCAACGGTATCCCAAGCCCATCGTCTTGCACCACGATGCGATGGACATCGCCTTCCGTTGAGAACCGAACCTGGACGTTTCCACCCTTGGGACTGAACTTGATCGCATTCCCAACGAGGTTCTCCACTACAGATCGTATGCGCTTGGTATCCACCTGAGTCATGTGGTCCGCACCACTTTGGATATCAACCTCCAAAGCAACCTCTCCAGCGACTGCACTCGCCTCCAATGGAGAACAGGTGGTTTGAACAAACTCGCCCAGGTCCAAGCTCTCGAGTTCCAGATCTCGATGCCCGGAGTCAATGTGGGCAATCTCCAGCAAGCTTTCGATCAGGGACTGCAACCGAAGGGACTGGCCATTGATGATTCCCACAAACTCCTGCCGTGTGGCGGTTTCCAGGTCCGGCTTGCAGACGAGGGCCCGGGAAAAGCCCAAGATGGAGGTCAGTGGCGTTCGGAGCTCGTGAGACACCGATGAGACGAATTCAGCCTTGAGCTGCTCAATGCGTTGACGCACACGTGCGCTCTGAAGGATCCCTGCTGCTAACTCCAAGGCACTCAGGAGCTTGGCGTCCCAAGCACGCTCCCCCGTAACCGACGCAAACGCGAGACAACCATGCAATTCACCCTGAAAGGTCATAGGCACGGCCAAATAGGATTGCACACCTTTCATCAACTCCTTCTCTAGGAGCGCCTCGTCTGGTAATTCGCTTACGCGCGGCACATCCACCACACGATCTTCAGCAAGTGCCCCCAAGAGCCAGGGGAAGCTGTCGACACTGTAGCCCTGCCCACCCTCGGGATCGGGTTTCAATCCGGCGGCGCACCAACTGTACACACCATGCCAGGTGCTTTTATCATCAGACAGATAGTACACGCGGGCCCGATCAGCCCCAATGAAGGAACCGATACGCGACAGGGCCTTGACAATCATGTCACCCGGATCGGTCGAAGGGTTCCGCATGAATTCCTGCGAAATGTCCGTAAGCATCGCCTGCATTCTAAGGAGTTGGGAGAATCTGCTCGCCTCTTCAGTCAGCTCAGCGTTCCTATCGAGAACTTGCTTGTACAGATCAGCACGCTCTTCCTCGTTGCTAACGACCTCGGTGACATCATGCAGGGCACCAACGAGAGGATTCAGCCCCCTGTTGGTCAGCCGCAACTCAACCCAGCGCGGTGAACCGTCGCCGACTGCCAAACACAACCGGGGCAGGTCAGAGGCCGAGCCTCCTTTAAGAAATCCCCGCAGACCCTCCGGCCCCTGGGGGCAGTCCTCATGTAGAAGTTCGCCAAGGTTCCTGCCAATGCAGCTTTCCGGATCGAGATCAAGGACTTCCCTCGCCACAGGTGAAAGGTACTCAAGCACTCCCTCAGAACTGCAACTGAAGACCACATCACGCTGCTGCTCCATTAGCCCACGAAATCGACGCTCACTGGCAGCCAGCTTCTCTACAAGCTCGTAGTGGGCTTGAGTCTCAAGCTCGTGCCCGTGCTCTATGCCAGCTGCTTCCACGGCATTTTGGCCGTGCTTGAGATGGGATGAATTCATACCGCCGTGCTCGAATTTTGGATACGACCACTCAATCCACGAGAAGTCGTCATTTGGCAGATCAGGGGAAACATGTCATTGAATAATATATGGCGTGCCACTGCTGTGAGGCGATCAACACACTCCAAAACGGGCCGCAGAATGACAACATCGAAGGACCCGCCATTTTCTGACCCAATCAATCTTAGGCCAGTATTGTTGGGAACCATGGTCTTCTCTGTGTCACTCATCGGGGAATGAAGTATATGCAGCATTTTGGACGCAAGCGTGTGATTCCTAGATCCATTTCTGCGGCTAGGATGCAGTTAGGGTATCCACTGATAAGTGAATACCCTCAAGGTTGGAACGCGCGTCAGGCCACCCCGTTTGGATCGTCCGGGTCCTCACAACCAGTGACATGCACAAGGGCCCCGCAAGTCCTGCACTGCCACGATGGATCGTCGCCACCAATGCAACAGCCTCCAAGCACCAACCGCCCCTCCTCAATCTGGCGCCCTAGCTCTTCGTCCATAACCGGGGACCCATAGAGAATGTTCGCAATACGCGACGATCGACAGGCCGTGCATCGCCGGGGCTTTGCCTTGTTTCGCCGCGGTGGCACTTTTTTCAATGCATGCAAATCCGAGATCGGTCCAGTTCGGTTGGCACAAAAGACCCTGACGCGCCCCAGCAGCGCGCGTATCTGCCCACTGTTCACGCGACCAAGGAAGAGCCCGTCACAAAACCGCTCTGCTCGCATATGAGCGTGAATCAGCTGACACAGAGTGTTGCCATCCAAGGACGCGGCGCCGCAAGGGTCTTCATCAAGTTCAGTTGCGAGGCTCTCCAGCGGTGCCCAATCGAATGGTGGGTGCCATTCAATGTGGGCCATGTCCCCATAGAGCCGCCCTACTGGTCCAGGTAAATAGTCCGCACCTGGGAAGATGAACACCCCGGGCTTGTCCTGCTTATAAGGAATAGGTTCGACGCCACCAAATTCACCCGCCTCAAAACTTCGCAGGGTACGATTCACGAGCCTCTGGACCTGAGCAATCGAAGTCATGGTCGCAATCCTATCACAAGCCACTATGGGCCTGGTCACCCCCAAGTCGCGGACCATCAGTATCAGATCCCAGTCTCTCGGCCCCTAAGCTTTTCCGGCTTGCAGCTCCCCTGCCCTCCACATTTGAGAAAATGCGGAGGCCTCCCACTCCCAATTTCTCCTTCCGACACACCCCCACCCCCTCCGCCTGACCATTCCCAACAGGAATGGTGTCGTTGGCTATACTTGGGCAAACGAAGCGACTCCAAGGCCAAACACTGGGGTTCCTTAGGCTTATGAACCAGCGAGCCACCATGAGATCCTTTTCCCTTGCATTCCTAGCCATTTCGATGCTGCTGAGCCTGTGCGGCAGCGTGCCCGCACTGGCCCAGGGCCAAGGCTTTTCGAGCCAGACCCCAAGGCGCAAGGTGGTGCCCAACATCATTCTCATTCTTGGGGATGACCTTGGCAATGACATGATCAGCGCCTACGCCGAGGCGCCAAACCCGCCCTGCACTCCGAACATCGATCAACTGGCCGCCCAAGGGGTTCTGTTCCGCAACGCCTTCACGAATCCGACCTGTTCCCCCACACGTGCGCAGGTACTCACTGGGCGCCACGGCTTCCGAACGGGCATTGGCTTTCCCGTTTCCCCCTCCAGCGCCGCGCTGGACCTCAGCGAAGTGATCCTGCCGGAGGCACTCCCAGGTTATGACTCCAGCGCCATAGGCAAGTGGCACCTGACCAACAACACGGTGGGCCCCACGGGCCCAAATCAGAGCGGCTTTGGGCACTTCGCAGGTTCCCTGCGTGGTGCAGTGCCCGACTATTACTCTTGGCAAAAGGTGATCAACGGGCAGATGTCCGTGTCCACGACCTATGCCACCACGGACACCGCGGATGAGGCCATCAGCGCAATGCAAAACATGCAGCCCCCGTGGTTTTTGTATGTGAACTTTAACGCGCCCCATACACCGGCCCATGTCCCCCCCATGAGCTTGTGCCCTTGCCCTACGGGCTTCTGCACAAACCTGAGCCCCAACTCAAGCGTGACCGATCGGATCAAAGCTGCCACAGAAGCCATGGATACGGAACTGGGTCGCATCATGGACGCCCTGGACATTGTCGACCCCGACGCCTTGGTCGTGTTTCTCGGTGACAACGGAACGGCCGGGCAGGCAACAGAGAGTCCTTACAGCCCGGGCCACGCCAAGGGCTCGGTCTATGAGCAAGGGATCAACGTCCCCCTCATCATGAAGGGCCCGATGGTCAGGAACTACGAATGCGATGCGTTAGTTTCTTCTTCTGACCTCTTCGCTACTTTCATTGATTTAGCCGGCGGCTCTGCCACAGCGGAAGACTCCATTTCGCTCGTCCCCTACTTCACACCCGGCACGCCCTCATTGCGATCCACGGTTTATGCCGAGATTTTCACCCCCAACGGTCCCGGCCCCTACACACGCCACGACCGTTGCCTGCGAACCGCCCAGTACAAGTTGATCCGTACACTCACAGGACAAGATGAGTTCTACGACCTGCTCTCCGATCCCCTAGAAACCCAGGACCTGTTTCCCGGGCTAACCTCCAGCTCTGCAGGTTGGTCCGAATATCAAGCCCTGGTGGCCCAACTGATCGCCATGGGCGTCGGCTGATTGAGGAGTTCACCGCCGCCACTTCTTCGGCCATGATTTCTGTAAGTGGCGCGACCAGGATGTCCCATTAGGGGCACGGGAGAGCGCAAGGTCAAACAGGCTTACGAGCAGGGCCGTTGGGGAAGCCAGCTAGTAGACCCAGGAGGGAAATCTGGAAATCATGTTTTGGAACGGGGGGGTGCTGTCTCATGGAGGCAGTACACTGCTGCACACCTCGGATACGGGGCGTCTTGAGCCCTTCCTTCACCACTTGTATTTAATTGCCGCCATGATGAAAACTCGCCGTTTTGCTTTTTGTGCTTTGAGTGTTTGTTCTCCCCTATTGCTGGCGGGATCGGCAGGAGCGCAAGGTTTTGGGGGGCAGCAGGCGATTTCGACCTCCGCGCGTTTGGCCCGCTCGGTCTACGCCACGGACCTCGACGGAGATGGGGATGCGGATGTACTCTCGGCT
>CALEMP010000145.1 GCA_937910685.1 uncultured bacterium
CAACCAGGCCTAGAAGTGGTCAACTCCGCTGGGAAGGTCCTCCAGAGCCTTGAATCGTCCGTGCTGGGCACTCAGCACAGTCTGTTGCTGCCGGGATTGGCCACGGGCGAACTCTATTCGGTGCGGCCCATCGGCACCCGGCTCGATGGGGTTCTGGCACGTGGAGCCTTACACGAGATCCAGACCCTGCCGCCCACCTCCGGGCAAGGCGATGAGTTTGCCGCTGCGAACATCGATCTGCACCGGTGGCAATTGCAAGATGTACACGGTTTTGGCCAAGCGCGGCATGTGACCGCAGGGGATGAGCGCATCTTGGAGTTGCGTGTCCCTGGCTCCTTGCCCTATCAGAATTGGACCACGGGAGACCAATCTCTGGCCCTACTCGAGAACGTATTCGATGAAGACCTGGACCTGGAGTTCAGATCATTGGCATCTAACGGCCCGGACTTCACGGGTCACGGGCTCTTGATTGAGGAGAGCGCCGGCACTTGGTTGCGCTTTGAGTTTATTAGCACGGGAGGGCGTAGTCACATCTTCGTGGCTGGTTTCCGCGACGGACAATCCGTGCTGCAAGAAGTCCAGGCGTTGCCGATCGAGGTACACGATGACAACATGGATCTTTGGATGCGGGTGACCCGTGACCAGGATTCATGGAACCAAGAATGGTCCCTTGACGGGCTAACATTCGAGAGCGGCACAGAGTTTGAATTCCCCCTGATGGTGCGCCGGATGGGCCCTGCGATCTCCCACTCAGGTGGGCACGCCAGCCCCTTCACCGCCAGCTTTGATTGGGTCAGGACAGGTTCTCAGCAACCCGACACGGACCCAGACCTTTCGGCCCCCGAGGATATTCTGGACCCTTGGTGTCACCGAGCTGATGCATGGGCCATATCCTCTAATTCGGTGGGCTTGCGCTTTCAAACCGACGAAGATGTGGTCGCCCTGGTGGAAGTGGGCAGCGATCTCTCCAGTTTTCAATCCCTGGGTCTTCAGACCCTTGATGAGAACGGATTCCTATTCCTGTCAGACTTGCAGGCGGCCAGCACACTGCACTTCCGCGCCCAATTAGTGGATTCTGCAGGGCACGCAACCTGGAGCCCGCCCCTCACTGCAACCACACCCCAAAATCAGGCTCCTTCAGGGCCCCACATTTCCCTTTGGGAAGGCCAAGAAGAGGCTCCGGGGATTTGGACCGTGGCGAGTGGGGTTGAAGGTTCCCCCCAGTCCACTTGGAACCTGCGGGGATCCCTGGAAAACGAAGACACTCCCCAGGCATTGGTTGGGGCTGAAATGGTGGCACGCCTAGATGGGGGACCGTGGATCACCCTCGGGGTTGGAGAGCACCCCCTCGATAATTACTTGCCCAAGCGCCTGGCATCGCCCGGTGACTTCAACGGAGCACTACACGTGAACGCCCTGGATGATGGCGTCCCGTTGGAAGGCAAGATCGGACACCTTGTAGACTTGCAAGCTACCTTGGCAAGTGGCGAGGTCCTACGGGCCATGGTGCGCCTTGAACACACCCCCGGAGTCACTTGGCAGCTTCCGGTCAGCTTGGACTTCACCGGGACTCAGGTGCCCCAGGTGGGTTTGGTCGATGGACGTTGGGAGCAAGGTCCCCACGAGGCCCTCGGGGGAGCGCTCTGTACGGATCCAACGGCTTTGGGCTACCAACGAATGATCACCCTTGGGGAGGGCCATGGGCCCGACGCCTGGAAGGACTATCTTGTGGAATTGACCTTGGTGGTGGATGCCCTCGACGAGAATCTTATGCCTGAGGCAGTGCCCTTCCTTGGCCTAGGTGCCCGTTGGCGCGGGCACAGCCATGTGGGCAGTTTGGAGCAACCGGCCGAAAACCCCCATCCCATGGGAGGTCTGTTTGCCCTGCATTGGGTCGGCGATGTTCCCCACTGGGATTTGACAACTGAGGAAACCCAACCGGTGGTGGAGTGGAGCGATGGCCCCGCCATGCCGATTGGGGTGCCAATGAAGGTCAAGTTGCAGTGCGAGAGCCAACCAGATAACTCCTGCGTGTACTCACTCAAGGTCTGGGCCCAAGATGCAGGCGAGCCCGAAGAGTGGGACTTGGTGCATGGCACCACGGATAAGGGCCAGCGTAGTGGCGCGTTTGTTTTGATCGCCAACCACATCTCCCTTGCCCTGGGAGAAATTACAGTCGACGAACTCTAGTGCGGCGAACCTGATCGAGGGCGCTGGCCACTTGCTGAGCCCAAACCCACACCTCGTCTCGGCCTTCGCCCCAGGCGCGCATGATTCCGTTTGGCCTGATCGGTGCGCCCTTCGCAGGGGTTCGCAGGATCAGTACCGGTCCCTTGTGACCTGGAACCGTAAGCTCCGCTTGAATGCATACGGGCGTCTGCAATCCGGGGGACGCGGTCTGGGCTTCAAGAATTACTTCGAGGTAGAATGAACCCCGACGAGATCGGTTGATGAGCTCAAAGGCATGATCATGCAGTTCCCGACGCAGGGCCGATTCGAAAGCTTGGCAGCCCCATTGCACGTCCAAGCCTGTGTTATTCGACCCATGACTGGCAGTATGACGCGCAGTGACCTGCGGCATGAAAAGGCGCCAGGTCTGGGCGGAAGGTATCCAGTCTGGATTTATCCAAAGGTCAATGGAACCGATGGAGTGGCTCGCGACTAAACCCGGGGGGGGAGCGTAGCGAGGCCCGGCCCTGTGGCGTGAGCGGGTGGGCGAAGGGGCCGATGTGCAACCGCTGGGGAGGCAGCACGAGAACAACAGGGCAAGAAGAAGAAGAGTGCTCCGCACGGGATCGCAGTGTAGCGACCCGGGAGCGAAAATTCATAATGTCCCCCGCAGGCATTGGACATAGCGAGGGCCTGAATAGGTGGATTGGGCTCTAGAGGGGAGGGAAGGGGCCTGGGGAAGCCTCCGAGGGCCACCAGTCTTCCTTGGGGGGCAAGTCGTAGGACCCCAGATAATCCACAGGTTCTGGCCCTTCGTCAGCCAAGCCCGCAACCGCGGCCACCCAGCGCACGAGCTCCGCCGCCTGGCCTCCGGCCTCCCGGAATCCCGCTATGCTCGAACCGCCGCTTCGTTTGGCAAGGCGTTTTCCTTGCCCGTCAAGGACCATGCCGAAATGCACCGAGCTAATTGGTGGGTACCCCAAGTGCTGGCGCAGTCGATCCTGTCGAGCGGTGCTCGACAATAAATCTCGACCTCGAACCACTTCCGTAACCCCCTGGTAATGGTCGTCGAGGGTCACGGCTAATTGGTAAGAGGGAAGATCCGAACGGGACCAGAGGAGGAAATCCCCCGACTCCTGGGCGATATTCGTTTCCAGTGGACGCTGCACGCGGTCTTCAATACGGACCTGACACGACTCAACCTTGAGCCTCTGGCCATGGATTTGTTCCTCCGGCCCTACACCAAGGCCCAGGTCACGGCAGGTTCCTGGATAGCGCAGATCCTCGCCGGGGTGTGGCGCCGACACCATGCGGATATCGCGTCGTGTGCAGCTGCAACCATAAGTGAGTCCTCGCTCTCGTAGATCCCCAAGGATCTCGCGGTACCGGAGGAATTGCTCTGATTGACGCAGGATGGGCCCATCCCAGTCGAGGCCTAACCATTCGAGGTCAAAGAGAATGCCCTGTTCAAATTCTGGAGTGCAGCGCTTCGGGTCCAGATCTTCCATCCGTAAGACTATGCTTCCTCCCCGGCTGCGGGTGGTCCACCAAGCATGCAGGAAGGCAAAGGCGTGGCCCAGGTGCAGGGGCCCTGTGGGGCTGGGGGCAATTCGGCCGACGGGTCTCACCCAATCAGCATCGCTTCACATTCCTCCGGGCTCAAGTCCCGGGATGAAAGAAATACTAGAGCCCCGCCAGAGCAGCCCGCAAGAGGCCATAGGCCTGGAGCGCACCGGGGGACAGGGGCCCCGCCACAAGTAAATCGCTTTGTTCGAGGGGGTCATTCCAGAGGTCAAACAAGCGGGACCGCAAAAGGTCCTGGTTGACAACCAGCTTGAATCGATCCTCACGGGCCGTTCGGCGCCAAAGGTGATTTTGGTTATGGGGGTCGATTCCCGCAGGGCCGCCCCGTTGGGCGATCACCACCTGGGGCGAGGTCCCAGAGCCCTGCAGTAAATCCGCAAAGGACACGGAGTCCGGTCCATCCAGGGGCCCCTGTGGAATTTGGAGTAACTCTAAGACCGTGGCGTAGAGGTCGACCACTTCGATCAGGGAGTCATCGGTCCCTTGGGGGATACCAGGCCCAAGGGCCCATAGCATCGTGTGCACTCCGCCCTCATAGACCGTGCCTTTGAGCCCTCCAAGGGGGCCCGCCAGTCCATTGTCGCTGTAGACGATCACCGTGTAGCCGAGGGCTAAGGCCAAGGGGGTCAAACGTGCCAGCTCCGTGTCCAAGGCTTGCAGGGAAGCACGTGCCTGATCCCACTGACCGATGAGCGGCAAGGTGAGGGTGTGCAGGTTGGGCGGCGGATCATGGAACGGTCGGTGGGCCGCGTGGTAGCTAAGGGAAATTAAATCGTAGCCCTCTCGTACCGCACGAATCCCCACATTGGTTTCACGCGTGGTCAGGTAGAGACCACTGACCCAATGGGAAGCGCCAGCACGATTTTCCGGGTAACTAAACCAGTCACCCGAGCCCACCCCGAGGTTGCCGACATTTCCCATCACACCCACATAGGGATTCCAGCCCAGGCTGGAGGGATGGGTAAGTAGGTCACTGGGGCAGAGGTGCCACTTGCCGATTTTGATGGCGCTCTTGCCCGCTCCTTGCACCTTGGAAGCCAAAGGGGTGTAAGGCGCACTTGGGAGGCGATAGGTGTTGCCCGGCCCCACATTGCCCGTGCAGCGCACATCGGGACGACTGCCCCTGGCCCCCAACTGGAACATGGCCCGGGTCGGCGTGCACATGGGCGAGGTGTAAAAGCGCGGGTAGTAACGGCCTTGGGAGGTGAGGCTATCGAGATGGGGGGTCGGCGTGGCTTGCAGGAGTTCGATGCCCACGTCATCGAGTTCCACAATCAACAGCTTGCGCGGGGGACCCTGCCCATAACTCGTCCCCCCTGCAAAGATCGCAAGACAGGCG
Organism: uncultured bacterium; assembly: GCA_937910685.1. GTDB lineage: Bacteria > Planctomycetota > UBA1135 > UBA1135. The sequence goes on from CALEMP010000145.1 coordinate 5,093, forward strand.
ACGGACAGAATTTTCTGTGACCACAGCATCTCTTCCAGTCTATCCCATCCGGCGCGAGCCAGCGTGGAATCGAGCAGGCCCCCCCGGAAGGGTCATCCGGGGGGGCCTGCTCGGTTTTGAGACACGCAGCGGGAACGACCTACGAACCGGGGCGAGCCCCAGGCGTTTCGTTCTCGGTGCTGTCACTCCCTAATAGCGGTAGTGCTCGGGCTTGTAGGGGCCTTCCTTGGGCATTCCAAGATAGGCCGCTTGGCCATCGGTCAGCTCGGTCAGGTTGACCCCAAGCTTGGCCAAGTGCAAACGCGCGACGCGCTCATCCAGTGCCTTGGGAAGGGTATAAACCTTCTTCTCGTAGCTCTTGTGGTTTTGGAAAAGTTCGATCTGAGCCATCACCTGGTTGGTGAAGGAGGCTGACATGACAAAGCTCGGGTGGCCCGTGGCGCAACCCAGGTTGAGCAGACGGCCTTCGGCCAGCACGATTACCGCGTGGCCATCGGGGAAGGTCCAGATGTCCACCTGGTTGCCGTGCTCCACCGGGTTCTTGAGGTTGGTCTTGACGATGCCGGGCAAGGCAGCCATGCCGGCCATGTCGATCTCGTTGTCGAAGTGGCCGATGTTGCCCACGATGACGTTGTGCTTCATGCTGGCCATGTGGTCCGCTGTGATCACGTCCTTGTTGCCAGTGGTAGTGATGAAGATATCAGCGTCAGCCACCACGGCTTCGAGGGTCGTGACTTGATAGCCCTCCATGGCGGCCTGCAGAGCACAGATCGGATCGATCTCGGTGACGATCACCCGTGCACCCTGACCACGCATGGACTGGGCGCAACCCTTGCCTACGTCGCCGTAGCCGCAGATCACGACGGTCTTGCCCGAGAGCATCACGTCCGTGGCGCGGCAGATGCCGTCCACCAGACTGTGGCGACAACCGTAGAGGTTGTCGAACTTACTCTTGGTCACTGCGTCGTTGACGTTGATGGCGGGGAACATCAGTTCACCACTCTCAACCATCTGGTAGAGGCGGTGCACGCCGGTGGTGGTCTCTTCGGACACACCGAGGATCCCGTTGGCCAAGTTCGTCCACTTGTCCTTGGATACTTTCAGAGACGCACGCAGGGTGGCTAGGATGTAGCCGTACTCCTCGGGGTCATCGGGCTTGGTGTCCGGCACAGCGCCTGCGGCCTCGAACTCGGCGCCCTTGTGCACCAGTAGGGTGGCGTCGCCACCGTCGTCCAGGATCATGTTGGGGCCGCCATCGGGCCAGGTCAGGGCCTGCACGGTGCAGGACCAGTACTCTTCGAGGGTCTCGCCTTTCCAAGCGAACACCGGAATGCCCATGGGGTTCTCGGCAGTCCCGTTGGGGCCCGCAGCAACGGCGGCGGCAGCGTGATCCTGGGTGGAGAAGATGTTGCAGGAGGCCCAGCGGACTTCAGCGCCCAAGAGCACCAGGGTCTCGATCAAGACCGCGGTTTGAATGGTCATGTGCAAGGAACCAGTGATGCGTGCCCCTTTGAGGGGGAACTTGCCGTGGTACTCCTCGCGCAAAGCCATCAGGCCGGGCATCTCGTGTTCAGCGAGAATGATCTCCTGGCGGCCAAAATCGGCCTGGTCTAGGTGCTTGACCTCGAAGTCGGTCAGGATGGTGTCGGTTGTGCTGATAGTGCTCATGGGGATTATTCGTGATTATCCGTAATTATTCGTGTCTATCCGGGTCTATCCGTGATGTGTCTGAGACTTGGCCCCAGAAGGGAGTTCAGTCTGAAAGGGTTGGAGGGGGTGGCTCGGGGTCACTCGAGGATCAGAGGCTCGACGCTAAGAACTTCGACCTGTTCCTCACCCGTGGGCAAAGCCAGGGTGGCGGTGGCGCCGATTTTGGTCCCCAGGAGGCCAGCGGCCAGGGGCGCGCGGTAGGAAACCACCTGTACTCCGCCCCAGGTATCCCCGTCCCAGGGGCCGAGAATCGCAACTTCACGCTCGCGGCCGTCATCCTCTCGGTAGCAGACCTTGGTGCCCGGGGCGGCTTCGCCTTGGGGCAGGGCCACGTTTTCCAGAAGGTCGGTCTCGCGCAGCTCGGTTTCAATATCCATGGCGCGCTGGGTCAAGTTCCGTTGCTCTTCAATGGCGGCTTCCCATTCGGCGTTCTCCGAAAGGTCCCCGTAAGAGGCTGCTACGCCGATGGCGACTTCGTTGGCCGGAATCTTGGACTCGGTCAATTCGCGCAACTCCGCGGAACGACGCTCGAGTCCGATCTTGGTGGTCCAAATCATCTTGCCGTCCCAGAAGTGCCCAGTCTTAACCGCGAAGAAATGGCGGTCATGGGAAAGGGCTGCTTCGGTGACTGCTCGGTCCAAGTCGGAGTCCACACCACGAGAGCAAATCAGCGTTGCGCCGCGCAGAGCGCGGGGGTCGCTGGTCTCAAGCAAACGCTGCACAAGGCTTGGTGTGCCCTTGGATAGAACGTCGGTCAAGCGGGTGCAGACACGGGTCAAGTGGGGGTTGCCCCGACGGGTGGAATACAGCTGGTTCGCAAGGGTCAGCAGGGCCTGGGCCCGTTGGGGCGGGGTGGGGAACGTATCGGGAAGTTCTTCCTTCTCGAAGTTCGCAGCAAGGGTGACCAGCAGGGCCGGCGCGCGCAGGGGGCGGGCCAAGAGGGCCCGGTAGACCAGGCGGACGTCGTCCTTGAAGCCTCCCTTGACGAGCATGTCATGGAGCGGTCGCACCATGCCTGGGGCAGCGTGGGCCAGGTTGTCGATGCCGTGCTGCATCCAAGCGTCCTCGTACAGTTCCTTGAGCAAGTGGGTTGCACGCTCTTGGTCTTTGGAACTGGGTAGGGCCTGGAACAGGGACCAGAGGGGATGGGGAGTACTGGGGTCCTGGCCGGGCTCGGCGTTCACCAGATCTTCGATGGCAGGCAGGAGCAGCGCGGGGGTGACGCCCTGACAGTCACGCAGCAGAAGCCAGGCGGCTAAACGCTCAGAAAGGGCCTCCTCTTCATTCTCGGCGGCTTTGGCCAATTCATCGAGGGCAATCGTCCGCAGGGGGTCATCCTCCTTCGCGGTTCCCAGAAGATCGCGAACCCTGCGGTGCACATCAGCCAGGTTGGAACTCATCTGTAGTTGACGGCGCAGGGCTTCGGAGGGGTCCTTGGCTTCAGCCAAGAGCCGGATGATCGCCTTTTGGGCTGAACCAGAAACCTCAAACCACTCGGAGTTCTCCGCCAGTTTGCGGGCTTTACGCCACCATGCGGACCAAGCGCTGCCCTCGATGCCGATGTTGGCCATCGCAGTCTTGATGTTGTTCGTAGTAATGGTGCCACCGGCCAATTCGGCCAGGGTGCGCAGGACTTCGAGAGGTTCTTTTTTGACCTCTTTCTTGAGTCCATCCGCATCCCGGAAGTGACGCGCCTTGAGGTCCTCGTCCTTGAGGGGATCGAAAATATCCACCGCGGTGCGCAGGGGGAAATCGTCCGTGCGCCCGTCATGGAAACGCACCTTGAGCATTTGAGCTGAATCGTCGCGGGAGAGGATCTCGCCAACACCCCAACCACCAGGGTGCACGATCAGAGATTTAGGGCTGAAGGCAAGGAAGGATGAGAGGGACTTCCAGGCTGCACGCAAGTCAGGGCCGCCGGTGTCGAATCCGGTCAGCTTGCTGCAGGTCTCCCACCAGTCTTCAGAGCCAAATGCCGCGGTGACAAGGCGCCCCAGGTGCTCGGAAAGTTCCGGGCGGTTGCCGCCGGCAACCAACGTCGCGCCAATGATGCGGGCAGCGTTCTCGGGTTGCCCATCGGCTTCAAGCATGTTGGCGTATTCCCGGGCGAGGGGGACGCAGCGAGCGATGCGGTTCTTGCTGGCCGCCAAGGAAAGGGCCGCCAGCACATCCTTGAGATCCGCCTCAGCCATGCCACTCTTCCAGGCGGTGTCGAACTCTTGCCACTTCTCCTGGGAAACTAGACTGGATAGTTGCATTTTTGTAATTGTGCTGGGGCTTTCTGTAGCGCTTGGTGGCCGCGAAACCGCCGTGGGAGTCCACGGGGACGGCTCAATAAAATGGACAAGGGGAACGCCCCCGGGGAATCCAGAAGGATTCCCACGGAGGCGTTGCCCTATTGTGGCAGGGGGAGAGGCGAAGACCAAGGGGAAAGCACGCGAATTGGCTCCCCGTGGGCCGAGAATCAGGATCTGGATCCGACCGGTTCTTCAACTTTGCCTAATCAACGTGCAAGAGGGCACCCTTGAGGTACCGCGAGCGGGGAAAGTCCGGTCGCTGGGGATGATCTGGGCCCGCACCCTGAATTGTAAGAATTTTGATGGTGCGTTCAGCCCGGCGAGCGGCCTGGAAGACCACCCCGAGGAAGGTCGGCAAGTCCAGGGCACCCGAACAGGAGTAGGTTGCCAAGAGGCCTCCCTGGGCTACTGCTCCAAGGGCCAGGGCGTTCATGTCCAGGTACTTTTCCTTGCCCTCTTCCAAGGAGGAGCGTCCGCGGATCAGCTTGTGTGGATCGAGGATCACCACATCCGCCCGTTGGCCCTCGTGGGCCCGGCGGCGGAGGTTGTGGAAGATGTCCTCGTGTTCGATGGTTACCTCCAAGTTGTTTTTATCCACCGCCATCTTGGTGCGTTCCAGAACGTCTTCATCCAAGTCCACGGCGGTCACCGAGTGGGCTCCGTTCTTGGCCGCTTGCAAGGCGAAGCCACCGGCATTGCAGCACAAATCGAGAACGACTCGGCCGCGGCAAAGGGCTCCGATGACCTGGCGATTGTCCCGCTGGTCGCAGAACCAGCCGGTCTTATGGCCGTAACCGGGAATCACGGGGTAGGAGATCCCGCCCTCGTTCAGCCAACGCCCTTCCACTGTGGCCTCTTCCTCTTCAGGGTCGAAGTTTTCTTGGTTGCGTACATTTTGCGGCACCCGGTGGAGCACGGTGGCTCCGTCGGTAATGGCAGTGAGGGCCTTTTCCACATCATTACGCAGGCGCCAAAAGCCGAGGGAGTGGTATTCGACCACGTAGCAATCGCCCATGCGGTCGATGATCAAGCCGGGCAAGTCGTCGCCCTCCGCATGCACCACGCGCCACATGTCGCTATTGTCTCCCAGGCGCAGGGTCTTGCTGCGCAGCCTGGCACTGGTGGCGATCATTTGGCGTAAGGCCTCTACGGGCCGATCCCAGGCGGAGCGGCGCCCGCGACTAAGCACCCGCAGGCGAATGTCCGAGCTAGCGTTGTAGAGCCCGTGCCCTACAAATCGGCCCGAAGCGTCTTCGATTTCCACCAGGGATCCGTTGGGAGCGGTGGTGGGTTCGTCCACTTGGCGACCAAAAATCCAAGGACCCGGGGGTAAGCGGTCGGTCAACAATCGTACTGTGGGCATTGCCATGATCCGCACAGGGTAGCGCCCAGGACACCACGACTGTTGCAGCAATGCGCCGTGAGTCGGTTCCTTTTGCTTTCTTTTGCCAGGAGTGGCTGAAAGCGCGCGCCACCCGGTGATTCAAGGAGAACCGCCTTGGGGCTTGCGCCGGGTCCACTGGCGAGTGATCCTAGGGGCATGATTACACTCGGAGAGATCGCCCTGATCGGGGCCACCTTGTATGGCATGGCTCCCGGAGTTCCCAGGGAGGGGACGATTTTGGTCAACGAAGGAACCCTGCGGGTCGTGGCTCCTGGAGCGGCCCTGCCCGAGGATTGCCTGCGCGTGGATTGCTCGGGGCTCTTCATCGTCCCTGGGCTCATTGATGGGGCCGCGGGGCACCAGGGGGAACATGACATCCTTTATGTTGCTGCTGGAGTCACTACCGTGCGCCACACGGGTGCCGAGTTGGCCCTTGGACTGGCGGCTGGGCGAGCAACCAGTCGGGATCAAGTACCCGGACCACGGGTGCTGTTCGGTGGTCCGATGATGGCCGCAGAGACTGCCCCTCCCGGAGTGCAATGGCCCATGGCCACCCAGGGCGAAGACGCGGTGCGCCAACTGAACTCTTTACTCAGCGGGTTGGCACCGGGTGACGATCAGCTGAAGGGTTTGGTCAACGACGAAACACTGGCCCTTACTTCATGGCGCGCTCTCGTGCCCGCCGGTAAAGAACAGGGGCTCCAACTTTGGGGGCCTCTTCCCCAGGGCGCAACCTTGGGAGAAGCCATCGAATTGGGCCAAGGTGGCATCATGGGTTTGGAGCCGCTCCTGCCCGTGGACGGAACCTGGGAGGCGCCGGAATCTCAAGTGGGCATCGAGGCCTCGATCCAACTCATGGCCAATGGTGGCACTGCCATGGTTCCCATGCTCGGCGTGTTGGGGCGGGTGTTGCGCGAGCATCCCAAGGACGCTGCTGAACTCGACCTCTTATCCGTTCATATGGCACCCATTTGGATTGCGGAGCGCACGCGCTGGCGCCGGCAGCTGACCCCTGAATTCCGCACGCGCCTGGAAAGGGTCCAAAAGGCCCAACAAACCGCTCTGGCTGGCCTTTTGGCCGCGGGGGCACGGGTTGTTCCGGGGTCCGGCGCACCCAATCCATGGCTTCTTCCGGGGCGGTCCCTGGTGGAAGAACTGATCTACTGGCAAGAGGCGGGCATTCCCCCTGAGCGTGTGTTGCGCGCCGCCACCCGGGGTGCTGCGGAGATCTTGCTGCCCGCGGAACTCACGGCGGGCACTTTCCTGGATGGCGCCCCGGCGGACTTGGTTGTGCTGGTGCAAGACCCAACCGAAGATATCGGCGCATTGCGCAATCCGGCCTATGTGATGGTTCGCGGAAAACTCCTTTCCCGGGAGGACATCGGTGCTCGGCTTGGGGCCCTTCGCAAGGCCCAAGCCGAGGCCCGTACTGCCCTTGCGCAATACTTCGATATCGAACCGCCCGACTTGGGCGAAGATGCGACGACTCTGCTTTCGGGTGAAGCCGAAATCTATTCGGGGGGCCTGCGCCTCAGTCAAGAGCACTGGAACGTGGGCCGCATGCCCGATGGTTCGCGACTCTATGGCAGTCACTTGGTTCACCTGCAAAGTGCGGGCCAGGGAGGCCGAGAAACGATCCTGGTTCAACGGATAACCAAGGGGCTGCTCGACTTTTTTGATCTGTCGGTTAGGGACCTGGCCTCGGGCAAGGTCATGAGCCTCAAGGGTCGGCTGATCGAGGGCTCCCGACAGATGCAGGTTGAGCGGCGCTTGGATGGGATTTTTGTCAGCAACACGCCCCTGCGGGAACAGCCGGCTTTGTTGGATGTTTCCCCGTCTCTGACCACCATGATTTTGGTGCAGCATTGCCCAGAGGGGGAAAATCCCGTGCTCTCTATGCACGGAGCCACAGCTGAACCTCGAATTTGGCGCTGGGATGTTTCCCTTGGCGAGGATGGGCTCCTGCGCGTTCGAAGTGGGAACGGCGGGGTGCTTTGCGGTGTCGATGGGGATGGCGCGACGGTGGTCCACAGTAGCGTCCGAGGGGATTGGCGCAGCGACTACAAGATTCTCGGGGTGGATTTGCACGGGGGCCGGGGGATGCCTCCGGTGAGTTCCCGTCGAGCTTCCCTTGAGCCCCAAACCTCTGACCCTGAGCCTCCTAACTCAGATCCACCGAGCGACGAAAAGGGCGTCGATCGATGAACGACCCTTCCGAACGCGTGGCAGGGGATTTCAACATGGATGTACCCACTGCCACTCCAGGTGAGTTTCAGCCCCTTGAATTGGGGTCGCTGAACATCTGGCCCCCGGTGATCTTGGCTCCTATGGCCGGAGTCACTAACTTGGCCTTTCGGAGTCTGTGCCGGGAACAGGGTGCAGGGCTATTTGTCAGCGAGATGATCACCGCTCGGGGATTCCTGAACGGCAACCGGCTGACCAACCTGTTGGCTTCCAGCGCCCCGAATGAAAAGCCCCGTTCAATTCAGGTCTATGGTTCCGACCCCATCGACTTGAGCGAAATGGTGCGCGCCCTGGTGGACCAGGGGGTGGACCACATCGACCTCAACTTGGGTTGCCCCGTGCCGAAGGTGACCCGTACCGGCGGAGGCTCGGCGATTCCCCTGAAACCCCGTTTGGTGGCGAGGTTAGTGCGGGCCATGACTGGCGCAGCGGGTTCTGTTCCCGTGACCATCAAGATGCGCAAAGGCATCAGTTCTGAGTTGTTGACCTTTGAAGATGCCGCCCGTGCAGCGGAAGCGGAAGGGGTTGCGGCGATCGCCTTGCACGGACGGACCGCGGAGGAACTTTACTCTGGCTTGGCCGACTGGAATGCCATCGCGCGGCTCAAGGAGGTTGTTTCGGTGCCCGTACTGGGCAACGGGGACATTTGGGAATGTTGGGACGCCTTGCGCATGATGCGCGAGACTGGTTGTGACGCGGTGGTAGTGGGCCGCGGCTGCCTAGGTCGACCTTGGCTCTTTCATGAGTTGGCCCAGGTATTTGAAGGGCAGGAGCCCGACAGACCCCCGAACATGGGGCAAGTGGCGGCAGTCATGCGCGATCATGCGGCGCGGCTTGCGGACCTCTTTGGGCCCGCCATGGGCCTGCGCCAAATGCGCAAGTGGACTACCTGGTACACCAAGGGCTTCCGTGGTTCTGCCCAGATCCGAGGCCGCCTGCACATGATTGAAAGCCTCGGGGAATTGGATGAATTGCTAGGGGAGTTGGATCCCCAGGAGGCCTTTCCCCAATCTGCCCTACGTACTTCCCGGGCCAAGCGCGGCCACCGGCAAAAAGTGCGGTTGCCCGAGGGTTACTTGGATGATTTGCAGGACGACACTCCACCCAAGGGACCCCACACTCCTGAGGAGATCGCCGCCTATGAAAGGGCTCTGGAGGGTGGCTGATGGAAGCTTCGGTTCCATCACAAGCCGAATGCCTCGATGCCCCGATCATTGTTTTGGGCGCGGGGGCAGCGGGACTTTGGTTCAGTTGGCGCGCCGCCATGGGGGGCGCGCAGGTCCTCCTGCTTGAAAAGACTCCACGCACGGGGACTAAAATCCTGGCCAGCGGAGGCACTCGCTGCAATTTGACCACCAGTCTCGATCCGTCCCAGGCTGCGGAATTGTTTGGCACCAAGGGCTCGCGCTTTCTGAACCATGCCTTCGAAGTGCTTCCACCCATGGCGGTTCGGGAACGGTTTGAAGAACTGGGAGTGCCCACGGAAGAAGCCCCCCTGGATAAGGTTTTCCCCAGCTCGGGTCGCGCCCGGGATGTGCGCGATGCCCTCGAAGCGGCTGCGCGCGCTGCCGGGGTCAAGATTGTCTGCAACGCCCCGGCCCATTCGATCCGCCGCGATCAAGGGGATTGGTTAGTGGAGACTCCCCTGGGTGTGGGGCGCTGCCAACGATTGGTGTTGGCCGTGGGGGGGCGCAGCTATCAGACCACGGGCACAATTGGCGAGGGCTACCGCTGGTTGCAGGACTTGGATTTGGAGTTGACCCCCACGACCCCAGCTCTCGTGCCCATGACCAGCGATGAAAAATGGATCCACGATCTGGCTGGCATCGCTTGGCAGAATGGCGAGTTGCGGCTTGAAGATCCCAAGGGCAAAATTTTGGGGCGTCGGCGCCGTCCTCTGTTGTTCACCCACTTGGGCATGTCCGGCCCCGGTGCCATGGATTTAGCGGGGCAAGTGGCTGCTCAACCCGCGGCTGGCATGCGCCTGATGCTGGACTTCTTCCCGGATGAATCCAGGGAGGGGACTCGCACGCGGCTGATTGAGGCTGCTGGGCGCAAGGGCGCACCGCGAATTTCCCGTTGTTTGCCCGAGGCCATGCCCAAGCGCCTTTTGAGCGCGGTTTCCCGAGCAGCCAACTTGGACGGGCCGGATCCCAAGGCGCAATTCCTCGATCGGGCAGCGCGCCACCGTCTTGTTGAAGCCCTGCACGGTCTGCCCATGAACATCAGCGGCACCCGGGGGTTTGATGTGGCGGAGGTCACCAGGGGTGGGCTCTGCTTGCACCAACTGGATCCCTTCAGCATGCAGGTCAATAGTCACCCAGGTCTGACCGTGTTGGGGGAGCTGCTGGACCTGGATGGGCCCATCGGAGGCTTGAACTTTCAGGTGGCATTTGCCTGCGCGGAAGTTGCGGCGCTGGCCTTACCCGTTGAAGATTGAGTTTCTCCCGCGAGGGCTTGAGGGAAAGCGAGTGCGCCGAGTCCGACATGAGAGTTCACTTGTTTTCAAGAGCGCCCCATTCGCGCATGACCCAAATCATGATGCCCCGTAGCTGCGCCCCTTCGGTTCGCACGGCCATGCGTCGTTCAGCGGCGCGCTCCATGAGACCCTCGTCATCCTGCAGCTTGCCCAGCCCTTCCCACCAGGAATCCCATTCCTCGCTGGCGGGCAAGGTACCTTTGCTCACATCCAAAGCCGAATCATGCTTGGCCCAAAACAGCTGTAGGCGGTCCTTGGCCGAGGCATAGGTCTCCTCCAATTCGGGCTCCACGTCAAAGTAGCTGAGCGCCAGAGCCTGGGCCAGGCTTCGTTCCCGACGGATCTGATGGAACATCTCACCGATGCGTTTGTACAGGGGAGCTTGCCGATTGCCCGGCACCGGGGCGGTAAACGATTTCCAATCATTATCGACCTCGTGGAGAATGGCCAAACACTCCACGTCCGGCATCTCGATGTTGACCCCCGAACCCCAAGCGTCGTAAAGGCTGATGCCCCCGTAGGCGGTCCCCGTGCGGGATGCGTAAGTGGGCCCAAAAGCCTTGTGAAGGTCTCGCAGGGCGCCCACATCTAAGAACTGTTCGATCAAAGCCACCGCCAAGTCCTGTTCCGGCGAGCGCCCCGCTAGGGCCAATTCGAAGAGGTGGTCGGGGGCGAAAGGGTCCTTGGATTGCTGCACGAGTCCGCGGGTCCAGTCATAGGTCCATGCGGGGGCGGGCTGGATTGAGCTGAGGCCCATGCGCTTGCGCTCGGCTTGAACCTTGGGATCGTCCGGACCTAAGAGCTTGCGCAGGATCGGTTGGGCTGGAGCGTGTTTGGCCGCATCATAAACAGCGGGCGGCAGGACCGACCCCCAATCCCCCCTGGCTTTCTTGAGGGAGTGAAAAACATGCCGTTCCAACTGCCTTGAAAAAGTCTTGCGGCGGTCGCACTCGGCTCGGTACCAAGCGGCGATTTCCCCACGTTCTTCCATGGGCAAAGCCTTCCAAGCTTGGCGCAGAGTGGCATCGCTCACATCCTGGTGGGCGATGCGGGCGTCGTTTCGGGGAGACGCGGCTGAGTCCGCGCGGGAAATAAACCCCAGGGATGCAAGGATGACTAGGCCCGTGAATAAAAGGGGAAAGCGATTGATTCCCGTCCCTGTCCAAAAATACGAAGTGAGCCACATGGCTCCATGTTGCCATGACCCGTGGCGAGACGCCCGCCCATGACTTTGAAAAAAAGGACTGGTCCCTGGATACGGATCGCAGCCGGGAGCATGGGCAGAAAAGAGGGGGCGGTCCACAAGGGACCGCCCCAGCATCTCCGCAGCAGCCCGAAGGCCGCCGCTACTACGCCACAGGGGGGCTGCGGCGCAGGTTGGAACCAGGGGTTTCCCGAGAAGGCCAATTGTCTATTCCATCCATCCAATATCAGCTCACCGCATGGGCTTCAATCGGGGGGGGGTCGGAGGGAAAAGAGGAAAGGGCCTTCATGCCCGGTTCCTACCGCACAGGAGAACAGTACACCCCTGAGGGGGGATTGCACGGGGAAAGGGGGAAAATGTTTTCTTCCTGCACACCCGTTTAAAAGGGATCAGGGGCGTCCCCATGCCACGCCTGGTGGCTATATGGTGGCTTTAGCGCCCCTGCTTCACCCCGTTGGGATCCGGATGGCCGGGGCAGGGCTCGAGGTGCTCCCGTGCCCTTTCAGCCCTCAGCGGGAGGATTTTCCCCGTCCACCGGAGCGTCGCCTGCGCGAACGTTTGCGCCCGCGAACCCGCTTGCGCTCTTCCCCGAGTTCATCCTCGTCGGCTTCCTGAGCCCTACCCCGGCGGTCTAACCAGGCCTCAAAAACGTCCATGCCCTTGCCCCGGCTCTGGACCCGCAGGCCAAAGTAGACCAGGGATTCGTCGAATTCCCGGGTCAGGGTGAAAAGAATGGGGCTGAAACGCTCATCGGGCTGCTGCACGAAGAGCGGATGGTTGGCCAGGATACGCGCGGCCCGGGCGGTGTCGCGCTTGGCTAGGTGGGCTCGCTCAGATGCGGGGGCGATGCAGTCCTCGGCAATGCGCAGGCGTTCGAGGTGGGTGTGGTCGGGCCGAAAGGATTCTTCCACAAGGGGCGTGAAGAGAACCGCCAGCAAGAGAGCGTTGCTTGGTTCCAAACCGTTATGAACCCGCTGGTCTAAGGCCTCTAGCAAGCGCCAGAAGAAAGCTGTGCGCTGCTGGATCATGTGATCGTCCGCATCGCGATCCCCGAGGCGCTCTTCGAGCACCGGGAAGATGACGCCTAGACCACCGGCGGCCCGCAGCATCTTCATGGCCCCAAATGCTGAACCGGAGCGGAGCAGGCGCAGGATTTCTTCCAAGACCCTCGGTGGGGCGGAACGGCCCAGGCCGTCGGCTAACTTCCGCATGGCTTGCCACGTGCCCTCTTCGATTTCAAGGTCAAGGCGCGTTGCAAACTTAACCGCCCGCAGGATGCGCACCGGGTCTTCTGCCAAGCGCACCATAGGGTCGCCTATGGTGCGTAAGAGCCGCGATTCCAAGTCGCGCATTCCATCCACCCAATCGTGAATCTTGAACGTACTGGGATCGAGGAACAGTGCGTTGACCGTGAAGTCTCGGCGCAGGGCATCTTCGTGGGCCGTGCCGAATTCGTTGTCCTCGACGATTAAAAGGTCCCCGTTCCCTTTCTGCTCAGGGGGTTCGCAGCGGAACGTGCTGGTCTCGATGATGTTGTTCCCGTAGTGCACATGCACTAGACGGAAGCGGCGGCCGATAATGCGACCATTGCGGAACAGTCGCCGAATTTCATTGGGGGTGGCGTCTGTGGCCACGTCAAAGTCCTTAGGCCGACGGCCGATCAGGAGGTCGCGCACACAGCCACCCACAAAGTAGGCTTCGAATCCGCTGCGTTGTAGGCGAGTCACCACCCGCAGGGCATCCGGGTCGAGGGCCCTGGGATCCAGGTCATCCTTGTGGACCTTGTGAACCTGTCCGGAACCGTCCCAGCCACGACGTTTGTTGCCCTCGGTCTCGCGCTCCTGACGCCGTTCGGCCCGGCGTTTTTCACGGTGGCTTAGGCCCTCGCTCTGGCCTCTGGACACCTCTTGATTTCGGGTGTCATCCCGATCCGAGCGGGTTTTCCTGCTCCGGCGCTTCCGTTGCGGTCGTTTTTTAGGGGGGTCGGTCATGGATAGGACGGGCTCGGATTCATCCGGGTCCCCATCCCCGGCTGCTCGTTGCCACTGGGAAGAGAGTACCCCGAGACCTCCAAGTTCCCTCCCGCCAATCCCTGGAACCCCACCAGTCTTGGGGACATTCCTTGGGCCCATAATGGGGGAGTGGCTCGCCAGCGTCCCTTCAGCGTTGCACTTTGCCCCCGTTCCCCCTAGGCTCCTGCCCGGAAGGGGCGTAGCTCTAATGGTTAGAGCGACTGATTCCAAATCAGTAGGCTGGGGGTTCGAGTCCCTCCGCCCCTGCCATTCTCCCGAGGGGGATGGTATCCAGAAGCCCGCTAGACCCCACCAGCATGCAATCCGAGCCCAAAGAACCCGAGGAGCCTGAAGAGGACCAGGGGGGCCCCGTTGGGGAAGAATTGGTTCCGAGCAACAAGCCGGAGCCCAAAGAGGCTGAGGATCCCGACAAGGATCTCGAACCCATCTGGGAGGGTCCCGTCCCGTCCCGCCAAGTGATTATGGGGGCCCTCGAGACGGCCTTTGCTGCTGAGACTGGTGTGCCCGAGGGGTATCTTGGTCGCTGCGCGGACCACGCGGAATTGCTGCTCGATTGGAACCAAAGGGTCAACTTGACCTCGATTCTTAGCCCCGAGGACATGGCAGTCAAGCACTACCTTGACTGCTGGAAAGCGGCGCGGCTGTTACCTCTACTTGGGCGAAAAGTGCTCGACTTGGGCTCTGGAGGCGGTTTCCCCGGCATTCCCTTGGCCTTGGCGGAACCTAATTGTTCCGTCACTCTCTGTGAGTCCCGCGGGCGTCGCGTCCGTTTCCT
>CALEMP010000146.1 GCA_937910685.1 uncultured bacterium
TGCTGACGTCTCACACGGCCACGATCACGGACAACGATTCTGCGCCTGTGGTGCAGTTTAGCTTGGCCATATCGACTCTGCCTGAGGCTACCCAGGACCACGAAGTGACCCTAACTCTCGACACGGTTTCCGGGTTGGATGTCACCATTCCGATCAGCTTCTCCGGCACGGCTACTGATGTGGTGGATTATGGTGCCAGCGCATCACCTCTTATGATTCCTGCTGGAAGCCTTGAGGCAATTCTGCTCCTTGCTCCCGTAGACGACCTTCTAGATGAGCCCGACGAGACGATTGTTGCTCTGATCGGTTCGCCCGTGAACGCTATTGTGGGCGGGATCCCGACCCACACCAGCACCTTGGTAGATGACGATGCGGCTCCTAGCTTGACCTTTGTCCTTGGCGGCAGTACAGCGGGGGAATCTGGTGGAATCCAGGTTGTGGAGTACGTACTTTCTGCTCCCTCCGGGCAAGTCGTCAGCGCGGACATTGTGGTCAGCGGCACGGCCATTGAAGGGCAGGACTTCAGTACGCTTCCCGCCGCCCTTTCGATTCCCGCTGGAGTTACGGCGGGTAGCTTTGACTTCAGTATTCTTGAAGACCAACGCTATGAGCACGTTGAAGATCTGATCATTGATTTCGTCAACATCCTGAACGGTACCCCTGGGGTTTCGACTCAGCATACTCTGACGATTACGGACAACGACCCCATGCCCACGGCCAGCTTTACCCTGGCCCAGAGCCTTGCTGGGGAGGGGAATGGGGCACATTTCCTGGAGGTCCAATTGGACGCTGTTTCCGGTGTGGATGCGGTGCTTTCTTTGACCTTGGGAGGCTCTGCGGTGGATGGCGCGGATTACTCCCTCGGATCTACGGAGATCACCGTGCTGGCCGGGCAACCGACCGGTCAAGTGACCGTGAATTTGGTGGACGATCTTCTTCACGAGAACGATGAGAGCCTCCTTGTTACCTTGGCCGGTGCAGTTGACGCGGTCCTGGGCGGGACGCTTATTCACGATGTGACCTTGGTCGATAATGACGATGTGCCCGTTATTAGCTTCGAGTTGGCCGATTCGGCAGCGTCCGAATCTGCAGTGGCCCACACTATTCGCGTGGTAGTCGACGCGGTTTCTGGGTTGGATGCAAGCGCGGTCTTGCTCCTAAGTGGAACAGCGACCGATGGCATGGACTACTCGGGGTTGTCGGCAGCGGTGTTGATCCCGGCGGGTAGCCTTGGATTCGATATCCCGGTCACTCTTCTGGATGATGTGATCGACGAGTTCGACGAAACTTTGATTGTGAGCCTTTCGGTACCAATTGGTGCGGATTTGGGCGTTGTAGCTGCCCACACTTTGACCCTGGCCGATGACGATGCGACTCCCACGGTGAACTTCGATCTTCCCGGTGGCCCCTTAGCGGAGAGCAGTGGTGCAACCACAATAGCCCTCACCCTTTCGGCCGTTTCTGGCCTTGATATTTCCGTACCGTTGGTCGTGGGAGGCACCACCACAACACCCGGGGATTTCTCCGGAGTGCCTGGAGTTGTGGAGTTCCCCGCCGGTAGCTTGACGGCGAACTTTAATCTGTCTCTTGTGGATGATCTGTTGGACGAAGCAGACGAGACCATTGAGTTGAGCTTTGGGGACTTGGTCAACGGGCTCCCTGGCTTGCTTTCTACGAGCACCATTACGGTTGTCGATGACGATGAGCCCCCGGTTGTTGGGTTTGATCTGGCTTCGTCGACCTTCCTCGAATCCGATGGAGCGGCCAGTGTGAGTGTGTCCTTGGACGCACCTTCGGGCCGCGACATTCTGTTGGATCTAGGGTTCAGCGGGACCGCAGCAGCATTCGTGGACTACAACGCATGGTCAGGGACTCTGCTGATTCCCGAGGGACAGCTTAGTGCGACTCTTGGCGTGAGCCTAGTCAATGACCTGCTTGATGAAACAGACGAGACTATCGTGCTCACCTTGACGAGCGCAGACTTCGCGACCTTGGGTTCCCTAGCCGAACACACGGTTACGATTGCGGATGATGATTTGCCGCCGGTGGTGGACTTCTCGATTGCCGGGCTGGCAGTCAATGAGGGAGACGGTGTGCTCAGTATCCTTGTGGATGTGGATACACCCTCTGGCCTTGAGGTACGCGTCCCGTTCTTGACCTCTGGCACCGCCGTGGACGGTTTGGATTACTCGGCCTCCGCTACTGAATTCGTGTTCCCGGCGGGTGCTGTTCAAGCCAGCGTGTTGATCACCTTGCTCGACGATGCAACCGATGAATTCGTGGATACGTTGCAGTTGGACTTGGCTGGACCTACCAATGGTACCCTCGGGTTGAGCACGACCTTCCTGCTGGACATTGCCGATAACGACGATCCCCCCGTGGTGGAATTCCTCAGTGCATCCTCCAGTGTTCAGGAAGACGGCGAGGCCAATGTGGCAGTCACCATCGGATTGTTCGATGCATTCGGAACCCCGATCACTTCGGGTAAGTCCGTGCGAGTGAGCTTTGGGAACTTAGGTGCTGCGGTTGAAGACGAAGACTACTCCCTCAGTCAGGGGACGCCCCTCGAGATCCCCGCTGGCTCTGCGACCTTTGACCTGATTGTTTCGACCATTGCGGATGTTGTGTATGAGGACGATGAGGATGTGCGCCTCTTGCTTGGTGTTCCGGTCAACGCAACCCTGGGTTTGAGTGATGAGCACATCGTCACCATTTTGAATGACGAGGCCTTGCCCGAGGTTTCGTTCTCGGTGCCCGCCAGTGAGGTGCTCGAGGGTGTCCCGAGCCACCTGATGGAAATCCAGCTGAGTGGACCATCTGCATTCGACGCTGTATTTGACCTGGGGAATGGCGGGGATGCGGTCTTGGGTTTGGACTACGTGCTTTCCCAGCAAGCAGGCCTTGTGATTCCGGCTGGTAGCCTTGGCTTGTCGGTAACTCTCACGGGAGTGGATGACTTAGATTTTGAGGGGACCGAACTTGCCCTGTTGACCCTGCAGAATGCGCAAATTTGCGCGGTGGGCCCCGGCGCCAGTCATGAGGTTTCCCTGTTGGACGACGAGGCAAGACCGGATGTTGAGTTTGCCTTGACCAGTTCCGCAGGCGACGAGGGCGTCACAGTCTTGGTTGATCTGACCCTTTCCGCGCCGGTTGGGATTCCCGTCACTGTAAACCTAGCTTACGGTGGGGCAGCCAGTGGGGGGGATGCGTCGGAGGTCGCTTCAGTGACCTTCCTCGCACAGGATATCAGTGCTGTGCTCAGTCTCGATCTCCTCGCGGATGGCTTGCACGAGCTTCCTGAGGATCTGGTGATGACGCTTCAGGCCACAGATACTGCTGAGCCAGGAATCGTGGCCACGCACACCCTGACAATCAATGATTTGGATCCGGAACCGGTGGTGGGGTTCTTGCTTCCGTCCCAGGATGTGATCGAGGACGATGCTTTGATGAGCGCAGAGGTGGTTCTTTCGACGGTTTCCGGGCGTGAAACAATAGTGAGCTATTCAGTGTCGGGGGCGTCCTCTGCGGATGATGGGTTCGACTTTAGTGATACCGTGTCAAATGGTCTGATCGTGATTCCCGCGGGACAGATATCCGGTACGCTGCAAATGCAGCTGCTTGAGGACGCGTTGATTGAAGTCACGGAATCTGTGATCCTTGAGCTGGACCCTGCGGATGGGGCAAGCCTTGACCCTCTGGCGTTGAGCCACGAGATATCGATCTTGGATGATGATGACCCTGTGATCACGGATGAGCACTTCAACGTCTGTGGCCCGTTGGCACCGAGCCCCTGGGTCTGGGTTGATGCGGTGACGAATCCTGGAGACTACTCTTATGAGTTCGTGGGAGTAGGGTCAAGTGACGCTGGTCTTGTGATGTCTGTGACTGGGGGCGTTCACGATCCTTCGGCAGACTATTTGCCTAGCCGACTAAGTCGTCCGCTGGGTCTTGGTGATTTCCAGTGGGAATTGCGTTGGGACTCTGATCCGGACCCCCTTGTTGGCACCCATATTCAGGGCCTGCTGCTTGAGGTGGACGGCGGAACGTTTTTGCGCTGTGATGTGTATCGTAAGGCTTCGGGAGCGGAGCGGCTACTGTTCATTGGCGGAGAGAATGCAGGGACGAACCTTCCAGTGGATATATCCTTTGCGCAGCTTCCCGTCCAGCTGCGCATTTCCCGCACGGGAACCGAGTGGGCCTTTGAGTTCTGGGATGGACTCGCCTGGCAGCTGGCCGATACTCGAAGCCTTTCCAGCTTCAATCCCGTTGCCGTTTCCCTCTGGGCAGGCAACCACGCCCAAGCGGAGGCCTTCACAGCAACCGCAGACTTCCTGGTCAATTCCTCAGGTCCCGCGCCTTTCGATGGGGATGACGGCCCTTTGACTGGAGTGACCCCAAGCGAGTTGACTCTGAGCGTCAGCGGCCTGGGGAATGTAACGGTTTCACCAGAGGGGACTGCCGGTGGGCTTCCTGAGGTCTATCATTACTGGTGTGATGACCTGGTTTCACTGACGCCTGTTTCCGATCCTGGCTGGCTCTTTGATGGTTGGCTGGTTGATGGCGTGCCCAGTCTGGACCTTCCCTTGAACTTGGTCATGGACCAAAGTCATGCGGTGGATGCGACGTTCATCATTGACACAACCCCACCCGTGATTGGGGATGTGGTGGTGCAGTCTTACCTTGAGCATGCCACGATATCCTGGACCACCAGCAAGCCGTCGATCTGTTCGGTGGCCTTTGGAGTCGGGGTGCCCAGTGGGTCCAGCGTCGACAGCCTTGACGCAGTGGTGCACTCGGTCGTGCTGCCAGGGCTGGTTCGCGGCAGCGCTTATCTGTATCAAATCACCGCTACCGACTCCGTGGGTGGCAGTGGTGCGGCGATCCCATTTGACGGAGCCTTCTCCACTGGTTCGACGATCACGGATGACTTCAACCAGTGTGATGCACCCCAGGCTGCCTGGTCCTTGCTTGATCCCAATCTGTTGGGTTCCATGTCTATCAGTGGGCAAGGTACCGACGACGCCTGGCTGCGCATCCATGTGCTGGGTGGGAACGATGTGTATCCCAGCCAGGGTTCCGTCTTGATGCCGCCTCAGGTTGTGCGTGCCATCAATGCGGTGAGCTTCGAGCATGAGATTGTTTGGGATTCTGTCCCCGATCAAGTCCAGCAGATTCAAGGGGTGCTTTACTCTGATGAAGGGACCGACTGGGTGCGAGCGGATCTTTCCCTGACCGCAAGTGGTTTGCTCTTGCATGTTTCTGGCACGGATGCGTTGAATGGAACCCATGATCTGAACGCGACGATTGCTGCGGATACTTCATTGTTGGAGCGCGTAGGCCTGCGGGTTGCCCGTGATGGAGACCTGTGGACCGTGTCCTGGTCCTTGGATGGGCTGCTTTGGACAGCTACGACTCCCTTCTCGTTGGCCTTGGATCCGGTTCAAATGGGACTCTACGCGGGAACCGCTGGGGGCGGCACTGCTCCTGGCTTCACCGCCATAGTGGACTATGTGGCCAACACCCTGGATGTGCCTTTGGCCCCGGAAGATGGCCCGATCACCGGTAGCGTGACTACGACCCTCTTCCTTTCCGCCACTGGCTTGGGTCAGGTGGACGTGGACCCCGCTGGTGTTCCCACCAGCGTCGGCGCCTCCGAGTATTTCTGCGGTGAAACGGTGAGCATGACTGCCACGCCAGACTTCTTGCAGCTTTTCACTGGCTGGATCGTGGATGGGACGCCCGTAGGCAATGGGAACCCCTTGATAGTCGACATGGGAATCGATCACATGATCGAGGCGGTCTTTGATCCTGACACGACTCCTCCGGTGGTCAGCAATGTGCAAGTGGTGGCTGGTTTGGAAGGTGCGTTCGTGTCTTGGGAGACCTCGCTGCCTTCTGACTGCGTGATGAACTATGGTCTCGATTTGACCTTCGGCAGTATGGAGACAACGGCCAATGGGCTTTTCCATTCGACGTCCCTGGTTGGGTTGCAGGATGATTCAGATTACTTCTTCGAGATTACGGCCACAGCACTGACGGGGATCGGAACCCCCGAGGCTGGGCAGTTTGAGACGGCCACGCGGATTACTGAGGACTTCAACCTGTGTGGAGGATTGGGTGCTGAGTGGACCTTCTTTGATCCTCAGGCTGCGGGCTCCGCGTCTAGTTTCTGGTTGGAGGGCGGCGGGACTGCGGATGCTCATCTTGTGTTGAGCGTGCCTTCAGGGGCCACACATAACGCACACGACGATGATGGGGAAATGCCCGCGCGTATGCGCAGGACTTTGCGCAACACCGACTTCGTGCATGAATTCCACTGGGATACGGTGCCTAGTCTGAGTATCCAGGACCAAGGGGTTCTGTACGAGGAAGACGATCAAAACTTCGTCCGGGTTGATTTCTATTCCTCTGGCGGCGATGTCTATGCGTATGGGAAGCAACGAACCGGCGGTGTGATCAGTGGCGGGTTCAACCATCTAGTTGTCGGTGCTCCAACTCAATTGAGCATGCGCGTTGAGCGTAGCGCGAGTTCCTGGACCGTGTCTTACTCCACCGACGGGGGAGTGACTTGGCTACCGACGGATGGCATCGAGCGTGCTCTCACAGTGAACACCGTGGGTCTCTACGTGGGCAATGCGGGTTCAAACCCGGCTTTCGATGCCCATGTGGATTGGATCGCCAATGGCGAGGACACGCCGATCACGGGTGAGGACGGAGCGATTGCGGGCTCTACTCTGCACACCTTGACCCTTGCCACCCAGGGCACAGGAACTGGTGTGGTCGACGCGATCCCGGCCGGGAACCCTGGCAGCAACCCCGGCGTGTACGAATACTGGTGCGAGCCGACCATTGAGGTGGAAGCTGTGCCTTCCCCCTGCAGCATCTTTGTGGGTTGGACGGACCCCTTGCTCGGCAGCGACAACCCGGTGACCGTGGACTTGACCAGTAACCTCGTCTTGACCGCAATCTTCGATTTGGATCCGCAAATTGCGGTGATTGGTCCGGTGAGTGTTGAGACCTTTGGGACCACTGCGAGGATGAGTTTCACAACCAACCTCCCCGCAACGATGAGTGTGGACTATGGGCTAGATGCGACCGTGTCCCTGGGAACCCTTGTGGGCGCTGGCTTGCAATCGGACCATGAGTTTGTGCTCACGGATCTCGATCCTTTGACGACCTATCACTACCTCCTTACCGGTGTTGATGGCTGCGGGAACAGCATGGTGCCGGTGATCGGAACCTTTGACACGGGTGCGATTGTGAGCTGGACTTCGGTGGACTTCAATCACCCGAACCTGGATCAGGGGCTCTGGTCCCTTGCAGCGATGGCCAGACCTGGACAACTCTCCGTTGTGGGGGCAGGCTCGGGCGAGGCCCTGCTCAATTGGGAGCAAACTGGAGGGGAGTCTCTGAGCCCAGTGGCCACGCCACTGCTCGCTCCCCTGGTGCAGTTCATCAGCGATGCAAACATGGATGTGGAGGTTTCCCTAACCGACATTTTCAATCAACCGGGCGTTTCGCGTGGATTCGAGGCTTCGAATAGTGCGGGCGACTGGGTGCGGTTCTTCGCCGAGCACTCGACACTGACAGGTGATGTGGTGGTCCGAATCGCGACCCGCATTGGGGGCAGCACTGTCGACATTGGTTCTCCCGTGGTGATTTGGACCTCGGGTCCAGGCAATCTGGAGGGCCTCAAATTGCGGGTGAGTCGCGATGTGTTGAGTGATACCTGGGAGTTCAGCTATTCCACTGACGGGATCAACTTCAGCCTTCCGATCGCTGCCGTTGCGGACCTGATCATTGAGCAGGCTGGACCGTTCGTTGCCGGGACTGGTTTGGCCCCAGGGGATGTTGTCCGTCTGCAGTTGGATTATATCTTTGATGTGCCTAGCCCCATCATCCCGGAAGACGGCGGAACCATCCTAGACTTGACCGCTCCTTGGATCTACGCCGTGGATGCGTTGGCCTCTGGCGAGACAACACTGCGAGTGGACTGGGGCACGGAGGAGGCTTCCATCGGTTGGATTGAGTATGGCACCGACCCGTTGTTGCTGGACACGGTGACCAACGAGCTGCCCCTTGCCTGGATCCAGGGGTACACCCTGAATGGTTTGCAACCGGGGACGACCTATTACCTGCGTGTGAGTGCGCGGGATCAAGAGGTTGTGCCCAATAGTTCGACCTCTGGAGTCTACGTGGTAACCACGCTACCCATTGGTCAGGGGCAACCGCCGGTGATCAGCGTTTGGAACGCGGTTCAGAATGGGAATGATTATGTGCGGCGCTTCGGCGACCTCGGTACGACCCAGAAGTGGCTCAACCTGCAAGGGCGGATTGAGGACTTGGCGGATGATGAGATCGTCGTTTCGGAGTACCGCCTAAATGATGGCCCGTGGATTGATCTGAAGCTAGGCAAGGCGGATCCCATCTGGGATCCTTTTGATCCGAATTCGCGGCTTTTCCACGAAGGAGACTTCTGCATCGAGATTGACTCGGCGCCTGATCCCAACGACTACAACTCAGATGACTTAGGGGCTAACCCCGGACCCAACCTTGTGGAGGTCCGAGCTACGGATGATGAAGGCCTTTCGGCCACTATGAACATCCACTTCGAGTGGGACCCTACCTCTGTCTGGCCTGGGACTTATAGCCCGGACTTTGCATCGATTCCTGCAGGCGGATCACTTGATGAAATCGTGCAACTGGTGGACGGTGAGTGGACCGTGGGTACTAACTCGGTTACCCTCTTGCCCGCCATGCAGAACGTGGACGAGGGATATGACCGCTTGTTTGAGGTCGGTGACCCGAGTTGGGTCGACTATGACGTCGCCATGAACATCACCGTGCACCACATCCATGTGCCCCTAGCGTACGCCCACAACAGCAACGTGGCCGCCATTGGTTTCGGTTTGCGTTGGAATGGACACGAGTTGCATCCTTGGAATCCGGGGCATCCGCGGGATG
>CALEMP010000147.1 GCA_937910685.1 uncultured bacterium
CGTCGAGGATCAGCGCCTGCTTGGGATCGGCGGTGAGGTCCTTCGTGGGTCCGATGAGGCGGGGATGCAGGGTGAAGTCGCTGCTTGTGGGTATGCAGTTGTGGCCCTCGAGAGCGAGGACAGCGGGCCCGGGGCCCAGGCGCGCGGCCAGCTCGGCGCCGCTCCCCAGGGAAAAGAGCTCCCAGCCACCCGCTTCATGGGACGTGACCCCTTCGGCACTAGGGCCGCAACCGCTTTCGATGCCAGCCCGTGCAATCTCGACTCCCCCCAGGTAAGCGATGAAGCCGTCGTCGTAGCGGATTGCAAGCTGGACTTCCTCGAACTCTGCGACCAGGGCAGGGTCGAGAAGTGTGCGGATGTACACCCGGCTGAACTCTCCCTGCATTCTGCTGAGGACGGTCGCATCGTCCCCATCCCCGTAGCCGAAGACTCCCTCACCCCAATTCGATTCGTCGAAGTCCACGCCGCGCCAGGCTTCATCAGCGGGGTCTGCACCGGCTAGGTAGCGCCAGGTCGCGTCTGCGGGGAGACCGGGCTCCTCGCCCGTGGTGTTGACCCCAGAGGGGAGAGAGTCGGGGAGCGAGACAATCCTGGAGTGGAGCCCCACCGGGTCGAAGTGGAGCAGCACCACGTGGTGGGCCTTTCCGCTCATACCGGGTTCCTGGAGGTACCAGCGCTCGCTCTTGGGGCCGCGCTGGGGAACGCCGAGGCCGCCCTCACCGATGTAGATGACTCCGCTCGGATCCTGCGCCTCCTCCCGGATAGGCACGGTGCGCTTCACGGAATGACCGTCGGACTCCAGGGCGATGTCCAGGTCGTACTCCTCGAACAGGGGCACCCAGTGCGACTTCGCGGAGGCGGGGTCCTTCACCGCAGGATAGATGGCGCGGTGGTACTGGGTGAGGAGCCAGCGACGCTCGGGGCGGAGCCTGGCGAGCTCGGACTCGAGCCAGACGGCCTGGTCCCCGGCTGCGCTGATCTCGGTGTTGAGCGTGATCAGGGAGACCGCCGGGGTGATATCTGTGGAGTAGTAGTTGAGGCCCGCACCTCCGGGGTCGTCGAAGACCTCGTCGAAGAGTGGTCCAGGCTCGTGATTGCCCCGGGTCGGGATCATGGGCAGGACTCGACCAGCGGCCGAGGTGGTCAGCTCGTTCTGGCTAAGCCACAGCCGCCAGTGCCTCCACAGCTTTCCATTGGCGGTGAAGTCGCCCCCGTGGGCGAAGGTAATGAGGTCGGGGTGCTCATCTACCAAGAGCCCAATGAAGCGGTTCATCCGCTGGCGCTCCTGAATGCCCGTGCGTGAGTCTCCGCCGTGCAGCATCTTGAAGGCGTCGTCCTCGGCTGGAGAGGTCTGAAAGTGCAACTCGGGGGACAGCAGCCCGTCACTCTCGATCTGGAACCAGTAGGTCGTGGAGGCCTGCAGGCCCGTGAGCCTGGCGTGGTGGTAGAAGGCTCCGGTCACCTCACCGATCTCTTTCGGGTCGAGCGTATAGGCGCCCGAGCGGTGTGCGGCGACCTCGCGAACGTGTAGCTCCTTTCCGCCGGCTCGGGTGGATGTGCGCTCTTGCTCGGGCTCGCGGAGCCCTTCCATAGGTAGGAAGTGAACCCTGTGGGAGTTGCCGGCCTCCAAAGTCGTCCAGGAGACGGTCACCGCGTGGGCTGGGTCGCTGGTCCAGACGAGCCTCCACTGGGCGGGCTGAGTCCCCTCGAGTCGGGTCCACGGAACTTCGATCGGGCAAGTAGTGAGGATGAGGAGGGCTAGAGTGATCATGACTTCCGGGATCCTCTTGCGAGACCGCAGAGCCCGGGTGGTTGAACTTTGCGTAATGAGGTGGTGCCAGGCGAGAAAGAGAGTCAGTGGCACGCCGCCATTGGCGAGCCGCAGCAAGGAGTGGTGCCAGGAGTCCAGGCCCATGGATGTCACCCTCGACAGGGCTGTTGCGAGCCCCCAGATTGCCATCCACCCAGCGATCCAGCGCCATCGGCGCAACAGGAGTAGCGCCGCGAGGATGAAGTCCTGCAGGCCTATCACGGTCAGCAGCTGCTCGGCCGAGGACTGCGAGAGGCGCTGGCCCGTCCAGCGCTTGACCGTGCCGATTATGAGGTCCACGAAGGGTCCGCTGTGTTGGAGGGCCTCGATCCCGTGGCCGACAAAAGTCAGGGAGGTGCCAAGGAGCAGGACCCAACCGGCGAGCCCCACCGATGGCATGGGCTTGATTCCAGGAGTAGTTGTCAGGCGTGAGAAGAAACGGTCCATCTCGGGTGAATTTTCAAATGGCATCACATCCCTCAGGGTCTGGAACAGGCGTTCGTTCTCCCTGGGATGGGACACTTGAACGCGCACGGCACCGTCGACAGCACGCGGAACCCTCATGGTTCCGGGCCCCAAGCGGCGGTTGACCTTGCGGGCCAAGTCCGACGGATTGTCCACTCGGATCAGAATCCAATCCCCTGCCGAGGGGCGGCGCTCCGGGTCCGGCCGACCGGAGAGGAGTGCCAGGGCTAGCAAGGCGCCGATACGCACCGCGTGAGAGAGGGGTGCCAGCCCGTCGGCCGTAGCGCCGGGGTTGTCCCACCTCGCGAACGCCACGCAGAGCATCCAGGTTGCGCCCGTCAGCAAGAGCACTCTCGAGGGGCGCACCAGTGCCGAGATAACGACTCCGACCATGAGTGCGGCACCGAACCGGTCGATGCCCGAGGCTACGCTCTCAGGGAGGCCGGCCTTCATGAAGAGCCAGCTGTTGATTGCGCTACCTGGTATCCAAGCGTTACGCGCAGAGGCGAGGGCGAGCGCCACTATGGAGAGGCGCAGGGTCCAGAGGGCGGCCTTGGGCATGGGATTCTAGAGCTGGCAGAGTACTCTGTCGGATGCTGTGCAATTGAGATTCACGGGTGCACCGACAATCCAACTGACCAGGTCCACGGGCATGCAGATGTCGAGATGATTCTCAAGCCCCTGCCAACCGAAGTCGGCCAGCCTAAGGCTCTCTGCTGCGGCATCCGACAGGGCTGTGAGGCCGAAGAGGTCAAGATTTCCTTGGTGCTGCTCTAGACCTTTGGCCGCTCTGTCTGAGATGAGGCTCAGACCTTTAAGGGGTAACCCCGTGCCATGCCTGCTATGGGACCAGTAGTCACCAACTTCAGCATGTCCCAGTAGTTCTGCAGCTTCATGGTCTACTGCGGTGAACTCCAAGAGATAGATTTCATCGGGGTCGCCATCCCCATCATCTTCAATGAACCGCTCAACGCTCTTGTAGAGTGCGCGCTTGGCAACGCCTTTGGTTAGTCGTTGTTCGGGGCGAGTTGGCGTAACGGCCTCGGGCTTGTGGTCGGTTACTGCCTCCTCATCGTCAAGGAATGAATTAGCCATTCCCATCACCATTTCTTCGAGGGGAGAAAGAGAAGGGAGACCATCATTTTTTTGCTGTCCGGACCTTCAGCTTTTTCGGGTTCTGTTGTCATGCGAAGGAGGCGCCCTGATGTTGTGGCTTGTGTGGACTTGGGTTGTGAGTAACTGGCGTTTTCTTCGGCATTCCCAAATCCTACCAACCTTCAACCCCAGCGGAGGATTTAGCGTCTTGGGACGCCTTCAGAACTGGTTGTAGCTAGATGGAAGAGTTCACTACACGGTGTCCCGCCTAGTTGCTCTGTGGAAAATCCGCGCTTGGCAAGAAGCCATCTGAATGCCTGGCGGAGGGTCGGATAGAGGAGGCTCGCGGTTCCGGATCGGCCCTTTTTCCTGGAATGCGATATACCTTCTTTGTACCTTGGCTCAATGAAGAATCTCGGGCTTCATTTCTTGGGTTGGGAGAAGGCTCCTCTGGAGAGGGCTGCTGAATGGTTGCATGATGAGTACGGCCCGGGAACCGAGAGGAACTCGAACCTGAGCGAGGTTGTCGTCGTCCTTCCAGGCGCCCGTTCAGGCCGCATCCTGCGGGAGGCGCTCGCCCAGAAAATGCCCGGCAACTGGCAGCCGCCCGAAATCGTTACGACGGGCCGACTGACCGACAAGTTCCTACGGCTCGACGCCCCGCCTGCACCCCAGCTGGTGCGCACTCTGGCCTGGGAGCAAGCCCTTCGAGGCCTAGCCAGATTAGATATATGCGCCTTGCTCGCGGAACAGCCCAAACAGAATGACAAGAAGGCTTGGAGCGATCTGGCGGCCGAGGTGCGCGAGGTCTTTTCCCAGCTCGCCGCAGAGTGCACGGACTTCTGTCGTGTGAGTGCGGAAGCGATGGGGACCAAGGGCTTTGGGGAGCAGCGCCGCTGGAGAACCCTAGGCCTTGCCCAGGAGGCTACCGAAGGCATCCTGAAGGGCGTGAACATGTGCGACCCGCACCGCGGCCGGCTTCAGGCCCTGGAGCGCAATGACTTTGTCAAGCCCGAGCGGCAGGTCGTCCTGGTGGGGGTCGTGGAGGCTAACGGGCTGGTGCGGAAATTGCTGGGATCCCTTGAGAATGCGAACGCCCTGGTCTTCGCCCCCGAGAGCCGTCGAGACGCCTTCGATGAGATGGGTTGCCTGCTCCCCAAGGTCTGGCTGAAAAGTGAATGGGCCGTGCCCCTCGACAATTGGCAGATCGCAATTGGGCCGGACGACCAGGCCCGCAAGGCCCTTGAGGCCATCGCCCGCTGGAAGGGTGCCTACTCGGCCGAAGAGATCACCATCGGGCTCGGAGACAGCGAGGTGGCTCCATTCATCGAGCGCCGCTTCAACGATCACCAGGTCAGCATCCGTGATGCCAAGGGCATCGAGTTTGGCTCTACTCCGCCTGCCCGCCTCCTGAAGGGTGCTCTGGCTTTTCTGCGCAGGATGAACTTCGCTGGCCTGGCGGCTCTCGTGCGTCATCCTGATTTGGAGGACTATCTCACCACACTCCTGGCAGTAGATGCACCGGAGCTTGATGAGTACACCTGCGCGCAGATCCTGGACGGGTACCACGGAGACCACTTGCCAGGCGCTGTCCCTCAGCCTTGGCTCGACGCCTTGGCTGACAGGGATTCCAACCGCAACGAACTGGCGAGACAGCTGGGTGAGGCGGTGCAAGAATGGCTCTCGCCTATGGCAGGCAAGCCGCAGCTCTTGAGCAATTGGGCAGACCAGATACGCGATGTCCTGAATGCAATCTACGGTAAGAAGGACTTCGACAAGGCTCGGCCCGAGGACCATCTGACCCGCTCGGCTCTCCTGGGGCTCGCCAAGGTGCTGACGGAGCTTGCGGAGATCCCCCTAAAAGCAGACTTTCTCCACGACGGTGGCGACGCACTCGAGCTCGTCCTGTCGGCGGCCGCCGATGGGCACATTCAGGCGTCGGAGCCCGAAGAGGGCGCTCCCACCGTTGAGATGCTTGGCTGGCTCGAGCTGGCGTTTGACGATGCGCCCGCCCTGGTGGTGACGGGATTCAATGAGACCTTCATCCCTAAGTCGGTGGTCTCCGATCGTTACCTGCCCAACAGCCTGCGCACGGAGCTGGGCCTGCCCGATGACCAGGACCGCCTCGGACGGGACCTCTTCACACTCGAGTGGCTGATCAACAGCCGTAAGCAGGTGCTCCTCTTGACGGGTCGGCACAACATGAACGGCGATCCACTGAGGCCCAGCCGGCTTGCCTTTCAGGGGAGCGACCAGGAGATCCTCGAGCGCATTCGCTGGTTCCTCAAGGAGGACACCCAGGTGGCGAGCGAACCGTCCCCCGCATTGGCTGACCGTGTATTGCCTCTCCCCGACGAACTCAGCGAGCCAAACTGGAGCGCCTCAGCCATTGGCGCCTACCTCCAGTCCCCGTACATGTTTGCAATCAACTACATGACGGGCTTCAGGACTCTGGACGATCGCGATCCGGAGATGAACCCCATGGTGTTCGGGAACCTGGGGCACAACGTCCTGTGCAAGTTTGCCAAATCATCCCTGGCTCTCAGCACCGATGCCGATGCCATCACCAGCTGGCTCGAGGAGACCCTTGAGAAGGAACGAAAACTCCGCTTCGGAGACGCTCCCCTGCCCGCCGTGCAGCTGCAGTGCCGCCAGTTGGCCTGGCGCCTGGGACTCTTCGCCCGCGCGCAGGCCGCGCGGACCGAGGAGGGCTGGCGCATCAAACACGCCGAGTGGAAACCCACCCGGCGCGTGACTCTGAACGTGAACGGCGAAGAAGTGCCCCTCAGGGGACAAATCGATCGCCTGGACCAACACAAGGACGGGAGGTGGTGCATCCTCGACTACAAGTTTTCGGATACTGCCAAGACGCCCGAGAAAGCTCACCACCGCAGTGGAAACTGGCAGAGCGTCCAACTGCCCATTTATGCCCACCTGGCGCGCGAGCTGGTGGGGAGCACGGTCCCAGAGCTCGGCTACTTCAACCTGTCGTCCACAGATGCCAAAATCGATATCGCCGCCAAGTGGGGCGCGACGATTGTCGAGGAGGCTCTCGCCGAATCGTGCAGAGTCGTGCTTGCGGTTCGCGAGCAACTGAGTAGGCACCCTCGTGAATTCCCGCTTGGAGGGTCCAAGATCTACGACCCGGTCATGGCCAATGTGTGCGGAAAGACCCTGTTGAGTCTGCCGGGCGAGGGGGACGAGTGAGCCAGTACCATAAGATTTTCCTGGCATCGGCAGGAACGGGCAAGACCTTCCGCCTGAGCGGCCGCTACCTGGACCTGCTCCTGGCGAACAGGGAGGCGAGCTCGATCCTGGCGACGACCTTCACTCGTAAGGCGGCCGAGGAGATCCTCAATAGGGTCCTGAAACGTCTGGTGGAGACGATCGATAAGCCAGAGAAGCGCAAGGAACTCGAGGGGCTGCGTGACTTCGGTGAGGGGTTCGAAGCAAGCCAGGCCCTTGAGCTGCTGGCGAAGCTGGCGCGAGGTCTGAACCGGTTCGACGTGTGCACCTTGGACTCCTTCTTCAACCGCATCGCGCAGCTGTACCCCCTGGAACTGGGAATGCCGCCGAATTGGTCGGTGGCCCTGGGCACAGAGGAGGCCGAGCTGAAGACAGAGGCCCTGGCGCGGTTGCTGGATGATGTCGACGGGCGCAAGCAAGAAGATGAGTTCGCTGAACTCCTACGTGAGATCGCGAGCTCCAATGGTGCCTCGCGGGGCATCCACTATGCGCTCACCGAGCTCACTACGCGGGGGCGGGAAGTGTTGCTAGACAGCGCCCCTGGCGCGTGGGAGATCGTTCAGGTCACAGAGCCCGCCGACCCGGAAAGGGTGGAGGGGCTTGAGAAGGCCCTCGAGGGCCTCGACATTCCCAAGACTAAGGGCAAGGAACCAAAGGAGAAGAGGAACTGGTCCAAGGCACATGCGGCCATCCTGGGCGCGGTGCACAGGAAGGATTGGAAGTCGGTGGTGAAGGTCGGGCTGTTCAAGAAGTGCATCGATGGAGAGGAGAAGTTCGACAGGCATGTAATCGACGAGGACTGGAAACGTGTTCTCAAGGATCTCATGCACCACGTAGCTCACCAGCTGACCCTCGGGCTGACTATTCGTAACGACCGAGCGCAGGGCCTCCTACGCAGGTATGAGAAGTTCCTGGAAGAGGTGAAGCGCGAGCGCGGGCTGTACGAGTTCTCGGACATCCCGCGTATCCTGGCACCGCTTGGGGACCCGGGAGAAGGTCCGCTGGTCAGCGGAGGCTTCGACCTCGCTTACCGCACGGACGCCAGCCTGGGGCACCTGCTCCTGGATGAATTCCAAGATACCTCGCCCTCCCAGTGGAGTGTGCTCGACGGCATAGCGAGGGAGGTCTCCTCGTACCAAACGGGCGAGAAGAGCTTCTTCTGCGTGGGGGACACGAAACAGTCGATCTACGGCTGGCGCTCCGCCGAGCCGCGCCTCTTGGGTTCCCTGGTGGAGCGGCTCAACGTTCCTTCGGAACCCCTTGAAGATAATTTCCGCTCTTCGAGCGTTATCTTGGAGACGGTGGACAAGGTGTTCAACACCTTGGACTCCCTATCGATCTTCCAAGCCACAGGCAAGGAGAGCTATCTGGCCGCCGCCACCAGCTTCAGAGAAAATTTTAAGGGGCACACGGCGGCCAAGAATCTACCCGGTTTCGCGGAGTTGCGTCAGGCTGGGCCT
>CALEMP010000148.1 GCA_937910685.1 uncultured bacterium
ACTGGTCTCTGGTGTCGAGGGCGGCCTCAAGCGACTCGGCTGAAACGCGGGTGGAATCTTTCCATCGGACGTCGGATGGGGTTCCGCCCCACTGCGCCCGAGCATGACAGGGAAATAGGTACTTCGATACCTATATAGTGGCCATGTTTCCTTCACGACCTAGCACTAGGACACTAACTAGCCAGAGGACCCAAACACTGGATTTGCTAGACTGCCCCCCGTGCCGAGTGACCAGCAGCCCCCCCTGTATCCCGCCCCTCCCGTGGGAATGAGGGTATGAGCCCCATGAGCCTCCTGTCCCGGCTCGGACTGTTGGGTTTTTTGCTGTCTGCGTTTGCCGTCCAGACCTGGCTCATTTACACCGATCCGGTGGGCCAGGACAGCCCGCCCCTTACCAGCGAGGCTTCCCGAGGTCGCGAGATTTGGCACCAGGAAAACTGTGGAGTCTGTCATCAGATCTTTGGATATGGAGGCTTTTTGGGGCCGGACTTGACAAACTTGGCCAGGCGCAAGGAATGGAGTCAGGCTCTCTTTCGGGATTTGGACTTGGTGCTTCGAACAGGGTCGGCGCGCATGCCCGTTTTTGATCTCAGCGAGGAAGACACACGCTGCCTAGCGGTGTTTTTCGAGGAGTTGGACCAGCTGGGGGTGGGCCAGCTGAGCATCAGCGAGGCAGCACCGGCGCACGAGGTGTACCGGGCAGCGCTGGAGGAATTGAGAGGGGGTACTCCCCCATCAGCCCAGGCCACCGAAGGGTTGGCCAAAATGGAGCAGCTCGGCTGCATCACCTGCCACCTCCCCAATGGCAGGAGCTCTCTTCGGGCCAAGGACCTAACCACCATGCGTGCGGACTTAGCTGAGGAACACCTAAGGAGAGTCTTGAAGGATGGAGTACCAGGCACGGGGATGCCGCGCTTCAACCTGGAGAATGGGGAAATCGAGGCTGTGTTACGTGCCCTGGAGTGGCTCGGGGAGGGCGGAGCCTTGGTCCGAGGCGCCTTCGAGAAGGCCGAGGCCAATCCTGATGGTTCCCTGTGGGACCTTCCTTGGTTTGAGTTTTTCTAATAAAATGTTCTTTCGATATAGAGACATGTTGACCCGCGCCGAGCGGATGCAGATGACCTTGATGGGCAGCGCACTTGCGTGCATGGCCCTGAGCGTCTTCTTCGGGTTCCTGGGCGCCCTGTACTACTTGCCGATCGTCTCCAAGCTCTGGATCAATTTCGACCTGAGCTTGGTGCAGCTGCGGCCCCTGCACACGACCTTTGCCTCGGCCTGGCTTTTCCTGGGAGCGTTGGCCGGGGCCCACAAATTCCTGCACGATGAATACGGGGCACCGAGCGACGCTGATGCCCTGCGCTTTCGTGGCTCGATGGTGCTTTGGGGTCTGGCGGGGCTCGGCGCCCTGGTTTCCTTGCCCCTTGGGATCACCACGGGCCGAGAGTATCTGGGCTTTCACCCGCTGGTCTCGCTGCTGATCGTGGCGGGTTGGTTGCTCTTCCTGTGGACCTATCTAAGCCGCGTGCGCGTGGGGTTCTTCCGCCACCCTGTTCATGTACACATGTGGACCGCGGGGGCGCTCTATTTTCTGTGGACCTTTGCCGAAGGGCACGCCTACCTGCTCGATTGGGTCTGGGAACGGCCACTGGCGGACCTCCAGATCCAGTGGAAGGCCTGCGGCTCCCTGGTGGCCTCATTCAATCTGATGATTTATGGAGGGCTGACCTATGTGGGCGTCCGACTGAGTGGAGACAAAAGCATTGGGCACTCTTCCACGGCTTTTTCCCTCTTTGGAGTCAGTTTGCTCAACTCCCTGACCAACTACTCCCACCACACCTACCACCTGCCCCAATCCCACTCGATCAAGTGGATTGCTTTTGTGGTCAGTATGCTGGAGATCATTCTTCTGCTGCGTCTGTTGCAGGAGATTTCAAAGGCATTCCTTGCGCGTAAAAAACCCGAGTGGGAAAAGGTCAACATCACCGAGCGCTTCTGTGGCCTGGCCAAGAACTGGAATGTGTTCCTGTTGATTCTGGCCCTTGGAATCTCCTATCCACCCTGGAACGGACTCATCCACGGCACCCATGTGGTCATGGCGCACGGAATGGGATCAGAACTGGCCATTGACACCTACATCCTGTTCGGGATTTTCGCCTGGATCCTAGCGCAGATTTTTGTCAAGCGCGAGACCTTGGTGGATGTGGTTCACAATGAAAAGATCCAGCGCACTCGTCACGGCCTCAACCTAGCCTTGATCGGTCTGGTCGCTACGCTCGTGATCAGCGGCACGGCCACGGGCATTCACCGAGCCCTGGGCAGCCCCATGCCAAAGTGGTTGGACCTGACTCCGGCGGGGATCGTG
>CALEMP010000149.1 GCA_937910685.1 uncultured bacterium
GCGTTGAAGAGAAACGCATATCACCAGGAAGGGTAGAGTGGTCGGGCACAGGTACTCCCGGTGACCTTCCGGTGACCTGACCTCGGCGAAGATCCAAATTCCGGCGAACATCCCCACTGACATTGTCCGGCTTCGGGCCGCCGCGATTCTTCTTCTTCGACAACCCTGATGGTCTGGCACGGAGCTCACTCGCCGCCTTTACATTCCTTTCCATGAGCTCTAGAAACCTCCCTGAATCCGCCCGAGTCAGTTTCAAGAACCGCGTGAAGAGCTCGGCAGAATCGTCCCTGAGGAGGCTTCTGAGAATCTCAAGATCCGTGGCCTGAGGACTCATTACGAACGCTCCACACTTAAGGCCTTGAAACACCCACTATCCAACCAGTAGTCGCTCTCCGACAAGGTCTGGAGTTTGACCGTGAAAGCCCTTACAGCTGCATCGTCCTCCCAAACCTGGTCCTCCTGGTCTTTCCAAAACTCAACTTTCCCTTCGACACTACTCACCTTTGGGTCGATCACGTCCGTCTGCGCATTATCCGCCCCTGAAGCAGCGACTTCGACGCGCCGGAGCTTGACCTTCAAATCGAATGCTGCGTAGTGCCTGGGACCAGTTCGCCTATTCGCCATTATGCTCTCCTTTATCGACAGTCGGTAGATTGGCCGAGAGAGCGCGTTCTTATTATCAATTCTCTTGGCTCCAATCACGATAGCGTCACCCCCATATTCAAACTCGACGCTCTCTTGGCTATCGCCAGCAAACAGGACTTCCCCAATCTGCTCGACCCCCAGTTTGTGGTTTCCAAGGATGTTGGGTACACCAACGGTAGGAATCCTCTTGAGAATGATTCGGTCTAAATCTTGCGTCTGCAGGAACGCCTGTGCGGCACCCACGACCCCGCAGGCCTTTGAATCCTTGCTGGCAGATTGCTCAAACGGGAACCATTCCCCAAACGACGCCTGGTGCAGGAAAACAACGCTCCCCGGGGGTACGGGCATCTGGCGGTGGATGAGGTCCCGAACCGCGGGCAATGCAGATGGGCGCCCCCCAAGCACCAAAACGTCACACCGAAACTGACTGACGATATCACTGTATTGCTCCAAGCACTTCTCCAGGACCCGGTTGACAATCCGGCTCATGTCCTCACTCGTCACCGTTATCTCAACATCCGCCAAATGTTGCACGCTCTTACCGCTCTTACCGCCTCTAAGTGCAGGTAATCGGAAGGTCTCCAAGACAGCATCCAGCTTACCGAGCAACCCGTGATCGGGCACAAGTGGATCAATGGTGCTTGTGTACTCGGGGGTACCATCCTCAAGGGCCCCCAAAAAATGGTGGACGATCGGCATCCAAACCATGGACGCGAGGCTGCACCGTGTGTCCTCCCAATCCGGGGGCATGGAATCTTCGTCCTCCCCAGACCTGCCAAAGGCCTTGTCCCATTTGGAGGGACTTAGGTTCATATCCGCTTGGATTTTGGGAAACACAAGCTCCCTCAAGAACTCACAGGCCACGTCGTCCCCACCCTTAGAGAACCCATCATGGAACTTCAGCTCCATGGATAGCTTCGCCTGCAAGGACTCCGGATGCGCCGTGTAGTCCGCAATAGCGAGATCCGTCGTTCCCCCTCCGATATCAAGGGAGGCCACCCGCAGGGTGGGTAGGGACCCACGCGCCCCACCGTTCGAAGTCCCCGCACCGTCAGGTGCTGGCCTCCGGACTGTACCGAGAGCACGCACAAGGGTCTCCGCACCGTGCGGGAAGTGGTCACGCAACAACGAATTGAGGTAGCAGATCTGAATGGCAAGCCCCTCGTCGCAGATTCTCGTCATGCGCGGCTGGGGAACCGGGGGATTGCTGGTGTCCGCCATCGGCTCCAGGGAGACCGTTTTCAAGTCCTGATCGGCCGGGTACCCGGTCTGGAATTTGACCGGGTCCGTTCGGTATTCCGCCCAGAGCTCGCACGCCCGTTCGACGGCCTTCTCGAATTCCATGACCTCGAGCGAGTGCATTCCCGCCGGGTGCATGATGACCACGTCCCGAATGACTCTCCGGCGATCGTACAGGGGCCTTTGCCTGTGAGCTCCACGATACTGCGCACTGTTGATTTGCCTATAGGCCTGCTCAAGGACCTCCACCAAAGCGAAGAGTAAACCCGCTTTCCTTGGGTACACCGGATCCGTCGGGCGACTGGCGTCGGTATCAGACGAATCGGTGAATGGGCTCCGCATATCGACGCGGCCCAAGAGTGCCCCGAATACCGTGTCGCGTTCATCTTCTCCGGTCGCCAGCTTCCAGGACGACTTGCGCCTGTCACCGTCCCACATATACCGTTTGGGGCTGCTCATGCCCCGGGACTTGGTTTCCATCTTGGACGATCCGAGCAAATCCGAAGCCGGCTTGCCATACCTAACGATCGACAGATCTCCAAAAACCAAGGTCTCTTCTTGCCCCGCATCGTCGCCTGGACCACTGCCCAGAATTATACCCGAGGAGGGCTGAACGAAGGCCAACCTTGAATCAGCGGGACCATCGTGGAACGCCCACGGGTTCTTCGGATCCCTCACCTGGAGGCGCTTGTACTTGTACTCTTTATCGTCACCGGGCTCCATGAGCACACAACAGGTCCGGCTGTTCCCGAAATCAATCACCAGGCTGACATCGACGGGCTCGTGCCTCGCGTGGGCAAGTTGAATCACAGGTATCCGTTTCTCGTCCTGGAGCCTCGCCAGGAATGAATAGAGCGCTACAAGATCCGCCTTTACCTGCAGCATCGGCACGCTCTTACCTGTATTTTCCTCAATCTTGGCGCAGAGGCTGTGCAGGTAAGCGAGGACGAGTTCACTATTCCAGAAGTGACTGAGCCCTGCGCCGTGAATGCTGAAGTCGTTACCAACGTGATCCGGATCAAGAGTCCCCCCCGTACCCTCTTCGGTCACCGTCGTATCGAAGGCGAGAATCATGTCGTACACGATTTCCGGCGTCGAGGCCTCATCGTTCGCGCTGCCGGTGCCAGCCGTCACGCGTTTACGGCGCAAAACCCTCCCCGAGGCATGCGGCTGATTGAACGGAAGGTGTAACCAACCACTTGAATACTCTGCATAACTGAGCCCCTTGGCTGCCCTTCCAATGACCACGCTCCCCGCAGCCTTTGAATCACCCGGTTGGCTTGCGGCTGTTGGGCCATTCGATGAACGCTCTATACCATTTTGGCCACCATCAACAATCTCAGAGGCCTCTACGTCCCAATTGATTTTGTATTTTTCGACCTCCCCCTTGTTGAAGAGGCCCTTTTCGTAAAGGCCTTCAAGTTGGATGTGTTGAACGCCCGTGTTGGGCAGAAATAAAAGCTTGTTGTCTCTCATTTTTCGTTATCACCTCTGAGGTCTTTGTACTCACTCAGTTTGATGGCCTCGCGAACAGACTTACACCGGTCCTTCTCATTGTGCAAATTATCCCAAATATTGCAAGCGGCAAAGTAGTCGTCGCTCTTGCCAAACGACATCACCGCCACCGCAAGCCACCGCTTTGGATCGGGACCCTCGGGATAGGACCCGTGCTTTTTTTCCCACACATAGCGGGCAATTAGCCCGCGGATGGCCACATCAGGTTCCTCGCCAACAACCTCAGAATCTCCACGCAGAAAAGAAGTACGTTCCGAGTCCCACCACTCGTTCATTTTGGAGTCGTCGAAGATATCCTTTCGGTTAGGCTCCACCCACTCCAAAGGAATAACCTCAGCCCAATCTGTGTGCGCCTGGTCGTTCAACGCACTTGATATTACTTTACCGAACTTTTCCCGATGTTTATCCACAGACTCAACCTCACTCGAAGGTACAGGTAAGCTGTTTAGGCGGTCTGCTTTACCAAGGACCCAAGCCCAATACTTCTTAGAATGTTCGGGACGGTCAAGAACATCCGATAGGAAACGCTCATCAAAGCGACTCTCATCACGGAAACCCTCTTCTGGTAGGAACCCCTGAACGAGCAGCCTCTCCCACAGGTGTAAGTCGTCCCAAAGATCCGCCCTGTCAATAAGCCTCGCGGACTGAAGAAAGCCCAAGGGCCCATCCCCCTTAAGCCCCCGCCTTGCCGTTTTCGCAGCCGCCGTCAGAAGACTTGGATCCGAATCCTCATACTCAGAGAGTACATCCGAAGGCAGGTCCATAAAATCCACCAACGCAAGCAGAGTGTCCTCATTCGGCTGATCAAGCCCCCCTGCTTCGTTTCTCGCCATGAGCACTTCAAACAAAAGCCGCTGCTTTTTGGGAGCTTTACGAACTTGCCCCATATGCCTATAAACGCCCCCCCCTTCCCCCAACTCCCGGGCCAGCGATAACAGTGGGGAATCCTC
>CALEMP010000150.1 GCA_937910685.1 uncultured bacterium
CCGTATCGCCATTTCAATCGTCGCACGCCGGTGCTGCCCGTCGTTGATGATGAACCGGGCAGCCATTGGAATGTGAAGCAGACCAACCCGCTTCGACTCATCATCCGCAGCAGAGAGCGGATCAAACTGCAGCTCGCCGTCCACGGAGGCGGTGATCGCTGAGAAGGCGTAGTCCTTGGGGTTGTGCAAGATGTAGTGCGCCAGCTCGGGGATCCGGGCCTTATTCAAGGTCCTCTGGGCTCTTAGTTCCGGCACGAGCTCCTCCTCGTCGAAAAGGAAGATCTTGGGGATCAACGAGAGCGGACACATCGAGACGAAGTACTCTCGCTGGGCCTGGATTCCGCGAATGGCGGGAAAAACGTATTCGAAGGGTGCTGACATAGGGCTTTCTCCTTGCGGGTTTGATAGGTTTGTCATTCGGCGCCTCGCTTTGTCAAGTGCGATGCGTACTTTTGCATGCGAGATGACGTAACGCCCTATCACGCAAGCGCTCGGGAGATCCCAAACCTGGGGTCCGCCCACCTACCAGACGGCTCTGCAAACGCGAGGTTACCCCTTTGACCATTTACCTTGACTGCAACGCGACAACTCCAATCGAGCCAGAAGTGGCAGACATCGTCATGTTCTATATGCGCGAGG
Source organism: uncultured bacterium (assembly GCA_937910685.1). Classification (GTDB taxonomy): domain Bacteria; phylum Planctomycetota; class UBA1135; order UBA1135. The sequence continues at coordinate 640 of CALEMP010000150.1, forward strand.
AGTACGGCAACGCCGGCAGCCGAACCCACGAGTTTGGCCTGAAGGCCAAGCGGGCAGTGGAACTGGCCCGCAAACAGGTGGCGCAGGTCGTGGATGCGGAGCCCTCCGAGGTCATCTTCACCAGCGGAGCGACGGAGAGCAACAACCTGGCGCTACTGGGGCTCGCGGCAGCCGCTGAAGCGCAGGGGAGGCGCCACATTATTAGTTCGCCTATGGAGCACAAGGCGGTCTTGGAGCCACTTGAGCAGCTTCGCTTGCGGGGCTTCGACGTCGAGCTACTGCCTGCAGACGAGAGAGGCTGGATTGATCCCCGGGACCTGGCCACGGCTCTGCGCCCCGATACATCGCTCGTCTCCCTCATGCACGTGAACAATGAGACTGGAGTGAAGCAGCCTCTGCTCGAATACGCGCAAGTGTTAGAGGGCCACAGTGCATTTTTTCACACTGACTCTGCACAGGGATTCGGAAAGGAGTTCGCGCCGCTCGTCTCGAAGCGGATTGACCTCATAAGCATCAGTGGCCACAAGATCTACGGTCCAAAGGGCGTCGGGGCCTTAGTTGCGCGGCGACGAGGGTTTGACCGAATTCCATTGGCGCCTCTGGTCTTTGGTGGCGGCCAGGAATGGGGCATCCGACCAGGAACTCTAGCCGTTCCATTGGTTGCGGGGCTGGGGACTGCCGCTCAGATTTCCATGCGGGATGAGGAGGTCCGGGCTGCGGGAAATCTTGAGCACTTCAATTTTGCGGCAAAGGCGCTCTCGTCCATTGGGGGGGTGGTGAATGGAGATCCAAACTCGCTCGTTGGGTTGTCGATGAACGTTAGCCTGCCGGGAGCCGATTCCGAGGCGGTAATGCTTGCTATGAAAGGCGTTGTTGCAATATCCAATGGTTCCGCCTGCACGTCGCAGGACTACAAGCCCAGTCACGTGCTGACTTCGATGGGGATGAGCAGTGATCGGATTAATGGTGCGATACGAGTTTCTTGGAGCCACCTCACACCAGCGGTAGACTGGGAAAAAGTTAGGGCATCCGTGTCGGTGCTGCTCAGTTGTTTCGCTGAGTAATAGCAGCGGTAGTGGGAGGATGCCTCACCTCAGCCTGTCTATTACCGGGTGGCTGGCAGAAAGAGCCCACGGGGGACTAGCCTGTCGGTTGTGGTGATCGGGTCGTGCTCTTCGCATCGAACTGTCAAGCACAACGGGTTGAGCTTCCGTATTGAGACCCTACGGGTGATTTGGAGTTCGGAGTTACTTGAATTCCGATCACAGCCGGGGTGTGAGCACCCGTTTCCGAAACCGAGGATCCGCAGAATCCAGAAGCTGTGGGGAAGTGAAAGAGGTCCGAATACAGGATGGTTCATGGTGCCACCGAATGGGGGGGCTTCATAGCAGAGCTGGAGGCTCTGCTTCCGTGAATTACACCAGCCACAAGCGAGTCTGAGGTTTTCGTACTCGTCCGTTCCACCTCGGCTATGCGGCACTACGTGCTCAACTTCTATTGCAAGGTCCCTGGGGTTGAGCCCTTTGGGTGTAAGGAAATCGA
>CALEMP010000151.1 GCA_937910685.1 uncultured bacterium
CCGGTCAAGGTCGCTGGGCAGATCTAGCTTGCGCATCATGCGGTCTGAGGGCATAGGCAAATCCGCGTCCCGGTACAGCTCCAGGAAGTCCTTGGGGGGGAAGAGCGGTGGATGGGGCGACAGGAAACTGGCAACCATCAAGAATGGCTTGTCTTTTGGGCGTTGCTTGAGGGCCCCTAGGGTTTGGCGCGTCACATGCTCTTCCATGTGAAATGGGTGATTGGTGCCTGGGTCTTCGTAGCGCGTGTTGTAGGGCTCCATGAAGGGCACTGCGGTGGGCTGATCGGTGATGATGCGCTCGGCGCCAGCGGGCAGGGACCCGGGGTATTTCTCCACGTGGGCGGCAAGGAGTTGGTCCTGGGATTGCACCTGACCAAAGCCGCTCACATTGCAATGGGTTTTTCCAAACCAACCGGTGTGGTAACCCCCTGAGGTAATGTCGTGAAAGACCGTGCGTTCCCCATCGACTTCTGCGTGCCGATTGCGAAAGGTCCCATGGGTCGATGCATATTGACCGGTGACAAAAGATTGCCGGGCGGGAGCGCATAGGGGCACCGCCGCATAGCAGGATTCGATGCGGACGCTCTCCGCGGCCAGGGCATCGAGGTAGGGGGTGGTGGCGTAGCCGGAGCCGGCGTAACCCGCGAGATCATGCCGATGCTGATCCACCATAATCACCAGAATGTTGGGGCGGCCTTCACCTCTCCCAACGGTGGCCGCGAGGGAAAGGGCGCTGGCCCCCTTAAGGAGGTCGCGGCGGTTGGGCTGGATTCGGGGTGTTCGCACAGTGGGGACGGGAGTAGGCAGGGACAGTACGGGGGACACGGGTTTTGGTTGGCGGATAGAACCCAAGGTGTTGCATGTTCGCAATTCCGGACTCCGGTTCCCATCATGGCTTCCATGAACTATCGTTGGATGTCCCCGAATGCGCCCCGCGCGGCTTTTATTTGCCTGCTCTTTTTGCCCCTTGGGTCCTGTTCGGATCCTGCGGCCCCATCAGATCCTGGGCAGCAGGAGACCGGTGCCCCTGACGATCCCAGCCTGGATCTCACCGGGGACCCGGCCAGCAAGGCACCCAAGCAAGCGGGCACGCGCACAAGTTTGGGTTTTGAGCTAGAGGGCGCGGTGGCTGAGGAGGATCTGGGTAACTACCACGTGGTCCTTGGCATCGACATCAACGGCAAGGACGTGGGGGATTTGACGGTTGAACTGTGGTCTGATGCCGCCCCGATCACCACCCGCAATTTCCTGCGGTTGGCGGACGAGGGTTTTTATGACGGCCTCACTTTTCATCGCATCATGAGGGACTTCATGGTTCAGGGGGGCTGTCCGGACGGAACGGGTATGGGCAACTCGCCCTATGGGAAGCTGCAAGCCGAATTTTCCGATTTGCCCGAGCGGGATCATCGCTACGGGGTGCTTTCTATGGCTCGCATGGGAAATGATGACAACTCGGCCTCCTGTCAATTTTTCATCTGCTGCGATGACGGGCCCGCCCATTGGAATCTCGACGGCAAGTACACGTCCTTTGCGCGCTTAACCAACGGGGTTTCAACTCTTGAGGCCATGGCATCGGTTGGAGTGATGCCCGCGGGGCGAGAGACTTCTAAGCCCACCGTGCCCGTGGTGATCCGTGAGGCGCGGGTGGTGCAAGGACCCGCGCTCAAGGGGGATATTCCCCTGGTGCGGCCTGGCCAGGACGGTTCCTCGGGGCACAAGAGTTCACGCGTGATTGTGCAGGCCTTGGTTGTGGAATGCAGTGCTGCGGGCAAACCCCGTGATCCTAAACAGGCAGCGGAGTTGATGGCTGGCTATCAAGCCCAAATCGAAAATGGCGCTGATCTGATGGAACTCGCTGCTCAGTTCTCTGATGCTGGCGGTGTACGCGATGACGTGCGGCGCGCAGTTCACCGGATTCTTGCCCCGGGAACTCGGGACCGGGAAGGTGACGTGGCAATTCGCGAACTGCAGCAGAGCCTCCAAGAGACCCTGCGTGTGGCAGGCGAGCGGCGCAACAGCCACGAGATCACACCGGAACAATACGGGGAGATCTCTAAGGGTTTGAACAGGGAACTAGGCGAGTACCTCACCACTACCCGCTGGCGTCCAGCCAACGAATTTCCCCCAGGATTCGTGGCAGTGGCCCTGGATTTGGAAGTGGGAGAAACGCGACTGGTGGAATTTGATGCAGCCCTTGCACCCCGGGGTTACACCTTGCTCAAGCGGGTAGAGTAGCCACAGGTCATGAGAGGATCCTTCATGCTGAAACGTCCCATCGGATCGACGGTGTTTTTTCCATTCCTTGTGCTTGGGTGCCTGTGGGGACTCGGTTGCGGTACTGGTGGGGATCCGCGTCAGCAGGAGCCGGAACTCTTGCTGATCCAGCATTGCAAACTCGAGCGCCATGGGGATGTGGGCCGTAGGAATGAGCTGGTGTTCACCCGTAACCCCATGAAAGAAAGTCGGGGCTGGCATTTGATTGATCAGACTGTTCGGACTGGACCCGGGGATGTCCCCGTCGGCTCGATAGGGATGGGTGCAGCCCTGCTCTTGTCCAGCCCGGAGGGTCTGGCTGGGATCGAACTCAATGGGCCATTCGAGCCTCGTTCCTTCAACTCCCTGAATGTGGAACTGGGTTCCCTTGAGCGAACCTATGTGGGCGTCCATCTCATGCGAGATGGCAAGCAAGTGGCGGCTGCTAATCGGCGGGTGTTGTCCGGGAATGGAGACCTTGTCCTCGGTCGTTTTGATTTCCCCCTTATCCCTGATGGGGATCAGGCCATCGATGCGGTGCGGGTTTTGTTTGCTCCGGGTGCCTGGCGTGCACAATTGAACGAAGGGGTCTCCCAACCGGTGGCGGTGGGGCGATTGGATTTCCGTGCTATCCCAAAGCTCTGGCTGCTGCCAACTTCGGGAGACCCGGACAGTCTTGGGATCGGGAAGGACTTCCGTCAGGGACTGCCCCTGACTGATGGCTTGCGATTGCGTATTCCGATGCCCAGCCAAGAAAAGCGGTTGGGCTACGGTGAGTTGCACTTTTCAGCCGGGGTGCCAGCTGAGTTCTGCGCCCCGGGGGATGAACCTGAGCTTGTGCTGGTGGCTGCGGATGTGGAATTTTTTCGTGCGCCGCTTCCCCTTGGACGCTGGCAGGACTTTGTGCTCGATGCTCCCGATGTGGATGATATTTGGATCACCCTAGAGGGTGGTTTTCCCGGGGATCGTGTGGGGTATTTTGCGGGGCCGCGGTTGCTTCCGGGCTTGGCATCGCCAGTGCCTTCCCAGCCCCGTACGGTTCTCTTGATCACCTCGGACACCCACCGGGCGGACCACCTTGCCTGTGCGGATCAGGGGGTGGAGATTGCCACGCCGAACCTTGATGCACTCGCGACAGAAGGGACGCGCTTTGCCGATTGTTGGAGCACCACCAATGTGACCACTCCCTCCCATGTTTCCATTCTGACCGGGCTCTCTCCCAAGCAAAGCGGCGTATTGGACAACACCCAGGGGCTGACTCAGCAAGCGTCGACCCTTGCCGAATCCTTCAGAGATGCGGGTTTCGAGACCTGGGCAGTGGTGTCCGTCCCTCACCTCGATCCCCGGGTCAGTGGATTGGGGCAGGGTTTTGATCGCTACATTGCACCCGTCTCACGGGATCAGGATTTGTCTGAAACCTTGCCCCGGCTCAATGCTCTTTTGGATCGACCGCAGGTGCATGATCGATTCATTTGGCTGCATCTCTTTGATGCACACGCGCCCTATGATCCACCGGTTCCCTATGCGGTGAGCGCGGAGGGGTCCATGGGGGCGCCCCTCGAACCCGGAGCGGTTCCCAATTGGAACGAGGATGCACCTTCGGCCGAATTTCTTCTGGCCCAATACAAGGGCGAGATCAGTTACCTGGACGCTGCCTTGGGAGAACTCCTGGATCGCCCTGACCTTAAGAATGCCTCGGTGGTGTTCACGGCGGACCATGGGGAGTCCTTGGGGAGTCACGGTATTTGGTGGGACCACCAGGGGATTTATCCCGACACCCTGCATGTGCCCTTGATTTTTAGTGGGCCCGGGATCGTTAAAGGAGTCACCCTTCGCCATGCGGTGCAACTCGATGATCTTGCGTGCACTCTTTCCCAGTGGATCTTGGGGCAGAGCGCTGGTTTTCCAGGAAGTAACATGTTCCATGTCGATGAACAGGCCGCCCCGCGGTTTGCAGTCTCCTCTGGGGGCCACCAAGCATGTGTGGAGTTGGATGGGGAACTGTTGATCATGCAATTGCGGGCCGGACGCGAACGCAAGGGATTGCCGTTCTTTGCGGCCCATCAGGTGCGTCTCTTCGATTGGCGGGCTGACCCAAGTTGCACCCAAGTGCTCAATGAAAAGCGCCCAGGGAGCACGCGCTCTCTGCGGAGCCGCCTCCTGCGCTGGCTGGGGGAAAGCCAGGGGCTGGGGCTCTCTCAGGACGCAGATCTCGATGAGGAAGCAATTGCCCTCTTGGGGCGCCTTGGTTATGGGGGCGACGGAGCCAGCGACGGGGCGGATCTAATGGTCCCGGCCGGGGACTGCGACTGCGAGATGTGTGCTGGCTTCTGATGATTGGAGGACTCTTCCCAGGGCCGCTTTTCCAAGTCAATCCGGCCGGGTTTCTGTAGCACTGAGTTGCACCCCCGCCACGAGGCAGAGCACCGAGAAAGTCAGGGGCAGGGGAGCTGCCTGTTCCCCGAAAATGAGCACAGCCAGGAGGGCTGCAAGTGGGGCCTAGAGGTTGTTCATCACCGCGAGACGGGCAACGGACACCTGTCGCGCCCCTTCATTCCAAAGATAGAATCCAAGTCCCGTTGCGCCGATACCGAGGTACAAGAGAACCCCGGTGGCTTCGAAGCTGATCTGGTCTAAGCCTCCTGGGAAATCCGCCGCCGCAAGGGGGAGTAAAACCAGAGCGCCGGCGAACAGCATCCAGGCGTGGGTACCCAGTGATTGTTCTCCTCCTCCCTTTGCGCGCCAACGGAGTTGGCCGAAGGCAAAAGCCAAGTTGGCCAGCTGGGTCCAGAAAGCCCCGCGCCACCAATTGGGGTCAGGGTTGATTGCGGAGCTCGCCAGGAAGATTGCGCCCATCACTGATAACAGGACGGCCAGGAGGGAACGCCCCCGCCAAAGCTTGCGCTGGCCGTTGAGGATCAGAATCCAAATGGGCGTGGTGGTGGTCAGGAGGGCAATCGCATGGCCCGGCAGGAATTGGTAGGCCCGCAAATAGGCCCCATAGCAGACACCAAATTGAATGGCACCGACAAGGAGCCAAACGGTTTTGGGCCGCGATACACGCCCGCCCGCCAAGAGGGTTAAGGCCAAGGCCCCTAGTCCCAAGCGGGTCACCGCCAGCACATCCGCATCCACCCCGAGTAAAAAGCGGGGGATCAGGCTAAATGGCAGGGACCAGAGGAGGGTCGCAATCAAGAGCCTGGGCATGGGGGGGATCCTACAGGAAGCTCTGGGGCTAGACTCGGTACATGCTGTTCTTCCTCTCGATCTGTTTGACCGCCTCACTGACCATGGTTCCCAAGGGGGAACCGCAAACCGAACATGTTCCCGACGGGGGAATTCGGGTCTGGACGGGCGCGGACCATTGGGCTAATCGGCTGGCGGATTGGCGTCAGGGCGGGGACGCCCTTTGGTGCGTGGAAGGCCGGCAGCGTTGGCCCTTTCGCAGCCTGCATCGCTTGACCCGGGCCTGGAATCCTGGGGGCGGCCCCGGCCAGGTTTCGGTGACACTCTGGCCCTTGGAATCAGGCGCGCCCCGTGGGGAACAGGCGGCGGGTCTCTGCCTGGGAGCGGGAGGCCGTGACGTGCATGTGCTGCGCAGTGCCAGCGTGCACCAGACCCCCGCCGCCGATGGTGGTGTCTTACTGATGGTGCAGGGGGATGGCCGACTGGTGTTGCGCGATTTTAGTCAGGCCGGTGACTCCGGTGGAGGGGGCTGGGTCATGAGCAACCGCACGAAACTTGCAGACCTTCCGCTCTTGGGATCTTCGGAAGAGCGATTCCCCGAGGGCCTTCAGGGGAAAATTCAGCTGCGTGTGAGCGCCGAGGCGGATGGGAACGGAGGGGTGACGGTTCATGCCCTTGCGCTG
>CALEMP010000152.1 GCA_937910685.1 uncultured bacterium
GTTCTGGTATCGAGACCCGCTCGGAGGTCCGGCGGGGTTCAACTTCTCGGATGGGCTGGAGGTTACGTTTTGTCCTTAGAACTCGGCCATGCTGAATCAACTGCTCCACGGACAAGTCGCTCCACGTGAGGCTTGCAGGCTGCCCGGCTGAAGAGCTTGAAGCTCGATAGGTGGGGTAGCCGCATCACCGCCCGCCCACCGTCAGAGGTGTCCCATTGCACCAACTCAGCGGTCGCAATCCCCCAGCCTGTCGGGAACACCTCGCGGGATGAGGGTGCGCCCCACCTGGCCGCGAGTACGGGGAGCAGCCCCTTAAACGTCCCCGTGTCGATGGTCACCACCAGCTTGGGTGAGAGGTGCTCAAACAGGCTCGACCACAGCCGAGCGGCAAAGGCGAAGGACTCCTTCTTCCGGTGAAGCGTGTCCAGGGACGGCGAGCGAAACGGGATGAATTGGGCCGTCAGGGACTCGCTGAGAAGTTGGTCGCCATTGATCGCAAGCTTGCGGGTGGACGCAATCAAGCCGAACAACTTGCGGATCTGCATCTGGAGGTTTGCCTCGCCCGGGGGAGAACCCTTCCACTGCTCGACCAGGTACGCAGATCCGGCCTCCGAAGACTCACGAGCGTGGTCGGGTCGGTCGCGGTCCCCTCCCGGATTCAAGGTGATGAGTGCGATCTCGGTCTCCGCGCTGAGCGTCGCAGTGGGGGAGGTCAGGAAGCGCCAGCCCAACTCGTGGCCCAGGTCGTCGTAGGATTCCTGGATCATCCGGCAGGACTCTTGGAGCAGTTGCTGCGCGGGGGTCGTCATGGGCGCTGGGAGGGCTTGTGTGGTGAGCGGGGTAGCTCGAGAGCAACCTGGAGACGGTGCGGCTACTGCGATTCCTCGGGCATGGGGTCCGGCTCAAAGGCTACCAAGTCTCCTAGAGCTCCAGGGACCCCGGTTGGATTGTGCTTGCGGGCTTGCGCGGATCGACGTATCACCGGGGAGAGGAGGCACTGAAATGCGCCGCGTGGTTACAACGGATCAAGGAGAGACCAGATGAGTTTCAACGAGGAAGAGCTTGGGAAAATAGAGAAGGCAACCTCTGGTTGGTTCAAAAGACCCGCAAGGACCGCGATTTCTCAAGCACTTTCGGTCTTGCAACCGAAAATTGTGGAAGCCAAGAACCTGGGGGGTGATCGAAAGCAAACTGTGCTCAAAGAGCTTGTCCAAGAGGCCACCAGTGCAAGGCAAAAGGCCCTACAAGGCGGGGCGAGGTCTTACGGGCATCCCGATTGGGCCGCCGCCGCTGCCTGTGAAAGTTGGCTCCACGAGCTAGTGGGCGGCACTGAAAGCAGCATCGCTAGAATTGAAGTCGTCGTTGATAGATTGCAACGGCGATAGGGGATGGCCAGCCAAAACGAAAAGGCCGATTGGCCCGCCCTTCTCCTGTTGCTCGTAGTCCTCCCTCTGGCTTTTACATTCGGTGGGCTCTGGACCGGGATGGCAACTTTGGTACTTGGGCTCGTAGGGCTGGGCTGGAGTAAGCGCCACGGGGGACCATGATTGGCCTCATGTGGCGACCCGCTCTGCTAGTTCGGGCTCTACGAACTCCATGAGCGAGTCCCAGAAGGCAAGAAGGTGTCTGTGACCTACCGAGCGGGATGCATCGAGCACCTTTTGCCCCTCGCCGTGGCGCGGAACTAGCGAAGCCTCCCGTCGTTCTCGACATTGCTCGACGCGACTACCCAGCCCTTGTCGATCATGCGGCCCAGGGAGGTGTACGCCTTGGCCTGGGAGAGCGGCTCCTTCGGCAGGGCCTCCTTGTAAGCGACCGCGACCTGGCGGCCCGTGAGGCCCGCGTTTGCTTCCAGGAGCGCGAGTAGGCGGAGCTCGGTGGGGATGGCGCTTGGTCTGGGCATGATAGTTGGCTGGGCGGGGTAGGAGATGGTCGTTGGGTGAAGACTACTGAATGGAACGGAAGCGGAGGCCGGGAAGGGAGGGAACCGGGTCCGATGGGCGGGGAGTCGAGGGAGACGCCAGGGTCGGACGGCTGGCGGGCGGATCGGGCCCTCAATCCCGTTAACCACGCTCTCGTCTCAAGCAGAGAGAGACAGAGACATCGAGAGCATCCTGGCGGCGCGTGAGCGCGGTGGCCGGGCCAGATCGGGGAGGATCGTGCTCTCTCCCGTGAGCCCGTAGAGCACGGCGTGGTGGGGGCCCTGGGCCTAACCCAGCGTGTCGTCGGAACATGCGCCGGACCCGTCAGGACACGAAAAAACGCCCCTGTCAACCAGCGGCGCTTCGCGTTCCCTCATGAAGAGAGAAGTGGCTCCCCGAACCATACGGTTTTGCGAACTT
>CALEMP010000153.1 GCA_937910685.1 uncultured bacterium
CTCAAACCCGTGCATGTCATCTCCACGGATACTCTGGTTGAGAACCCGATCGTTTCCCGGTGGGTCAGTAACTCGCTGGTGAAGATGAACGAGGCTGCCGAATCTGCTGGCCTTCCCATACGAGCACACAAACTCACTCCGGAGGTTCAGTACTCGTTTTGGGTGAACTTGCTGGGAAAGGGATACCCGGCGCCGCGACAAAAGTTTCGTTGGTGTACCGAGCGCCTGAAGATCATGCCTTCCAACACCTTCATTCGAGGAGTCGTGCAGGAGGCAGGCGAGGCCATCCTTGTTCTCGGAACTCGAAAGGCGGAGAGCACGCGCCGGGCGGCGACCATGGCCAAGCACGAAAAGCGTCGAGTAAGGGATCGCCTGAGCCCCAACGCTTCCCTGATCAACAGCCTGGTCTACAGTCCGATTGAAGACTGGAGCAACGACGATGTCTGGCTGTATTTGATGCAGGTCAAGAACCCCTGGGGTTACGCCAACAAGGATTTGCTGACGATGTACCAGGGCGCCACAGACGGCGGCGAATGCCCATTGGTCGTGGATAGCTCGACACCTAGTTGTGGCGACTCCCGCTTCGGGTGTTGGGTCTGCACGCTGGTGAATGAAGACAAGTCGATGACTGCGATGGTCCAGAACGATGAAGAGAAGCAGTGGATGCTACCACTGCTCCAGTTCAGGAACCGGCTTGCGGTAAAGACAGAGAAAGGCAAATGGAACGACAGGTCCTTGCGGGACTATCGCCGAATAACGGGAAGGTTGACCGAGTTCAATGGACGACTTGTTCACGGTCCCTACAAGCAGAAGACCCGTGAAGAGTGGCTCAAGGAGTTGTTGGTCACCCAACGGTGGCTGCGCGACAATGGCCCAGAATATGTGCGTGATGTAGACCTGATCAACCTCGAGGAGCTCGAAGAGATCCGCAGAATATGGGTCGTTGAAAAGCATGAGATCGAGGATAGCCTTCCACGTTTGTACGAGGAGGCAATGGGCGAACCCTACCCGGGCAAACCGTTCCACGAGAACTCTGTACTCGGTTCGTATGAACTCAACTTGCTTCGGGAAACATGCGCCGAGGATCGAGAGGATGAGGCGGGAGAGGAGCTCTACGGATTACTGAGGGGTCTGCTTGACGTCGAACAGCGCTACCGCACGATGACCAAACGAAAGGGGCTCTACGTCGAGCTGGAGTCCGTGCTCGACTTTTACCAGTTTGAGGATGAGGCGGACGCACAGAAGGCCATGGAGGAGCGCCTCGAGGAGAGTGAGCAGCTCCTGACGGAGCATGACCTCTGGACTCCCCCTGACGCGGAAGTGAAGGCGAAGATCAAGTCCATGAAGAAGGATCTGACGGCACCGGACGGCCAACTCGACCTTCCTCTCCAGGACCAAAACGCTTAAGCCAGATGCTCCTCCAAGAACTCACGCTTCACGACTTCCGAACCTACGGAGGTCGCCAGTCGATCCGCCTCACTGCAAAAGGCAAGAACAAGCCGATTGTGCTCGTTGGAGGACTCAATGGCGCGGGGAAGACCACCATCCTCGATGCGCTGCAGCTCGCCCTATACGGTCAACGGGCTCATTGCGCAAGCCGAGGTGCACTGGCATACAAGACCTATCTCCGGCAAGCGATCAATCGCCGTGCCAAACCATCAGAAGGTGCATCGGTGGAGCTTAGCTTTACCCATTCAAGTGAAGGGGTAGAGCACGAGTACTGCGTTCGGCGTAGCTGGACGGCGACGGATTCCACTGTACGAGAGCGAGTAGAAGTCCAGGTAGATGGAGTCGACGATGCTGTACTGACAGAGCAGTGGGATGAACGGGTGGATGACTTTCTACCGCATCGAATTTCCCAGCTATTCTTCTTTGATGGAGAGAAGATTGCAGAGTTGGCCGAGGCGGAGAGCTCGGCGGATGTTCTAAAGACGGCGATCCACTCACTTCTAGGCTTGGAACTTGTGGACCGGCTCGGGAAGGACCTCGGGATCCTCAGTAGCAAGAAGAAGCGCGAACAAACGGCGACTGTTGATCGCACGAAATCCGATCAGCTCAAGGAAACGCTGGACCAACTACTGCACGAGAAGCAACAGGCCACGAACAGTCAGGGCTCCCTCGACAACGCTCTGCATTCGGCCAAAAAGAAGTTAGACGCCGCCAATGACAAGTACATGCGGGAAGGCGGCGAGCTGGCTGATCAGCGATCCAGCTTGGAATTGGAGAGTAGGACACTCACCGGGTTGATCGAAGATCGGCGCGAACAGATCCGAGAACTCACTCTAGGTAGTCTTCCTTTCGCGATAATCCCGAGCCTTCTGTTGGAAGTGGACGAACTTGCGCATTCCGAAGTGAATCAACAGAGCCATGCCCTTTTGGCCAACATCCTCAAGGATCGTGACTCCGCCATGCTCAAGAAACTGAAGCATGGAGGAGCTACCACGGCCACCATCAAGGAGGTAAGAGACCTTCTCAAGCAGGACCGCCAATCACGGGGCGCATCTCAATCGGCTCCCTTACTTTTGGATCTGGCCCCCGAAGAGATTCGGCAACTCGACCGGCTTGTGAAGTCAGAACTCCCTTCCCAGCAAAGCGCCGCCAATGCGCTGTGTCAGGAGATCGAGGGGAATCAAGAGAGGCTCATGACTGTGGAGAGAAAGCTGCGCTCAATCCCCGAGGAGGGCACCCTTTTGGACCTTCGAGCAGAGCGCACCGCTGCCCAAGAAGAGGTCGCAAGACTCGAAGTTCAACTCCGCGTTCAAGCGGAACTAGGCGTCTCCCTCTCGCCCAGGATCGACCAGGCGAAGGACAGTTTGGAACGAGAACTGGACAAAGGAGTCGCCGCGAACTGGAGCAATAAGTCCCTACGCAGATCACTCAACCGAATGGGTCTGGCCTCTGAAGTCCTCGATGTGTTCCGCGAGAGAATACTCCGACAAAATTTGGGGCGGGTGGAAAGCTCCATCCTCGAGAGCTTTCGATACCTCATTCGGAAACCGAACCTAATCACACGACTCGAAATTGACCCCGTGGACTTCACTCTGACATTAATCGGAGAGACTGGCCTGACAGTCAAGCACGAGGACCTTTCTGCTGGCGAAAAGCAATTGCTTGCCATTTCCATGCTTTGGGGACTCGCCCGCACCGCGGGGCTACCATTGCCGGTCGTTGTGGACACCCCGTTGGGTCGGCTCGATTCCGAGCATCGGTCGCATCTGGTGGAGCGCTACTTCCCCCAGGCGAGTCACCAGGTACTGCTTCTCTCGACCGACGAGGAGATCAAGGACAACCGACTGACTGATCTGAAGCCTTTCGTCAGCCGCTCCTACCTCCTGGAGTACAACGAGGACGAAGACCGCACGCTTGTACATGAAGGTTATTTCGAGAACTAGACCATGCAAATAGAACAAATCCGCCTCTCCCAGACGGGCAAGGAACAACTCGTCAAGCTGAAGCGCAGGACCAAGATCAAGAACTGGAACGTACTTTGCCGCTGGGCATTCTGCCGCTCCCTAGCTGAATCCACCCGGCCATCACCGGTTCCTATCCCGGCAGATAGTTCCGTCGAGATGACTTGGAAGACCTTCGGGGGCCCCAATGCCGCTGTTTACCTTGCACTCCTGAAGACTAGATGCCGAAACGACCGAGTTGAACTGACGCCGGAGTCTTTGAACCAACAATTCAGACTCCATCTCCACCGGGGGATTGCGTATCTAGCCGGGAACAGGGGCCTTCAAAACATCGAGGATTTGGCTCAGGTTGCGACGCTGGAGGCGTAGTCATGAGTGACGCCCCTAGCGATCTACGGCACAAGACTGCACTAGTGCGCAAGGAGGTCTCGCGCCCGGTTCGTCTTGCGATTCGCGATGGGGTCTTGCGCACCGAGCACTCGGTCTTTGATTACGGATGTGGTCGGGGAGGCGATGTGCGGCGATTGCGCAAGTTGGGGTACCGAGTTTCAGGATGGGACCCCGTGCATGCCCCCCGCGTCCCCGTGACGCCCTCGGAAGTTGTCAACCTCGGCTACGTGGTCAATGTCATCGAAGACCTAGAGGAGCGCTCCGCCACGCTCCAACGGGCATGGGAGACGGCGACCGAGCTACTGATCGTCTCTGCAAGGCTCACGCACGACAAAAGGCGATGTCAGGAAACCGCGGAGTTCGAGGATGGGCTGCTGACGAGGACCGGCACCTTTCAAAAGTTCTTCTCCCAGCAGGAGCTCTCGACATGGATCGCTGAGTCGCTCGGAGTTCATGGTGTCCCAGCGGCACCCGGCGTGATCTACGTGTTCCGGAAGGACACGGAGAAGGAGCGATTCTTAGTCCGGCGCTACGGACGACGGCTCAACCAGCCACTCCAACTCGTCAGCTATGAGCGGTTCGAAAGCAACCGCATGTTGCTTAAGCCACTTTCAGACTTCTACGAGCTTCGAGGCCGCCTCCCACAGCCCGAAGAACTTACGGAAGCTGTGGAGCTGAGTGAGGTTTTTGGCTCCATCCCGATGGCTTTTGACGTGATTCGGAGAGCCACCGACGCAGAGGCGTGGAAGGCAATTGCTCTAGCCCGAAGGGATGACTTGCTCGTCTACCTTTCGTTGTCCCGGCTCGCTGGGCGCCCAGCACTGTCGAAGCTCCCCGATGAGTTGCAACTAGACATCCGCGCCCACTTCGGTGCCTACACGCGGGCCTGTAAGGAAGCAGATCAACTCCTATTCTCAGCGGGAGACAAGGATTTGGTCTCCAGCGCCTGCAGGGATTCTCCTGTTGGAAAGCAAACTCCGACTGCACTCTACGTTCATGTTGACGCGGTCTGTTTACTTCCGCCAATTCTAAGAGTGTATGAGGGATGCACTCGATCGTTCTTGGGGACCGTTGAGGACGCGAACATTCTCAAGCTGCATCGTGTGAAGGCACAGATCTCGTATCTGGCGTACCCGAGCTTTGAGAAGGAACCGCATCCTGCTGCCTTCGATACGATCGTCGCAAACCTTGACGAGTTCCGAATCTTCTACCGGAAGTACGCGGATTCAACCAACCCGCCGATTCTTCATAGGAAGGAAGACTTCGTTGCTCCCGACCATCCCCTGCGCGAGAAGTTCGCACGCTTGACTGCGCAGGAGGAAACTCACGGACTCTATGAAGAGACCGACAAAATTGGCTTCCGAACCCACTGGGAAGACTTGTTGCATTCCAAAGGTCTACGCCTGAAAGGGCACAGACTCTGCAGCATCAAGACTTAGACGGGTACCTCAAGAACGAAGGCCCGGCGCGGGTCCGTCCTCCTCGAGGTTCTCAACCAAGGCCGCTAGCGAATCAGACAGTACAGACTTGCCGGCGGGACCTCAGCTTACTTCAGTTGATAGGTTCCCTTCGCCGGTGAAGAGAAGACGGCCGCTCCCGAGAGTCGAGGGCTTCCTTCGGTGGCCTTCCGCATAGTGCTGCTCAAGACGCTGACCGGATTCTTGGCGCCGAAAGTGAAGAGCTCGCGCTTGATGATCTCGTCGTAGACCGCCTGCGCGGTCGCCGGCCCCCCTCCAAGGGAACCGAGTGCTTGTTTTGCCGCTTCAACCATTCTCATGACTCACTCCTTGTAGATTCCGATTACTGGGCTTCTCTCGATTTGGACGTATGGAAAACGCCCGGCCTGCTCATAGACAGGACTGCAACTGCGGGGGAATCTACCTGACCGCCTTCTAGCCGTCCATGGCCGCGGCACTGATGCCGAGATTCCGAGCCGCCGGGTGCGGATCAGAAACCACAACCCGCCTGCTCCCCAAACTCACACTGAGTAAGACTCCTGATCCTTCGGGGGGCAAGCCATTGCGAGGTGGCGCCCAGCGAAGCCCAACTGGTAGCGGTGGAGGGACTCGAACCCCTGACACGCGGATTATGATTCCGGGGGTTGGATCCTCTAAGCCGTTACCTGATCAGGGAGTTACGTCAGATGCCAGTACGCGCTTGGTGCCTGGCTTGGCTTCCAAAGCGAAGAGAGCTCCCGAAGAGTCTCCCGACGATGGCTTGGTGCGAGTCTGTAGTGCGTGGCCGCGACTCCCCCACGCGGTTCGTCTGGCGGTACTGGCCTTACTCTCAACCGCTAGTCCATACGACGAGGACCCCGACTAGGAATGCTTCTATGGTTCCCAGATATCCAAACCTGAGCACCACCCCGCGGTGTGCCCCATCCCGATTAACTCGCCGAACGAGATATGCAGAGTGACCGGCGTGGACCGGACACTCGATTTGCGGGGACCTTCCCAGCAACAGGCCACACCATCCGTAGAAGTCCCATGCTCCTTCACCGGGGCCCGGTGCGCGCGCAAGCGGTCAGGGACAGGCCGGGTGGCATGAGCGCGCTCCCGCGATCGCTCGCAGGGCTAAGTCGCCGGCCTCATGCGCCTGAGTATCGAACGTTGGTCTTTGATTATGCACTCGGTCCGCGCAAGGACCGCTCTCCGGGTCGCGCCAACTCCCGATGCATGCCGCAAACCAAACG
>CALEMP010000154.1 GCA_937910685.1 uncultured bacterium
CAAAGCTGACCGTCGCCGACGGTTATGCCCGGGTCCACCGGCGTAGCCGCCACCAAGAAGTAGCCGAATTGGTCCACGGGGCCGCCTTGGGCGTCCAAGTGGAACATGCCAGGCCCGCTGAAGTCCGAACCTCCCAGAGTTGCAAAGCCACCACCGGAGTGGGTGTTGGCCGGGTCGCAGAACAGGGCCGGGCCGCTGGCGCCAGCTCCAATCAAGGTCAGGTCATAATCGTTGCACTCAGATCCACTGTTGGGCCAAACGTGCACACGCAAGGTGCAGTCCATGTCGGCGCCGGTGGTGTTGGTCCAGCTCAAGTTCTCGTTGTCGGAACCGGTGAAGCCACAGGCTAAGGTGTTGTTGCAACCAAGGGTCTGGTCGTCGTCACAAAAGCCGGCTTCGTAGAGCATGGCATCGATGTCGCCATTGGCGCTGATGAACATGACATCGATGGTCACGGTGCCGTTGAGGGGGACGGTGAAGTCGAAGAAGTCCGGCTCAGTCTTTTTGGTGTTGAGGCTGTAAGTTCCGTCACCAACCGATGCAGAAGCTGCACAGGAGTGGTTCGGAGCGAACTGGTCCGCAACTTGCCCCGCGCAGGGGTCCACAAAAGTAGAGATGTTGAGCGTGCCAGCGCCGGAGTTACCACCCCAACCACCGCACTGAATCAGGAAGGTGTCACCAGCGTTGACGCCAGTCAGCTGGAGTTCACTGTTGAAGGCGCCACAGGGGCCATCATCGTTGTACGCGGTGCAGGTAGCTGCGCAGCCGACGCCCGTGTGGACATTCAGCTTGGTGTCGTAGAGAGATCCGCAGGTATCGATGGCATAGTCGCCAGCAGCACTAGCGGTCCACTGGAAGAAGGCGTCGGGGCCCACGTCCAAGGAACCGGCATTCGTGCAGCCTGAGCCACCGGAGAATCCCGTGGTCGTGGCGAGAAGCGTGTCGAAGGCCCAGGTGCCTGCACCGGCGATAGCTGTGGCGGTGGAGCAGTCATCATTGGCGATGCCGCCCGTGCCGGCGTTGGCCGTGTTGAGGGTTCCGAGGCCAGCATTGCCGCCCCAGCCACCCATCTGCACGAGGAAGGTGTCGCCAGCGTTGATTCCGCTGATGACAACGCCACTCTGAAGACCGGAGTAATCATCGTTGTAATAGGCGCAAGTCGCAGTGCAACCGCTGCCCATATGGATGTTGATTTTGGTGTCGTAAACGGAACCGATCAGGTCGACCGTCCAAGTACCGGCCGCATCGGCGGTCCACTGGTAGAACTGGTCGGGGCCCACATCAAGGGAACCGGCGTTGGTGCACGCAGAGCCACCCGAGAAAGCCGAGGTGGAGGCCGCAGTGGTGTCGAAGGACCAAGTGCCTGCGCCGCCGATGGCGGTGGCGGTAGAGCAGTCATCGCCTTGGGCGAAGGCGCCAGCGCTCATAAGGAGGGCGGCGGGAACAAGAAGGAGGTTAGTACGCATGGTGTGTGTTCTAAAAAAAAGGGGTCTAAGAGGTGAAAGAGCCTAGAAGGAGGCTGACAGGAAAGACTATCAGGCCAAGCCTGATCTGGGGGAGAGACGATCGCTTTTCTGCGGATGTTCCCCGGAAATGGCGGTTTCCACAGTCTCAGGGTGCCTTCGGGTGGAAGGGTCTCAAGAAATTCCGTCTCAAATTGAGCGTGCCCCAAGGGCGGCCATTCCACTCGGTACTATTCCTCTGCCTAGCCTCTGGCCTGAGAGTGAGCTACAGGGGGGCCAGGAGGGGGGCCTCTAGAAGAGGGGTCCCAACACGAAGCCCGGGAGCAAGCCCAGGGCCAGCACCATGGCCGCGCAGAATCCCGCGAGGAAGGCGGCCAGGGGCCGATCGATCCGGGGAGTTGCCCAGGCCTCGGGCCGTGGCTTCATCCATATGGTGATCACCACCCTTAGATAGTAGCCCATGGCTACCACGCTGGTCAGGGCTCCGAGTACAGCCAAGGGCAGCATGTCCGCCCTCACCGCTGCGCTAAAGGCCAACCACTTGCCCAAGAATCCGCCGGTTGCGGGGATTCCACCCAAGCTGAGCAGGAAGAGGGTCATGCCCGCCGCTATCCCCGGCCGCACGGAACCCAACCCTTGCCAGCGGCTGAGGCTGGTGTGGTCTTCACCATCCGCCTCCATCCAAGCCACCAGGCCCAGGGCACCACCGGCGGCAAAGGCATAGGCTAAGAGGTAAAAGAGAAGCGCGCTCGTGGCAGCATTCAGAATCTGAGCTTGTTCACCGGTTCCCGTGGCAGTCACAGCAGCAGCGATGACTAACAGCAACAGGCCCGCATGGGCGATACCGGACCATGCCAGCAACCTCTTGAGATCCTTTTGCACCAAAGCACCCAGGTTGCCCATGGCCAAGGTGACAACGGCGATGATTCCCAGTGGATAGCCCGCTTCCGGGGGCAGCACCGGGGCAAAGCGCAACAGGAATGCAAAGGCTGCGGCTTTTGTTCCCGTGGCCATCAAGGTGGTCACCGGCGTGGGGGAACCTTGGTACACGTCAGGCACCCAAAGGTGGAAGGGAACGACTCCCGCCTTGAACAGCAAGCTGCCCATAATCAAGGCCAAACCCATTCCCCCGAGGGGCGTCCCCAAAGCCACGCGCGCATGGGTCAGACTCTCGATGTTGAGGGTCCCGGCGGCGGTGTAAACCAGGCCGGCCCCCATCAAGAAGAGGGCCACACCAAAGGCTCCCAAGATGAAGTAACGCAGGCCTGCTTCCACGGATTCGTCCCGGGTGCGCCGGAAGGCCGCCAAGCAATACAGGGGGATGCTAAGCAGCTCGAGCCCGATGAAGAAGACAATCATGTCCTGGGCGCCGGCCATCAAAATCATGCCGATGGGGGCGGTGATCAGCAGAGCGTCGTGCTCTCCAATGAAGGACTTTTCTTGATCGTAGTAACGCCGGGCTTGTCCCCAAGCCAGAAGAGTCGCCAGCACAAAAATTAGGGTGAAGGCGCCGGTTTGGGAATCACCTATGAAGGTACCGCCCAGCACCGGGCCGCTGGGGTTGGCGATCAGCTGCGCGGCGCTCCATGCGGCTCCAAGAAGGGCCGCAGGCACCACCGCTGGACGCAGTTTGATGAGCACAGGGGTAATGTCACAGATCAGCACCGCGAGCAAACCACCGGTCAGCCAAAGCAGGGGAGCGAGGGCTCCGCTGGCCCCAGAGTACAGGTCTTGTAGGGACTCGAAATTCATCGTGCGCTCTCCTCAGCCGGGACGGCGGGTCGTTCTAGCTCGGCACGCGCCGCTTGTTGGTCACGCGCCGCATCCAATCGTTGTTCGATCACTTCCAGGCTTGCCTCGGTGCGTTCGATGAACGGCCCGGGCATGACGCCGATCACAAGGCAAAGCAAACAGATCGGCGTCAGAAGGCCGATCTCTCGTCCTGTTAAATCCGTCAAAGCCCGGTTCTGATCGCTCGTGATTTCGCCGAACAGCATCAGGCGCGTGGCTCGCAAGAGGTACACCGCGCCGAAGACGACTCCCGTGACGCCCACCCCGGTCAGCACCGGACTGGCTTCAAAGGCACCCAGTAGAATCAACCACTCGCCTACAAACCCATTCAAGCCCGGCAGGCCTACGCTGGACAGGACCGAGAATACGAAGAAGAAGGCAAACATCGGCATCACCCGCGCGATGCCCCCATAGTCCGACAGTTCCCTGGAATGGCGGCGTTCGTAAACCATGCCGATCAACAGGAACAAGAGGCCGGTGGAGAGGCCGTGGTTCACCATCTGCAAAACCGAGCCGCGCAGGCCAGCGCTGGTCAATGCAAACATGCCCAGCACAACAAAGCCCAAGTGGCTCACGGACGAGCAAGCGATCAAGCGCTTCACGTCGGTTTGGGCCATGGCCAAGAATGCGCCGTAGACGATGCCTGCCGCCCCCAGAATCATGAAGAGGGTCGAGGCTTCCAGGGCTGCCAAGGGGAACATGGCGATGCCAAAGCGCAACAGGCCATAGGTTCCCATCTTGAGCAAGACACCCGCCAGGATCACCGAACCGGCAGTGGGGGCTTCCGTGTGGGCATCCGGCAGCCAAGTGTGGAATGGCAACAGGGGGACCTTGATCGCAAAGGCCAAGGCGAAGGCGGCGAAGAGCCAACCTTGGACGGACAGGGATTCTGCCCCCGCCCATTGGGTCAAGGCCGCGATGTCCAGGGTGCCCGCTTGGTACACCAGGGCGATTGCTCCGATCAACATGACCAGGGAACCGGCCAGGGTGAACAGGAAGAACTTGAGCGTCGCATATAGGCGCTTCTGACCGCCCCAAATGCCCAGCATGAAGTAGAGCGGCACCAGGCTGACTTCCCAGAACACATAGAACAGGAACAGGTCCGCCGCGAGGAAGACGCCCAACATGCCAGCTTCCATGATCAACATCCAGATCAGGAACTCACGCACGCGAGTGGTGATTGCCTGAGTGGTGGAGATCAAAACCAGAGGCATCAAGAATGCGGTCAAGGCCACCAGCAGGATCGAGATGCCGTCCACGCCGAGGGAATAGTTCGCCGCCAGGGCCCCGGGTAACTCGAACCAGGGGTGGACCTCGGTCAACTGCAAAGCTGCCTCTCCCGGGTCAAAGCCCTGCCAGACCAAAAAGCCCAACAGAGTCGTGACCAGGGTGAAACCCAGGGCGATGGCGCGCAGCACTTTGACTTCGCGGATTGGCACGAGGGCCAGTAAGAGGGCCCCGAGCAGGGGCGTGAAAATGATCAGGGTGAGCAAAGGCATGATTAGGCTCCAATCCACATCCAGACTGCGGCGAGGACGCAAGCGGCTCCACCAATGATCAGCCCGTAGCTGCCGAGGTGACCGTTTGCTTGACGCGCGACCTTGTGGCCCGTGCGCTCCGCAAAACGTCCGATTCCATTGACAGTGCCGTCAATCAACGCCAAGTCAAAGAGCGCCGAAAGGGCAGCGGCTGCGGCCATGATGGGTTGCACCAGCAGCCGTTTGTAGGCTCGGTCGATGCCCCAGGCGTTGGACAGGGTCTCGGCCAGTTCTGGGTTCTTGGTTTCGAAGGCCAAGTCGCTTGCGGTCCCTTCGCGGTGGGCATGGAACGCGACATGGGCACAGCCGAGGGCGATCGCTGCGCCGAGGCCCAGCAGGATCCACTCGACCAAGTGCGACAGGTGGGGCGCATGCCCATCGTTTGCTAAGGCAAGAATCTGTTTGCCCGGTTCCAGCACGGGTGCCAGCCACTCGGCAAGCAGGTGCGGGGCGTGGAAGACGATCGGCAGACCCAGGACACCTCCGGCAACCGACAGGATCGCCAGCACAAACAGGGGCGTGGTCATCAAGGACCCGGATTCGTGGGGGTGCACGGAGTTGACGTCAAATCGTTCCTTGCCGAAGAACACCAGGGCGACCATGCGCCAGGTATAGAGCGCGGTGATGGCTGCGGTGACCAGGCCGATGGCCCAGAGGATCAATGACACGCCGCCCCCCGCAAAGGCTGCCGCGAGGATCTCGTCCTTGGAGAAAAAGCCGCTCATGAGGGGCAGGCCCGAAAGGGCAGCGGCTCCCGCCAGGAAGGTGATGAAGGTCTTGGGCATGTGGGATTTCAGCCCGCCCATCTTGTGCATGTCCTGTTCTTGGTGCATCCCGTGGATCACCGAACCGGCACCGAGGAACAGAAGAGCTTTGAAGAACGCGTGGGTCACCAGGTGGAAGATTGCGCTGGAGAACGCGCCGACTCCCAGGGCCAAGAACATGTAGCCCAACTGGCTGACGGTCGAGTAGGCCAGGACTCCTTTCAAGTCCCGTTGGCGGAGGGCACTGGTGCCAGCCACAAAGGCGGTTGCCGCGCCCACCGCTCCGATCAGGGTCAGCACCATGGGTGCCCCCGCGAAGAGCGGGTTGAGTCGAACCACCAAGTAGACGCCGCTAGTCACCATGGTCGCAGCGTGGATCAGGGCCGAGACCGGAGTGGGTCCGGCCATGGCATCGGGCAGCCACACGAACAAGGGGATCTGGGCGCTCTTGCCGCAGGCACCCCCAAAGAGCAGCAAGGCTGCCAGGGATAACTTCCAGGGCAGTCCATCTTGGGCCAGCAGGCTGACTTCGCCGTTGATGGCCGAGTAGTCCAAGCTGCCAAAGGTCGTGGCCAGGATGAACATACCTAGCAAGAAAGCCGCGTCCCCGATTCGGTTGACCACAAAAGCCTTTTGGGCAGCTTCCGCGCGCCAGCCGTCCTTGTACCAAAAGCCAATCAAGAGGTAGGAGCAAAGCCCCACGCCCTCCCAACCCACAAAAGTGCCCACCATGTTGTCGGAGAGCACCAGCATCAGCATCATCGCCACGAACAGGTTGAGGTAGGCGAAGAACTTGGCGTAGCCCGCGTCCCCCTTCATGTACCCCGCCGCATAAATGTGGATCAACAAGCCCACGCCCGTGACCACCAAGGTCATCAGGGACGACAGCCGGTCGATCATCAGGGACCAGCGCACGGTGAAGTCCCCGGTGGGAATCCAATCAAAGGCTGTGCTGAGGATGATCCCGTCGCCTGCGCGCAGGGCTAAGAAACCTTTGAGGCTAAAGAGGAAAGCGCCGGCCATGGCCAAGATCGCGATGCCCGCCGCAACCGGTGCGCCGGAGGCATCGGAGTCGTTCTTGCGGCGGCGCAGCACATCAAAGTGCAGGCCTCCCGCAAGGAGCGCTCCCAGCAAGGGCAAGGCCGGGATCAACCAGGGCCAGAACTGTCCGGAATCAACGAGGGAGGTGTCCATGGGATCAGTCGCTGGTGGGGGACAGTTGGTCCAGAGAAACCGTCTGCTTGCGACGGAAGAGGGCGATCACCAAGGCGAGGCCGACGGCGGCTTCCACCGCGGCGACGGCAATCACAAAGGTGACCATCACCGGGCCGTCGGGCAACCAGTGCCCGCTTTCGGATGCATGTTGGCGCGCTCCCGCGAGGAAAACGAGGTTTGCGGCGTTGAGCATCAGCTCGATACTCATCAGGACCACAATCACATTGCGGCGCAGGAGGAAACCTCCCAAGCCGATGGCGAAGAGGATCGCGGCAAGGATCAAGAGGTGTTCGCTGGGAACGTTCATGGGGAGCCCTCCGTTGTGCTTGATAGGGGGGCAGCTTTCACGCTCGGTTTGCTGCGCTGACGCTTGGCTAGAGTCATGACACCCACGGCGGTTGTGAGCAAGAGCACCGAGGCACCTTCGAAGGCCAGCACATAGGGTCCGAACATGGCTTGGGCCATGCCCACTAGGGGATCCAATCCACCTTCGGGCCAGAGGTATCCGAATATGGGTCGAGGGATTTCCGTGCGCACCACCGCCGCCAGCAGCAGTGCTAAGGCGGAACCGGCAACGGCTAAGCCACCGGCCAGCTGGGCCTTGGACAACAGGCCTTGCTCAGACGCTAGAACCGCTGGGTCGCCCTGGTTCAGGAGCATGACCACAAACAGGAAGAGCACCATGATCGCGCCCCCATAGACCAGGATCTGAATCGCCGCCAGGAACTGAAAGCCTGCCAGCAGATAGATCAGGGAGATCCCCACGAAACTACCGAGCAGCATTAGCACACTCTGCACCGGGTTGGCGGAAACCACCACTCCCAGGGCACACAGAACGCAGAGGGCCGCAGCCACATAAAACAGAAGGTCTACCATCGGTCGTTGATCTTGCGCACATAGTCGATGCGCGGTTGCAGGGTGCTGGTCGAGCGCTTGAGTTGTTCCATGTCGTAGACCAGGCCCTCGCGGGTGGTGTTCGCCAGTTCTAGCTCATTGCTCATGAAGATCGCTTCCTTGGGACAGGCCTCTTCGCAGAAGCCGCACAGGATGCAGCGCAGCATGTCGATATCGAAGCGCTCGGGCTCGCGCTCGATGAAACGGTCGGTTTCTTGGCCATCGATGGTGATCGCATAGGCCGGGCAGGCAGCTTCGCACAGACCGCAAGAGACGCATGCGATGTTCCCGTCGTCCTTGACCGCCAAGCGCGGCTGACCGCGGGTGACTTCCGTGGTGGGCATGGCTTGCTCCGGGTATTGGCGAGTGACCCGGGGCTCGAACATCTTCTTGAAGGTGATCACAAGACCACGGACGATCTCCGGGAGGTACATGCGCTCCCAGAAAGTCAGTTCTCTACGTTGGACAACAACCATGGCGTGGATATTTCTGGTCTAGGTGAGAGAAATGAATGCGCCGGCCAGCAAGAGGTTGGCCAAGGCAATGGGAAGAAAGACCTTCCAGCCCAAGTTCATGAGCTGGTCATAACGGAAACGCGGCAAGGTCCAGCGCACCCAGATGAAGAGGAATAGGAAGAAGGAGGTCTTGGCCATGAAGGTGGCAAGCTCCACCATCCAAGGGGCGTCTTCCCAGAAAGGGACCGAGTAGCCACCGAGGAAAAGTACCGTGGTCAAACAAGCCATGACCGTCATGGCGCAGTACTCGCCCAGGAAGAACAGGGCGAACTTCATGGAGGAATACTCCGTGTGGAATCCACCGACCAATTCCGGCTCGCACTCGGCGAAGTCGAAGGGGTGGCGGTTGGTCTCGGCAAAGGTCGCGATCACAAACAGGATCAAGCCCACCTGCCCGATCACTGGGGTGAAGCAGTTCCAAGCCAGGGGGTTGCCGGTGTTTTGCACCTCAACGATCTCCCGCAGGTCCATACTGCCCGAGAGGGCAACCACCGTCAGGGCGGTCATGATCAGGGACAACTCGTAGCTCACCATTTGGGCCGACGCGCGTAGGCCACCCAACAAGGAGTACTTGGAGTTGGACGCCCAGCCTCCGAGGATGACCCCGTAAACCGATAGTCCGGAGAGGGCCAGCACAAACAACAGTCCGATGTCCAAGTCGGTCAGGGACAGGAGGCCGAAGTCCAGGCCGAAGATGACGGTCTCTCCGGCGAAGGGAATCACCGCCACAGTCAACATGGCGGGGACGGCCGCCATGATCGGGGCCAGACGGAAGATGCCCTTGTTGGCGCCGTCAGGAGTGATCTCTTCCTTCAAGATGAACTTGACCCCGTCCGCGAGGGGTTGCAACACGCCGCCGGGGCCAACCCGGTTGGGGCCGATGCGCAATTGTATTCGAGCGGAGATTTTCCGCTCCGCCAGGGTCATCACCGCGGCAGTTACAAGCAGGCCGCCATAAATCAGGCTGGCTTTGATCAGGAGGATCAGGAAAGTCATTAGGACTGGATCTCGCGGGTGGCCAGGAGTCCGAGCAAGTTCTGGAGCAACCGCACGGTGTTCCAAACGCCAGTCGGTGCCGGACGTGCTTGCAGAATCGGTCGGCGGATGCCATCGATGTTGACCCAGTGCCCCGCCCGCTCAGCGGAAGTGGCAAGGCCAATGGCGAGGTCAATGGGAGAGTTACCCCCTTCTTGGGGGGCGGGCAAAGCGCAGTCAAACAGGAGAACCCGCGTGGCGGAGGGCAGGCTGTTGAACCCATCTTCGCCCAAGAGGCTCGCCACTCGTTCGCCTATACAGAGGATGGAAGAGTGTTCGCTGGCAGCGCTCAGGATTTCCTCAGGGCTCAAGGCCTCGAACCCAAGATCGGTCAAGCCCCGGCGGTTGGGTGCCGGGTCTCCCGTGTGCAGCAGGTCGTCGGCCAATTCGTTTTGCGCGGGGGACACAAATGCGACCCGGCCGTTGAGTTGTCGTCCAAGGGTCAGCAGCTCTGTGCCCTCTTCGACGGTCAGCCAAGGTGAGGCCACGATCAGGGGTTTCTCTGCGGCCATCAACATGTCTGCGGCCACTTGCAAGCCGTCTTCCACAGGGGACTGATCCCAACCACGGGTTGCGCTGGGCATGCAAGCCCCCACCAAGCGGTCGACCTCGGCGAAATGGTCCAGGGCGAATCGCCCCGTGTCGCACATCCACCATTTGTTGACCTCTTCGTCGTGTCGAGGCCTGATGCGGACGATTTCGCCGGCTCGTAGGACCTCGACGGTGGTGGAGCAACCGCGGCTGCACTCGCCACAGGAAGATGCGGTCTTGGTCAGGTTCCAAACCCGGGCTTTGAAGCGGAAACTCTTCAGGGTCAAAGCGCCCACCGGACAAACATCTGCCAAGTTGCCCTGGTAGTTGCCGGAGAGGGGCTGGTTGTTCCAAGTTTCGATAATGGAGTGAGACCCACGTCCCGCAACGCAAAGCTGCGGAGTCTCGGGGACCTCTTCCATGAACCGGACGCAGCGGCTGCAAAGGATGCAGCGCTCTTGATCCAGCATGATGACGTCCCCCAGATCCTTGCGCTTTTCCAGCTTGCGGCGAGGTTCGACGGAGCGACCCTCTCCTTGGCCTTCTGCAAAAGAATAATCCTGCAGGGTGCACTCGCCGGCCTTGTCGCAGATAGGACAGTCGAGAGGGTGGTTCTTCAGCAGGAACTCAAGGCACTCCTTGCGCGAATCGTGGGCGCCTTTGCTTTCAGTGTCGACCACCATACCGGCGGCAACCGGCGTGCGGCAGGCAACCATCACCCGGGCGGGCATTTTGCCCTGTTGGACTTCTACCTGGCAGATGCGGCAGGAGCCCACCGGGGTTAGCCCCGGGTGGTAGCAATAGTGGGGGACCTCAGATTCCGCCTGTAGGCAGGCGTGGATGAGGGGTTTGTCCGTGCGCGCTTGAACGGTCTTGCCGTTGACGGTGATCTCTACCCGCTTGATTTCAGGCTGTTTTTCGGAGTCAATCATCAGACTACCTCCAAGGGTAGTGATCGTTTCTTGGAGACGGCCGCATGGCCGCCCTCTTGTACGTATTCCACGAGCTCGTCGCGGAAGTTTCGAATTACCGAGTGAGTGGGGATCGCCGCCGCATCGGCCAGAGCGCAAATGGTCTTGCCCGGTGCCATTCCGTTGGCGATGTCCGTCAACAGATCGATGTCTTCCATGCGACCTTGGCCGTCATGGATGCGTTGGAAGACCTGGGCCAACCATTCTGTGCCTTCGCGGCATTGGCTGCATTGGCCACAGCTCTCGTGCTCGTAAAAGTTCATCAGCACCAGGGCCGAGTGCACCACGCTGGCGGTTTGGTCCAGGATGATCATGGCGCCCGTGCCGAACATGGAACCCACGGCCTTGACGGAATCGTGGTCCATGGGCGTGTCGATCACTTCGGGGCGCAGGAAGCCCGTGGAGGAGCCGCCTGGAATCCAAGCGCGTAACTCGCGGCCGCGCCAGACGCCGCCGGCGTACTCGTTCAAGATCGTGCTGGCCGGTGTGCCCAGGGCTATCTCATAGACGCCGGGCTTTTCCACATGGCCGCTGACGCCACACAGGAAGTTCCCCGGGGACTTTTCGGTGCCCATGGTTTTGAACCAGTCCGAGCCACGCTCCAGAATGAAGGGCACGTTGAAGATCGACTCCACGTTGTTGACCGTGGTGGGCTGGCCCCAAAGACCAAAGCCCGCGGGGAAAGGAGGCTTGGGACGGGGGTGTCCGCGCTTGCCTTCGAGGCTTTCCATCAAGCCGGTTTCTTCACCGCAGATGTAAGCTCCCGCGCCCTTGTGCATCTGGACTTCGCAGGAGAAATCCGAGCCCATGATGTTCTCACCAATCAGGCCCGCGGCGCGTGCTTCTTGGATCGCTTCATCAAGGCGCGCATAGGACAGGCGGTATTCGCCGCGCACATAGATGTAGATTCCCGCGAGGCCCATGGCCCAAGCGGCGATCATGCAGCCTTCGAGCAAGCCGTGGGGATCCCGTTCCATCAGAATCCGATCCTTGCAGGTGCCCGGTTCGGATTCGTCCGCATTGACCGCCATGTAGCGGGTGCGCGAGTCCTTTGTCGGGTCGGGCATGAAGCTCCACTTGAGGCCGGTGGGGAAGCCAGCGCCGCCCCGGCCGCGCAGACCCGAATCTTTGACGATCCCGGTCACGTCCGTGGGAGAAGTGCCCTCGCTGAGGATCTTCTTGAAGGCCTGGTAACCCCCTTGGGCTTCGTAGCCCTTCAGGGTATGTACGTCCTCGCGAGCCATGCGCGAGAAGAGGTAGGTTTCGTGACTCATCGCTTGAGGCTCCCAAGAATTGCTTCAGCCTTGTCGGGGGTCAAATCTTCGTGATAGATGCCATCCAGCACCATCATCGGTGCGTTGGCGCAGCCACCTTGGCATTCCACTTGTTCCACATAGAAGTTCCCGTCCGTGGAGTTTGCACCGGCCTTGGCGCCGGTCACTTGGCAAACCCGTTCGAACAACTCCTCAGAACCCCGCAGGTCGCAAGAGATGTTTCGGCAGACGCTGACAATGTGCTTGCCCACTGGCTTGAGGAAGAACATGGGGTAGAACGAAGCCACGCTAAAAACCTCTACCGGTTCCATTTCGAACCATTCAGCCACAGATTCGATGATCTCGGGTGAGAGCCAACCACCTAGGTCTTCCTGGCAACGGTGCAGGGCGGGAATCAAGGCCGCTTGGCGCTTGGGGTAGTGACTCGCGAGTTCGGTGAACTCTTCCTTGAGTGCGTCGGTAAGTGCCATCAGCGGTCAACCTCGCCCATTACAAAGTCCAACGATCCAATGATCGCCATAATATCGGAGAGCAAGCGTCCCTGGGCAAGCTGGGGGATCGCTTGCACGTTCATCAGGCCCGGCGCGCGCACATGGCAGCGCAAGGGATCACTGGTGCCGTCGGACGCAATGAAGAAGCCGAGTTCTCCCTTGCTGGACTCCACACCGAGATAGGCACTGCCCTTGGGCAAGCGCATGTCCGTGACCACTTTGAATTGGAAGATCAGCTCTTCCATGGATTCGTGGGTGCGGCCCTTGGGAGGCAGAACATAGCGTCGGTCCCTGGCCAAGAAATCACCGCCCTTGCTTTGCTTGAGGCGATCGAGGGCTTGCAAGGCGATCAACACGGACTGGCGCATTTCCTCGATGCGTACCAGGTAGCGGTCGAAGCAATCCCCCGCGGAACCCACGGGCACGTCAAAGTCATAGGTTTCATAGCCGCTGTAGGGCATTTTGCGCCGCAGGTCCCATTCCACGCCGGAGCCCCGCAGGTTAGGGCCGGTGAGGGACAGGGCAAAGCAATCCTCGGCGCTGAGAACCCCAACGTCACGGTTGCGAGCGTTCCAAATCGCGTTGCTGGTCAGGAGCTTCTCAAACTCATCGATCTTGGCGGGAAAAGCGCGCAGCCATTCCTCGATGCTCTTGGCAACGGCCTCGTCCACATCCGCATAAACGCCACCCATGCGGATGTAGCTGTTGTTCATGCGGTGGCCACTCCAAGCGTCGAGCAGGTCATAGGCCTTCTCACGTTCGGTGAAGGTGAAGAAGAACATGGAAACGGCGCCCAGGTCGATGGCGGTGGTACCCAGGTAGATCAGGTGGGCCATGATGCGTGAGACCTCCATCATCAGTACCCGGATTTCCTGAGCGCGCTGGGGCACCTCGATTTGCGCGAGGGCTTCCAGGCTGAGGGCATAGGCCGTGTTGTTCAAGAGCGGCTGCACGTAATCGAGCCGGTCCGTGTGAGGCAGGAACTTGCGCCAACCGAGGCTTTCGCAGGTCTTTTCTTTACCCCGGTGCAGGTAGCCCACTTCGGGATCACAACTGACAATGGTCTCGCCGTCGAGCTCCACCGAAAGGCGCAGCACACCGTGGGTCGCAGGGTGCTGGGGCCCCACGTTGATCTTCATCAACTCCCCGTGCAGGGGATCGTCCGGATCGAGCTCCAGATCACTGGAGTTGCCCGCGGCGTACTCAAGCACCTTGTTCGTAACGTTCGTCATGAGTTGACTCCCTCTTGTCCTTCGCGCTCCGCTGCGCGCTCGATGCGCGAGCGTTCCCATTCGCGGTAGAGGCGGTCCGGCTCGATGCCTTGGTGGGGGAATTCCTTGCGCAACGGGTGGTGTCCGTAGGCTTCCGGCATGAGCAACCGGCGCAGGTTCTTGTGTCCGTCGAATTGAATGCCGAACATGTCCCAGCACTCGCGTTCCATGTAGGCGGCGCCAGGCCAAAGGTCTATGCAACTGGGGGCGCTGGGGTTGTCCCCTTCCAGGGGGCAACGGAGGCGCAAGCGTTCGTTGTTTTGAATCGAAAGGAACTGCTGGACGAGCTCAAAGCGCGGGGCCTTAGGGCTGTGATCCACCGCCGTCACCAGGATTGCGACCTCAAAACCAAGGTCGCGCTTGAGGATCTCGAGCAACTCCCGCAGGCGCTGCGGGGCAACCTGCAGGGTGGGCATGCCATCGCGCTCTTCGACCGCGCTCACATCATCCCAGCCGAGGCCCAAAACGTGTTCGCTGGCAGTCATCAAGACTCCTCCTTCGCACGCGCCGTGCTGTGGTCATCCTTCATGCCTGAATCGCCCATATAGGTGCCATAACGCTTGGTCTTGACCTCCATATTGGGCGCCTTGGCGAAAATCCCCGTGCCTGACTCATCCAGTTCCGTGGGACCTTCAAGCACTCGCTTGAGGGGGTTCTCCCGTTCGATCTTGCGTTGCAATTTCATGATCGCGTCGATCAAGGCATCGGGCCGCGGAGGGCAGCCCGGTACGTAGATATCCACGGGCAGAATGCTGTCGACACCTTGCACCACCGCATAGCTGTCGTACATGCCGCCAGAGGAAGAGCAAACGCCCATGGCGATCACCCATTTAGGGTCCGGCATCTGGTCGTAAATCGTGCGCGCGGCCTCAGCCATCTTCCAGGTCAAGGTACCCGCCACAATCATCACATCACACTGGCGCGGGCTGAAGCGTGCGGCTTCCGCACCGAAACGCGCGATGTCAAACTTGGGGCCGATCATGGCCATCAATTCGATGCCACAGCAGGAAAGACCCAGGGGCATGGGCCACAGGCTGTTCTTGCGACCCCAATTCATGAGCTCGTTGACCTGGGTGGCCATGAAGCCAGACTCGTCGTCAGTCGTGGTGATTTCTTTCAGCGATCCCATTCTAGACCTCCCTTACGCCAAACAAATGCTAGGGCCACCACAAGCATGGCGACAAAAACCAAAATCTCTGCAAAGATCAAGCCGCCTGCGGCGATCTCGGGAGTGTTGAATGCACGGGCTGAGTTGGCCCAAAGGATGAGGAAGATCCCTTCAACATCGAACAGGATGAAAAGCACCGCTGTTAGATAGAAGTGAATCGAGAGGCGCAACCGGGCGTTGCCCTGGGGCGGCATGCCGCACTCGTAGGGATCACCCTTGCCGATCACTCGGCGTCGGCGGCCGACCAGTTCGCTAAGCACAATGTTGCCCACAGCGAATGCGGCGACCAGCCCAATCAAGAGCAGGATGGGGGCGTAGTCCTGAAGCATGTTGTCGGTGTGGGAAAGGGTGCCGCGCGCCAATGGCGTGGGCTCTTCGATGGGGGGCTTGGGGAGAGCCCTGGGGCGCGGCGCTTGGGTCTAAAGGGGACCGCTGGGCGCTGTTGAGTCGGGGTAAGGTCGGTTCTGGGGCGCAGAGTTTACCCATCCGGCACGGTAGGGCAACGGGTGGAAGGGCGCAGACTGGGATTCCTTGGGACGAGGGCCTCCTGGGGCCCTGGAAGGGGGTGAGGCTGGAATTTACCCGGATCGGCGAGGTGCGGGGGTATATGGCCCTAATTACGGGGCAATTAGGGCCATGAGGTCTCGGAGCTGGTGCGCAAGCGCACATGTCTCGGCCTAAGACAGAAATCGGCCTCTTGCGCCGCCCCGGGAGCAGAACGGATGGGCGTGTGGGCCCTAGGGCAGACACGCCGAATGTATCACGCCAGATTTACAGGGTAGTTGGTATCTCAGGCGGCTCTCGGTCGTATTCATCATGAACCTGAGCAGCGGGCTTCTTGCCGGAAGCTCCAACGCCCAGGGGCTACCTCTTGAGGTGGCAGAAGAAGTGAAAAAAAAGAAATGCCATCCGGTCCGCAGGGGATCGTGGACCGAGTGGCGAAGGAGGCGGCGGCGCCCCACGGCAAGCAATTGCTGCGGGGCGTCGCCCTTTTTTGTCTTTGGTTTGGGCCGCTATGTACCCGCTTGGACGGACGGGTTCGCCCTTGCCGATCTCCTGCCCCTAGCGCTTAAAGGTGCGCTCTAAGAAGACAATGCCTTTGGGGATGCCGGGGGCCTTGTGGGTGCCCGAGACCCGCAGCTCCGCGGCGCCTAGCCCTTTGATGTCGATCTTGAAATCTGCGTCCACGGGCAGGTGCGAGCGATGGCTGAACGTGTGACTCGAACGGGACAGGCGCTGTCCTTCGGCGTTGTACAAACTGAATTGGAGAGTCAATTCTCGCCCGATCAAACCGGGCACCCGGTGTCCGGTCAAGTTGGTCACGACCAGTACCGCGCCGGTCCCGTTGAATTCGGCCCGCAGGTTCATAGCCCCGCGCAAAAATGCCGGATCCCGTGAGGTTTCTAGGCGGTGGCTGCGTCCCGCGCGGGAGGTTCCCAATTCCCCGCTGATATCATCGTTGGCCCAGGCGCGGTTGATCGAAGGCATGTGGCAACCGACACACGAATCGCCCATGCCCGCCTGGTCAGAAGCCTTGAAATCCTTGGCTACAGCCAAAACAGGGCCAATGTTCACATTGTGGCAGGTGATGCAAAGGGCGTTCGATTCCAGGTGATTGAAGAGTTCATTGGCCTCGCTCGGGTGTCCATCGTTGGCGTGCCCCGCGGGCCCCAGCATGGTCTCGCCGTCGGCCGCTAAGTGACAAGTCGTGCAGGTCACCCCCAGGTGCGGATTTTCCGTGCGGGTGGCGGGGATCTTTGTGGGGGGCTTACCCAGCATGGGCACCGGTGCATGACAACCGGTGCAGCCTCGCTTGCGCCGAATCTTCTTGAGGGCCTTGGTGTAGTGCGGATCGATCCAGGCGGTGGCGTGGGTGGAATGGCGCCACTCTTCAGTGATGGTCTGGTGACAGCCGGCGCAGGTCAGGCCACTGAGATCGTCGAGTCTCGTGGGGCGCCCATCGTCCACAAGGCGCGCGAGCCAGCGGTCGTGGGGACCCTCTTCGGCCTCGACCTCCTGAATGGGATCCTGGGGTGCGGGGAATTCGATCAGGACCGGCCCGAGAATCAACGCGCCCAGCAAGAGGGGCAAGGGATGCAGACCAATCATGGCCCCATCCTGAGGCTTCCTTGACCCCGGGGACAAGTGCCGAGATCAAAGAGGCGCACCCTACTTGTCGAAGACGTTGGTCTCGCTCGGGCTGATGCGCTCCTCCACCGATTCGATCGTCAAGTCCAACTTGGACAGATCGAGATCCGCAAGGGGCGCGCCCTGCTGTTCCGCGTCCGCTTCCTTGTGGGAGGTCTGGTCGCTGGTTTGCTCTTCGTTTTGTTCGTTCTTGTTGGCGCTAGGCATGACTGGGGGTGGATTGGGGGTTTAGTGTCACTTTTGGATTGGAGCTATTTTTGACCGCGAGCAGGCCGTTGCGGTGCAACTCGCGGGAAAAGGCGTTGAGTTTCTCACGGGTGCGTCCAGTTTCAGGGGCATCCGGATTCAGGGTGTCGAGCAGGGCGCCAAGGCTGCCCGCTTGGTCCAGGGCTCCGATGAGCTTGCGGGCATCCGGGGAGAGCTCCAGGAACTCGTGATTTTCGCCGTCATAGGCCAGCACGGAACGGGTGCGTGGGGCCCCCGAGAGGGCTTGTCGGGCCTGCTCCTCCGCGTCGGAGACGAATCTACCGGTCAGGAAATCTGGCCGGGCCGCCCGGGCCAGGGGGTGGCTGAGGGTCTCAATGACTTGGGTGTAGGCGAAGGGCAGGTCGCGCAGGCGCAGGCCCGGGGCCGGAACTAGGTTCGGATGGGCCTCGCGGGCCGCTCGCTTCGTCTTGCGCTGGGCACAGCGCTCGACAAACTGATCGGGGGTCGACCCCGCGGCCAACTGCAGGAAGTAGTGGGACTTCTGCATGAAGTAGAAAATGTTATCCCCCCCGAAGAGGGGCAGGGACTCTCGCAAGCCCGCCATCATCTCTTCGAACATCTCAGCTGCCTCTTGCTGGGTCATGCCGGTGGATGCTTCGTAGTCGTGATAGAGCTGCAGGTCTGCGGTATCGTCGTTGAGAATCTTGATGCCGAACTGTTCAGGGCGATGATAGGTCTCGGCCACTTCGTCGATGTGAAACGTCTGCAGGCTGACTTCGCGCACGGCGGGAGAATTCGCTTGAATGAAAGCCAGGGTGGCCCGGGCTTCCTCGCGAGTTTCAGAGGGGAAGCCCACCATCGTATACCAGGTGACGCTGATCCCCGCGTTGTTGCAGTTTTCCGCTACTTTGGCTGTTGCCTTGAGGGACTGGCCCTTCTTCATCATCTTCAGCAAGCGCGGCGTGGCGGTCTCATAGCCAAAGAGCAGCTTGCGGCAGCCCGAATCGTACAGGCGCTTCGCACCCTTCTCGTCATAGGCCTTGGGTTCGACGCGCGCGTCGCTCCACCAGGTGATGTTGGCCTGGCTTTCAATCAGTGCTTCGGGCAGGTCGCGAATCATGCCCGGAGGCATGCAGTCTGTGATGAAGTTGAAGTGGGTCGTTTTGTAGTGATCTCGCAGATCCGTCACGTGTTTAGCGATCGTATCCGCCTTGCGTGTGCGATAGCCCGGGCCGATCACCGTGGGCAGGGTGCAGAAGGCGCACTCTCCGTAGTAGCAGCCGCGGTTGATGTCATAGGGGATGACGATTTCCGGGGAGAAGTACAGGTCGAAGGGCAAGCCGCGGAAGTCCGGCACGGGCGCCTCATCGAGCTTCACCGGGTGGGTGAGGCCGTTGTCGGTGACCTTCAGTTCCCCCCGACGGTCGAACCAAGTCATGCCACCGATTTCGGTCAAATCGACGATTTCCCCGGGCTTTGAGGCTTTCAGAGCATCGCAGAGGGCCAAGAGGGGACCTTCTCCTTCGTGGAAAATGATCGAATCCAGACAGCTGTCCATGTTCGGGGCTTGGGTCAACTTGCGGCCGATGTACGCAAGGAATCCGCCCCCCGCAGTCACATGGCAATCGGGCAGGGCTTCTTTGACCATGCGCCCCAGGGTCAGGGCCGGGATCAGCTGGCTGCCATAGATGATCGAGAGACCCAACACCCTGGGCTTGCGCTCGATCAAGCCCGGCAAGACGTGCTCGGCGTAGAACTTAATGAATGGGTTTTCCTTCTCGTCAAGTGTCGCGGCCAGGACCTCTTCGGAGCGGTCGTTGGCATAGCGCATGGTGAAGTTGTGGGGCGTCAACTCGCTGGGGGAGTGCGCTGCTGACACCACCCGCAGGCCGTGGTAAAGGGCGCGGGCTGCGGGAACGTATTTCTCCGGATCAAAACAGTCCGGGCCGCGCATGACTTTCTTGGCGTCATCAATCGTGTCGATCAGGGCATCGGCGCTGACCTCGGTTTCCACCGCCGCGCGCCATGCACGCATGTTCTCGAAATCGAGCTCTCCCTCGGCGGGGTTTTCTAAGCGCTCGGTTTCCAAGGATGTCGCTGCCCGGTGGCGTGCATAGTCCAGGTAGTCGGGGGAAAGAAAGTGCTCATAGGCTTCTACCGAGATGTCGCGCAACTCCACATCTCGATGGCCACCCTGGTGCAACCACGCCTTGAGGCAAGGCAAAGCCAGGTAGGGCTGAGTGAAGTGCCCTTGGGGCGGAAAGGCTAGAGTGATGGGGAAGGAATCGTCGGTATTCATGCTGAATTTTGTGTGACAAGGCCCGCTGCTGCGAGCTGTTGGATTGTTTTTTCGAGCCCTGGATGTTCACTTTCCAATTGGCTCATGGTGTGCTCCCCGGTGAGGGTCTCCAAGACCCGTGCGATGTCACTGGTGACTTTCAGGGTGCGGGTGCTGGTCAATGCGCCGGGGGCCCGTTGAACGAGGATGTGGGTGGGGACCGCGGCGGGCTCCAAGCATTGGGGCCCGAGGCTGGCGAGGTCGTGATTGACCCGCAGGACCTCGCCCCGTGGAACTGGTGGACGGTCCTTGGTGGAGGCCGTCGGGGAAATTCCTTCGGGTTCCTGGGCTTGGCGGATTTGTGCTTCTTCCCAGGCCAAGACATCGTCCAAAAGTGGGTCCCCCTGGGAACGCACGAACCCCGCAAAAGACCGTTCTGTACCCCTCCAGGCCCAAAAAAGAGCCAAACTGTCCATCTCCAGGTGCTTGCGCATGAGGGCAAAACAGCGGGGATAGCGCTGCAGGAGGACTGGCAGTTTCTTGGCGATTTTCGCCAGCCGTCGGAGACGCTGATCGCTGTGGGGAAGTTGGTGCCAGGTGGAGAAAAGGTCTGGGTGTGTGTCGATCAGATCCCGCTCAAGGGGGCTCTCTCCCGCGCCAACAGCCATGTCCGGAGGTATGTCATCTATCCGTTGGGTCTTGCCGGCGAAACTCTCGCCCAACTCGCATCCCGGTTGGGGATTGACCAGGTGGAACGAGAGGTTGACCCCCGCCCGCAGGGCAGCGTCGGATGCCATATCGAGACTCATGGCTAAGGCTGCTGAGTCCTCTCCGGGAAGGCCCAGGATGAAGGAAAGAATGGGTGTGATGTTTGCTTCGGCGCAGGCATCGAGGACTTTCAAAGGGTCCAAGTCATCCTTGGTGCCCTTGTTGTTCGCCCGGCGCACGGAGGAATCGGCGGACTCGATCCCTAAGAGGACCCGGTAGCAGCCAGCGGCGCTCATGGCCAGCAGGATTTCCAAGTCCAAGTGATCCACCCGGGCGCGGCATTCCCAGGGAACTCCGCCGCCCCGTTGTTCCATTTGCGCGCAGAAATCCAGGGCCCCTGCGCGATTCGCACCGAACAGGTCATGGCACAGGTAGGCTTGGCGGGCTCCCGCAAATGAGGTGGCTTGCAAGATCTCGTCCACTAAACGCCCCGGGGGCAAGCAGCGTGAACGGCGGCTCCAATAGCGGCCAATAGTGCAAAAGGAGCAGTCATAGGAGCAGCCGCGCCCCGAGTCGATGGGCACCAGCCCTTCGTTTTCCCCGGTGATTTCCTTGTAAGCCGAGAGCGGTGCGACCAAGTGCCAAGCGGGGGCGGGCAACTCGTTCAGGTCCTTGATCTGTGGGCGGTCTGCCTCGACGATCACGCGACCGGTTTCATCGCGCCGGGTGATTCCCGCGACGCCAACCAGGTCCCGTCCTTCCGCCATGCGCCGCAACATGTTTGGCAGGGTGCACTCGGCTTCTCCGCGCACCACAACGTCGATGGCCTCAAAACGTTCGAGGATTGCTGCGTCGATGCCGGTGGCACCCGGGCCTCCGAGCACGATCGGGGTGCTCGGTTCCAGGGTGCGGTAGTGTTGTGCGATCAGGAGGGCTGCGGGCAGGGTAGCGCCCATCACCGACAGTCCCAGCATGTCCATAGGGCCTTGGGCGGCGAGCAGTTCCGCGGCCTCCGTAAAGATCTGGTCCCCCTCTCCCAATGAGCCCCCCGCTTGGCGGAAGGCCAGGTCCTCCAGGTGGGTTTCGTGCCCCGCTGCCTCAAGGGCTCCGCCTAAGCGCAACAGCCCCGGTGGGGGCATGGAGTAGCCAAAGGTATCGGCATGGGGGGCAGAAGCAATCAGGACACGCACGATTTCATCATCCTCTGCCAGCCCCTTTAAGTCCAGCCCCGGTTTGGCGTTGATTCGTCGGTAAGATGTAAGAGTGCAGCGACCACTTTTTGATTCTTGCGGAAACCCTCGCCCATGAGGCGCTGGTCCCTGGCCCTCGCGGCCACCTTGCTGGCTCTCTTGCATGGGGCGAGCTATTGGCATTCAGGCCCCCTGGATGATGATTTCATCTGCCAGGTCTTTGGGCGCAATCTGCTCGAAGGTCGCGGTTTTTCCTGGTGGGGGATCGAGCAGGTGGAGGGGTTCACCGTGCCCCTTTGGGTGGCGCTGCAAGCCCTCGGCCAAGGGCTGGGGCTCGACGGACCGGACCTGAGTCGCTTGCTGGGGATCCTGGCCGGAGGCCTGGCAGTTTGGGCCCTTGGTAGCGCCTGGGAGTTGCGCACGGGAAGCAGTCGCGGTGGCCCCGCTTGGATTTTGGCCGCGTCCCCCGCCTTTGCCTTCCACGCCTGCGCCGGGCTGGGGACGAGTTTGTTGGCTGCGTTGATTGCTCTCTGGCTGAGGGCTTTGGTGCGCGAAGAGCGCGGGACGTCGGACTTCCCATGGCTCGCGGGGGTTTGGCTTGGACTCGCTTGTCTCTTGCGCCAAGAATGCGCCCTGCTTTGGCTGGTTTGGATCCTGGCGGGCCCGTGGGAAGGGACCCGGGACGGCCGCCGGGGCTTGCCGACTGGCGCCGTGATCACCCTTTCAGCCCTGGCCGGTTGGAGCATTGCACGCTGGTTCTTGTTTGGCCGGTTTCTACCCATCTCTTACTCGGTGAAGGTTTTGCCCCCGGTCGTAGATTTGACCTATGGCCTGAACTACCTGTTGAACGACTTGATCATTTTCGGATCGGCCGGCTTGGCGCTTGCAGGGCTTGCACTTGCCGCGAATCAACGAACACGCTCTGTGGATCGGGTGATCGGCTGGAGTGTTGTGGTCTACGTCTTGTATGTGGTCTCGGTTGGTGGAGATTTCATTTCCTGGTCCCGCTTCTTTGTGCCCGCCTTTGCGCTTGGCCTTTGGTGTGCTGCGGTCTGGTTGCAACAGAGGGCAATCCATCCGATTTTCGTGGGCTGTCTTTGTTTGGCCATGCAGTGGCCAGCGATTCTTCCTGACCATAATGTTCACAGTCGCGGCGCCCGGTTTCTGGATCACGAGTCATTTGAACAGCGCTGGAGTTTGATCGGTCGATGGGCAAGAGACCATGCGCCGGCGGGAACACGGATCGGGACTTCGCCCATCGGCGCCATTGCTTGGCATTCCCGCCTTGAAGTGCTGGACCTGCTGGGCCTCGTACATGAGCATTCTGAAGGGCTAGAGCCCAATTTGGAGCGGGTCAAGGTCAAAGGACACCACCGCAGCGCCACTGCCTGGATGCTTGCGGAAGAACCCGATTGGATTATTCTTGGCAATGGACTGCGCATTGGAGGCCGCTTGGAAATCAACCCTTGGGAAGTGGAGCTGTTCCAGAGCAGCGCTTTTCAAGAGGGCTACCGGCGTGTGGAAGTGGACCTGGCGCAGGGTTCGCCCCTTGACCTTTTTGTACGCCGCGACCTACCGGATCCAGTGGGCCCCCGCTGATGGTCAAGATAGGCTTGATCGCCGACATCCAGTACGCGGATCGTGGTGACAAGGGGCGCTGCTTGTTCCGTTCCTCTTTGGATCGGTTGAAGCAGGTGGTGGAACTGTTCAATGCCGAAGGTTTGGACTTAGTCGTGCAGTTGGGCGATGTGCTGGATGGCAATCCACAGGACGAGGAGGGCTTGGCCCAGAGCCGCTCGGAGCTGGACCGTGTTCTTGAGGTCTTGGGTGAATTGAGATGCCCTCTTGAGCACGTGGTTGGTAACCATTGCCTTGCCTTGCCCCGGCCCGAGTTACTGCGACGTTTGGGTTTACCTCGGGCCCAGCGCATCTTGGAAATCCAAGGCCGGCGCATCGCATTGCTCGACTCTCTCGCGGTGTCCCTTTACGACAAGAACCTCGACCCACAGGATCTGGAAGAAGCCCACTCTGCTCTCGCCCTTGGGCAAGCGGCGGGGGAGCCATGGGCAGTGGATTGGAACGGAGCCCTGGGTGAACGCCAGCGTGAGTGGCTGAGGCGAGAACTCTTGGGGCCAAGACGCCCGGATTTGTTCCTCTGTCATCACCCGATCTATCCTTCCGCCGCAAGAGCGCGTTTTTTGGCCTGGGATCATCAAGAGGTTTTGGCCCTCTTGGGCCAGAACCCTGCCGAGCCCGTGACTTGGATTTCGGGCCACGATCACCAGGGCGGCCGGGCCTTGGACGGTGCGAACTTGCACTGGACTCTGCCGGGACTCGTGGCGGCGACGGAGGTTCGGGGACTCGAGCGCCAGGACCGTGACGGGTTCGAGTTGTTCGCGCCCCGCCTGAGTTCTAGCACCGTTTCAGGTCACGCTTGAAGCGCGCGCCCATAGGGGGTGACCATGCGGGACTCTCTCGACCTATAGTGCCCACATGTGGAAGCTGACCCCCCCGACTTTGATCTTGTTGTGGTTCTCGTCCTGCGCATCCCTCTGGAGTTCTGCCCCGGAAGTGCCGACCCCTGAGGCGGTCATCGCCGCCCTGGTGGATGGGGCTCTGGAGGTCCCTCCCATTGGGTCCTACAGCCGCGTGGTTTCGGGCGCATCCCCTGAAGCTCAAGGGTGGTTTGACCAAGGTCTGCGGTACACCTACGGATTCAACCAGGACCAAGCGGCCGCTTGCTTTGCCCGTGCGGCTCAAGCGTCGCCCGAATGTCCCATGGCGTGGTGGGGGCTGGCCTACATCTTTGGGATCGACATCAACAATGCATCCGTGAGCTCCGGTGAGGCCCTTTGGGCTCATGCGGCGAGCCTTGAGGCCCAGCGCCTCGCCCCTTTGGCCTCTCCCGCTGAACAGGCCCTGATTCAAGCCGTCGCGGCGAGGAGCCCGGCGGTGGTTCCCTCGGGTGATGAGCGCAAGCCTTTAGATGAGGCTTACCTTTCCGCCATGCGCTTAGGGATGATTGCCGCGCCCGATGACCCCGATGTGGGCACTTTGCTCGCTGACGCCATGATGCTCTTGCAGCCCTGGGAATATTGGACCTGGGACGGCAAGCCTCTTCATCGCTCTGAAGAAATCGTCACAGTCTTGGAATCAGTGATCGCTGCGCATCCCAACCATCCTGGCGCAAACCACTTCTACATCCACGTGGTGGAATCTTCCTCCGATCCCGCCCTGGGGATTCCCTCCGCAGATCGCCTCGGCGGCCTCATGCCCGGGAGTGGCCACCTGGTTCACATGCCTTCGCACATCTATGCAAATGTGGGGCGTTACCAGGACGCGCTCGAAGTCAATGTCAAGGCAGCGGAACTCGACGAGGCTTACTTTGAGAGCTACACCAAGGGCACTGGCTACTCATTCTACTACCTGCATAATCTGCACTTTGTTGCCTATGCCGCAATGATGGAGGGCCAGAGTGAACTGGCCCAAGAATATGTCCAACGCATGGAAGCCCGGATCCCTGAAGCACAGCTCAAAGAGCTTGCCCCGGGGGTCGACGGTTTGTTTGCCATCCACATTCATGGGCTGATGCGTTTTGGCCTTTGGGATGAAATGTTGG
The DNA here is from genome assembly GCA_937910685.1 of uncultured bacterium. Classification (GTDB taxonomy): domain Bacteria; phylum Planctomycetota; class UBA1135; order UBA1135. The sequence goes on from CALEMP010000154.1 coordinate 25,072, forward strand.
CCCTGCCCGAATACCCGGAGTTCCGCTTGGCTTCGCGTGCCATGAGGCGCTTCGGCCGAACTGTTGCCCTGGCGAATCTCGGCCGCGCGGAAGAGGCTCGTGCGGAGCTCGCTGCATTTGATGAGGCTTGCGAGGAGGTCCCGGAAGAGTGGTCGATTAGCTATAACCCGGCCCATTCGATTTTTAAGCTGGCCCGTGAATACGCAGAGGCGGAGGTGCGCTGGCGCGAAGGGGATGCAACCTCGGCCATCGCCCAATTGCAAGCGGCCACGATCCTCGAGCAGGAATTGGTCTACACCGAGCCCCCCGCTTGGTGCACTCCCGTGCGCCATGCAATCGGAGCGATTCAATTAGCCAGCGGTGACCCCAAGGGTGCGGAGAAAACCTACCGGGAAGATTTGCAGCGCCTGCCAAACAATGCCTGGAGCCTGCTTGGCTTGCAGCAAGCCCTCTTGCAATTGGAGCGCGTGGAAGATGCGGAGGCTATGCAGTCCAAGTTGGACCATGCCTGGGCCCGGGCGGATGTGAAACCTCCCGCAAGCTGCTACTGCGGCGTCGAGTTGATGGATGCTGCTCCCTAGGATTCCCTTGGTTCACTTCCTGCCCTTGGATCAGGGCCTGTCGTGACTCGACCTGCCAAGTGCTCCGCGTTCAAACCGTTTGCCCGACCTACTTATTCTATGAACATCCTTTGGTCTCTCCTTCTCTGCACACTTGCGTCGTTCGTGTCCGTTCAGGATCCGGTTGAGCCAAGGCCAAACATCCTGCTCATTTGCGTCGATGATCTGCGCCCGGAATTGGGCTGTTACGGGGTCGACTATATTGAGTCCCCCAACATCGATGCCCTCGCAGCGGATGGGCGTATGTTCCGTCGGCACTTTGTTCAGGCTCCAACCTGTGGTGCTTCACGCTTCACCCTTCTAAGTGGGACCTATGGTCCCTCCGGTAATGGCGCACTGATGCAGCAGGCCCGAGCGCTCCAGGGCAAGACCTTGCCCGGTTGGTTTCGTCAGCATGGCTACAGCACTGTTTCTGTGGGGAAGGTGTCTCATTATCCAGGTGGCCGCGGGGGAAAAGATTGGAATGATCCCACTCAGCAGGAGATGCCTGAAGCATGGGATCGGCACCTCATGCCGACTGGTGCTTGGAAACATCCGAGGGGCGCCATGCACGGCTTAGCCAATGGCGAAATTCGCGGGAAAGCAGGGGAGCAAGATCTATTTCAGTCCTTCGATGGACCCGACGAGGCCTATCCCGACGGCTTGGTCTTGAATGAAGCTCTTGTGCAGATGACCAACTTGGCGCAAGCCGACAAACCATTCTTCTTGGCTGTGGGTTTGATTCGCCCGCACCTACCCTTTGGTGCTCCGGCGCGTTTCATGAAGGCCTACGAGGATGCGGAACTTCCGCCCACTCAACATCCGAGCAAGCCAAAGGGGAAAACCACCTGGCACGGTTCGGGGGAATTCATGCAGTACAACCGCTGGAAGCGTCACCCCAACAAAGACGCCGCATTTGCCCTAGAGGTTCGCAAGCACTACGCGGCCTGCGTGAGCTACGCGGATTCTTTGGTGGGTCAATTGTTGGAGCGGCTTGATGATCTGGATTTACGTGAGAACACCGTGATTGTGCTCTGGGGCGATCATGGCTGGCACTTGGGCGAGCACGCGATTTGGGGCAAGCACTCTCTTTTTGAAGAGTCTTTGCGGTCGCCGCTCATTATTTCCTATGGGGGGCTGGCTTTACCTGGCGAGTCGACTGGGGCCTTGGCGGAGACCCTCGACATCTTCCCGACCCTATGCGAGCTCGCTGGCCTCAAGGTACCCGCGGGACTGGATGGTACTTCTCTGGTCCCAATCCTGGAGGATCCAAAAGTTATGGGTCATGCAGCCTTTTCTTATACATCTGGGGCGAAGACGATCCGTACCGACACTCATCGCTTGATTGTCCACAGGGATGGAAGTTTGGAGTTGTACGACCACCGGAGTGCTCTGGGCGAAACCAAGAATTTGGCAGAACTCGAACCTGAGCTAGCCCAGGGTTTGCTTGAACAGTTGCGTGCGCGAATGCCCTGAGCGACGTTCGAGCTGGCCCATGCTCAACCTCGGCTCGATTGCTGAACTCGGACCACATTGGGTAGAATCCACAGTAGACTTCACAGCAGACTTCACAGCAGAC
>CALEMP010000155.1 GCA_937910685.1 uncultured bacterium
TTGCGCGTTCTTGGCACGGACAACCACTCACTCAAACCCAGTGAAAACAACCATGAAACCAACCTACGACCCAATCCTGTCTACCCCCTTGCACTCAAGCCGCCCCCCTCACAGGATCAACCAGCCACTGATTGCTCGCTTGGGCGTCCTTTTAGTCATTGCCTCTTCAGCTTTCGCCCTCGCCTTCAGCCCTCGTGACGCCAGCTCGCTGAAGAGCAATAGCCAGAACAGAGTGGCCCTATCACCATGCGCAGAGACCCGTACGCCCAAGCACTCCTGCGAATCCCACCCGGGCGCACTGCCCCCTGAGGATGCGGTGAACGCGACCCCCGTGATGCCGCCTCAAGCGGGCAGCCCACCTCCCCCAGGGGGAGGCAATGGGTTGTGCTCTGGAACTTCCCAGAGCCACCTATTAGGGCAGGCGAAACTCAGGTGCGGGGGAGATTGCAATTCCGCCGGACAATCATGCAAGCAAGTGAAGTACACAGATGATCCCAATGGATCGTATTGGGTTTGCGCTTGTGGAGGTGAGGGAACAGCGGAGCCCAGCTGCTGTCACCTCCGCCTGTGGGCGGACTTTAGCTTCACGGTCTCGGGTACATGCCCTCCATGCGGCGCTGCTGGCATCTGCACGCTCACTACCAATCTGCAGCCCGCCTGCCTCAACCCGCCCCGTCCTCCTGCACCAAAACCACGTCCTTCGGATGGGAACCAGGGCGGTGCCCAGCAAGGAGGAGAATCCCAATGAAAAAACGTCAATCTTTGTACGGGATTCTAATGCTGGGGGCAGGCCTTCTGGGCCTCGGCATTTACCTCGCGGCGTCGCCGACTCGAACCAATGCAAGCGCACGCCAAGAGCTCGAAGACCTTACGGCCAGCTCACCGGCAAGCTCGATCGAGGTCGTCGGCTCCTTGAAGCGCGCGCGTCAAGATGCCATCGAACAGGTTCCCCCCGAGATCACTCACGCGGACCTGAACCTGCGAATCCAGACCATCGACGAGTTCAATCAAGCCGTCCCTTTGGCCAAGGTATTCGCCATCGAAAACACCGGGCGCACCCTTTTGGGCACAACCGATGAGCGGGGAGAGTTAGCACTTCCTTTGCCGTCCGAAACAGTGCTGGAGATCATGGCCATCAGGGATGGCTATGCGTATGCTCGTGTTTCTGCTCCTGAGAATGCGACAGGCAGTGACGCAACAGGCAGTGACGCAACGGGCAGTGACGCAACGGGCAGTGACGCAACGGGCAGGACCTCGACCCCTTGGGTAGTGGGCCTCGTAGAGCTCACCCTACGCACCGCTGCCACGAGTTTACGGGGACAGGTCTTTTACCCCAATGATGTCCCCGTGGAGGCTGGCTGCATCGTTATTGCGGTCCCAGAAGGAGATCTCAGCGCCAGCTCACGAGCAATTGCAGCGCGAGCGGGCCGAGGAATTCCAAGTCCTCAATCCACCCTCACCGATGACCAGGGCCGCTTCGAATTCTCGCACCTCCGAGCGGATCGCAAGTGGGATATCTACGGGCGAATTGGTGCCTTTGCCAGCCCCTATCCGGCAAAGGTGGTGGCTGCAGAACCCTGTAGAGTGGACCTGCTCAAGGTCTATGCCATGCGGATGTCCGTGCAGGATACGCAGGGCAACCCGCCCGCGATCTCACCTCTGGTGTATGGCGAGCGCAGGAGGAGCTCGTTATCGCTTTATACGAAGCTCACGTACCACGATATGTCACCGAAGATGGGAATAGCGCCGATGCTATTCGGATTGGATTCACGCACAACCTGGAAGAACAAGCGCTGGGAGTCGGTCCACATGTACGCAGTCGACGGAGAACCTGAAACCTTCGGTACAATCAAGGGCGTCATCCAAGTGCCGGGATACACATCCAAGCGGTATGAGCTAGAACTCGATCCACTCCTTGGTGATCAGATTCCCCTGACGGTCATTCCAATCGAGGCAGACACTGCCGATTGGGGCTCTCTGACCATCGACTTCAGCGGGCCCCTCCCTAGAGATGGAAAGGACTTGCACACTGGGAGGTTTTCGCCGGTCGTGATCATCATGAAGCACATCGCCACAGACGAAATCTTCACGGCTGCCGTTCGTCGCTTCGATGAGCCCCTAATCTTGGAAGCAATCCCTTGTGGCGAATACATCATCAAGGCGAAGCTCCCCCAAGCCTGGGCAGAGTTTGAGGCCAGCGACATGAGAATCAGCGTCTCCCAGCAGGTTAGTAAGTGCGTCATCGATCTTTCCATGTACGGCTTCATCGACATTCGGTATTTTGCAGCTGGGAACGAGGAGTTTGACGGCACAGCTTGGATCAAGGTCACAGACAAGGCAACGGGCTGGCACATTCGGAGCATGCGCTATGACCAAGCGCCTTATTCCATGCTGGTCCCCGCGCCCGGCGAATACCGCGCCCAAATGACCTTCTCTCAAGGCTCCAAGGACGGGCCTACGGGCACCGTTTCCGTTCATCCCCATGAGCTCTCTGAAGTGATTGTTCAATAGCGAGACGCCCAGTTGAGGGCGCGAAGGGAACACCTCCACAACAACCAGGCCCAAGGGCTCCGGAGAGACCCCTTAGGAGCGGCCTCAATCCTCTAGTTCCAAGCCGAGTAATCTGTGAATGGACCGTATCGTGTTCGCCCCTAGCGGAACATGATCTCGATCCCGTCGCTGCTATTGGATGTGGGAATTTGCAGGACCGGATCGGTGTCTTGATACCAAAGCTGGAAATACCACACATCGCCTGGGGAAAACACGAGACCTTGGGGCAAGCCCCCCAGGTCCAGTGCAAAACTCATCTGGCCGTTTGCGCCAGCAGTCAAGATCGCGCCCCCGTCAGAAGCCTGATTCATGCGCACGATGGGAGTGCCGAGACAGAGGACGCCTTCTCCCGATCCAAAGGGGGCAACGAAATCGGAACTCGGACTCATGAGAAAGTAACCCAGCACTCCCTGCGGGATGTTGGAAGCGACGAGTGAGAAGCTCGCATCGGCGATCAGTGGGGAACCCACGGCCCCAATCGCGGCCACCAAACCCGTCGAGTTCGGTTGACTCGTGCAGTAAACCGCCGAGGCACAGGAATCCAAAATACCATCCCCATTCCAGTCCACACTCGGGTCCGCGGCGAGTTGGCAGGAATCTGGAACCGTATCCCCGTCGCAATCCGCAGCGCCTTGGGAGATTTCATCCGAGTCCGGGATGCCGTCTCCGTCGCAGTCCCCTCCGACGCCAACGCTCCAGCCATAACCACCATTGAGCTGAAACACGCGACCCTAAACTTCGTCCGCTGCCTGCGCACCGGAGCCCTCATCAAAGTGCCAAAGCGCCCATGTATCGGGGTCCACCGCATGGCGAGTTTGAGGGACGAAGCTGCCGCTATAGCGAGCGGTGTGGGAAATGCGCACCTCGTCGATGCGCCCCTTATAGAACCCATTCCAACCCAAGTAATTGTAGGCTGCGAGGACCGTATACCAAGAACTAGGGCATTGCGTTCCCACATCAAAGGACATGGCCAACTGACCATCGAGATAAACATCCACACTCGGAGAGCACTCCCCTCCGAAGGTAGCCGCTAAGTGGTGCCAAGAATCCGGCGCCAGCTGAGCCAACACAACATCACTGCCTGGATTGCCGTAGCCGCCCGGCCCAAAGAGCTCCCCGGTAGCTGTAATCCGAAAGGGAGATGCGGTCCACGCCCCCCACCAACCGACCACCCAGCCGGGGATCGTGGCGGCTGGATCCAAGGCCCCCACATAGACCCAAGCCTCCCAAATACTGCCCTGGATGGGCGCGGATTCCCCGTGGATCCCATAGCCAGTAACGCCATCGAAGTCGACGCAATGGTCTTGGGCTGAGGTGCCTGCAGCCAGGGCGATGCAGAGGGCGAGGGCGGATGTGATTCTGCGGGCAGGGGAATGATCAATCATGGCCGGTTTGGGCTGGGCCCGATGCATAGGGGGAATCCCTGGGACAATGTTGCCCCGGGGCCGGAGGCGGATGCCTCAGTGGGGTAAAAGCACCTGCGACGAATTGTGGACAGGAATTCTTGGGTTTTTTTAGGGAGGCCTGTGAGAGACGCATTCCGCGTCATCCTCCGCACCGCCGCCTCGAATCGGCTCGAGTGCCCAAGCGGACCGGCGCCTCCTCCCTGGAGAGGAACCCAGTCGCCCCACTCGCGATCCGCGAACCAGATCTGGACGGGGAACGCCAAAAAAGACGCCCGGGTTGGTACGCTCTAGGATCCAAAACGCTCTGGGTACTCACTTTCACAGGGAATATCGACAGCGAGTTGGATGCAGAATCTAATCCAAGCCCCAACCCGAATGACAACAGGAAAGAAAGTCGCGCTCATCACCGGCATCACCGGCCAGGACGGTGCATACCTCGCAGAGTTCCTCCTCAAGAAGGACTACGTCGTCCACGGGATCAAGCGGCGCTCCTCCTCGTTCAACACAGAACGAATTGACCACTTCTACCTGGAACGAAACCCACCGTCACCAGACTGACCTGCAGGGTGTCGGCTTCCTATTCGCGCTGCTTTTCCTTCCCGCAGCAAATGTCTTGAGCTATGGGTTGATTCTCTCGGTGGTGGTGGGCGGCTGGCCTGAGGGGGGCGCGTACCTGATGGCTGTTCTTAGTTCCACCTGGGACCTCGCCGCGAACCTCATCAGGTAGCTTCCGCGAATTGGACTCCCTGGTGTATGATCGCCGAGTCCTCTCACCCCCGATCCCCATGCTCCGAAGAACCACCCTCCTATTCGCCCTCCTGTTGCTGCCCCTGACGGCTGGGATTCTGAGCGAACCCTGCAGCGCCCAAAAGAAGGGAACCCACAAGCGCACGATTGAAACTGGGGGCATGACCCGCGATTTCCTGTTGCACATCCCTTCGGGCTACAACCCCCGTCAAAAGAAGCTCGTGCCCATGGTGATCATGCTGCATGGCCGCAACGGCTCGAGCGAGATGGCATCAAGCGCCTACTACGGCTGGAAGGCACTTGCCAAGAAGGAGAAGTTCATCGTGGTCTTCCCCTCTGGAATCGGCAAGCCCGTCCAGTGGCACCAGGGAACGGGCGCCGCAGCCACCAAGGATTCACTCTTCCTGTCGGACACGATCGACTTGATGCTCAAGGAATTGAAAGTCGATCCGAACAAGGTCTACATGACAGGCCACAGCAGCGGCGCCTTCATGGCTTACTCTTTTGCCGCCACCCACTCCCACAAGATCGCCGCCATCGGCCCAGTTGCCGGCCTGCTGATCGACAAGACCAAGCCCAAGTTTCCCGTTTCCGTAATCTCCTTCCACGGCATGGTCGATCAGATCGTGCCCTACGGCAAAGAAGGCTCTTGGGGCATCCCCACCGCCACCGAGTCCGCAGCCCTCTTCGCCAAGCACGGCGACTGCAGCGAACACAAACGCGAGGATCTAAACAAAGGCCTCGTGCACCTGGACACCTGGACCATGAAGAAGGGAAACACCGAGGTCCAACTCTACAGCCTCGAAAAGGGTGGCCATGGATGGCCCCAACCCGGATCCAAATCCGTAAAGACCACCCA